>CANITX010000206.1 GCA_947470575.1 Rhodospirillales bacterium
CGGCCGGATCATGTCCGGATTACCCGCCAGCATCGCCGCCCTGCGCTGTTCCTCGCAAAGACGCAGGGCGTCCTTGTGCTTCTTCAGAAGTGCGGTCGGCATCGCGACTTCCCTTCCGGCACGCGCGGCGGTACGGCGAACGGCCGACCTATCGGTTTTTTCGGATCCGTTCGGGCTGCACGCCCTTATAAAGGATGTCGCGCTTGGCGTTGTTGTTGTAGCGGATGCGGTCGAAGTCCTCCTGCAGCAACCGCCCGGCAGGCGGCGGCGCGATCTGGTAATGGCCGTAGTCGTCCTTGCCGCTGACCTGCGACAGGATCAGCTTCTCACCCGTCGCCTGCTTCACCGATGTGGCGATGTAGCGGATGGCGACGCCGATACGCCGGTCGCCGGTGCTGTTCGGCCCCGACGCATGGAACATATGCCCATGATGAAACGAGGCCTGACCCGCCCTCAGCACCACGTCCACCGCGCTCGCCTCATCCACCTCGACGGCGATTTCCTGACCCCGGCTCAGCAGGTTGTCCGCCGCGAAGGAGTCGGCGTGCGGCACGCTTTTTTTCTTGTGGCTGCCCGGCACGAAGCGCATGCAGCCGTTCTCCACCGTGGCGGGCGTCAGGGCGAACCAAGCGGTGACTTCCTGATCGGTGTTCAGGCCCCAGTAGTTCAGGTCCTGGTGCCAGCTCACGAAGCTTTTGGTGTTGGGCTCCTTGATGAACAAGCCACTGCCCCACACCAGCAGGTCGGGGCCGAGGAGCTTCGTTGCCACCGCCAGCAGGCGTGGGTTGCGGATCAGCCGGTCGAAACTAGGCAGCAACCGGGCCGGATAGCCGCGCAGCATCGACAGCAAGGAACGGTCGTGGGCGAGTTCACCTTCCGCAGCCTCCAGATCGGCCCGCAGCTCGGCGGCTTCCCGCTCGCTTGTGACGTCATAGGGGGAAAAATAGCCGTCGGTCTCGTAGGTGGTCGCGATCCTGGAAACGTCGCTTGTCGGCCTGGACAGGTTGTTCATGGAGTTCGCTTTCTCGATGGATGGTCAGCCACGTTGGTTGCGGGCGACGAGCCGATGGGCTGAGACGCAGATACAACAGGCCCTTCTCACGGCCCTTGCAGGGTGACCCGGTTGAAGGTGCGATGATCGTCTTCGTCGTAGTCGTCGCCCTCCCGGTGGCCGGCCCGGTGCATCGCCGAGCGATTGTCCCAGATCAGCATGTCGCCCTTCTTCCAATCGTGGTGGTAGATGAACTCGGGCTTCAGGGCCAATTCGAGGAGTCGGTCGAGATAGCCGTGGCTGTCTTCCGGTGTCATGCCGACGATGTTCTCGATCTTGATCGGATTGAAGTAGAGAACCTTGTGGCCGTCCTCGGGATGGACGCGCACCAGCGGATGGATGGCCGGCGTCATCCCCTGCTGGTTGATCGCCAGGTCCTTGGTGCCGCCGTATAGGTCGGGATTGCTGGCCGGCACCTTGCCGACCAGGATGTTGACTGTCTTCATGGTGGCGAGGCGCCGCTTTTCGACTTCGGGCAGCGTCCCGTAGCCGGCCCGCATGTTGGCCAACGACGTCTGCGTGCCCGCCTTTGGCAGCTCGACCGGAAAGAGCGTGGTGAACTTCGGCGGGCAGGGCTTCTGCGTGGCATCCGTGTGCCAGAATGCGCCGGTCCGCTTGCGCACGCCGTTCTTGTCCAGGTCGCGGCTGGAAAGCTGGAAGACCCCAGGCGCGTCTGGCGACACCTGCTTCTGCTTGGTTTCCAGCTCGGGCACGCCGAACAGCTTGGCCGCGGCCAGGAAATCGGCCGGGGTGAAGTCCTGGTCGCGGATGACCAGCGCGATGTGTTCGACCAACGCATCGTAAAGGCGTCGGCGCGTCGCCTCGTCCACCGGCTGGCGCAGATCGATGCCCGTCACCTCGGCGCCGACATGCGGGGACAGCTTGGTGATCTTCATCGCCGAGCCCTGGTCCGGTGAGCTGTTGCTCGTTCTGCTGATGATGTTCATCGCACCCTCCTTGTACGCGACTGCTCTCGCATCCTCACTGGAACAGAATTTCCTCCAGACGGACCTCGGCGCTCACCGTCAGGTCGGGCACGAACTTGACCCGGTTGTTGACCATGGTGAAGGCCACCATGTGGTAAAGCACGACGTCGGCGACGATATCCTCGTGCAGGATGCGGAAGATCTCTTCGACCTCCTTGACGCGCGGCGGGCCTTCGAGGCTGGCCGCTTTCTGCACCCGCTTCTCGATGTCGTCGTCGCAGAACACCGAGTTGTTGCCCTTGCAGGTGTAGCGGGTCGTCAGGCTGAGCAGGGGATCGCCGGTGATGTTGTCGTGTAGCGTCTGCAGGACGTGGACGGGGCGGGGATCCGGGAACGGCCGGGTGTTGTACTTGGCGTATTCGCCGGCTTCCAGCGCCTGCAGCTTCATATTCAGACCGACGGCCTTGAATTGCGCGTGGTAGGCTTCCATCAGCTCCGTAGCGCTCGCCATCACCGCCGGATAGCTGAACAGCATGATCTCCTTGTCGATGGGCACGCCGTCGGCCTTGGCCTGGGCGAGAAGCTGGCGGGCCTTGGCGGGGTCGTAGGCATAGCGGCGCTTGTCGATCTCGAAGTTGTGGCCGGGGATGTCGGGCACGACGATCTGCGTCGCCGGCTTCGCTTCCTTCGGCAGCACGGTGCCGATGAAGGAGGTGCCGTCGATGGCGTGGTTCATGGCGAGCCGCACCCGGCGGTCGTTGAGCGGCGCCTGGCTGCTGTCGAGGCGCAGGAAGAAGGTGCCGTTGACGGTCGTGTAGCTCTTCGACTTGATGCGGGCGGGGTCGGTCTCGCGCTCGATGCTGTCCTGCTGGTTGACCTCGACCGCGATGTCAGCCTCGCCGATCCTGACCATCGAGGCGCGTACCGCCGATTCGGCGCGCCACAGGTAGCGTGCGCCCTCCGTCGTCGGCTTCTTGCCCCAATAGGCGTCGTTACGCTTCAGCGTGATCTGCTGGCCCGCCGTCCATTTGTCGAAGACGAAGGGGCCGGTGCCGACGGGCGCCAGGCTGATCTTGTCGAAAGTGGTGTTTGGGCTGACGATGGATACGCCCGAGAAGCGCAGCGGCAGCATCGGCTCCGGCCGCGACGTCTTGAATTCGATGGTGTGGTCGTCGATGACCGTGCTTTCCATGGTGAAGCCTTGCAACAACGCCTTGTCGGAGCAATAGGGCTGGGACGTTGTCCGCTTGATGGAATTCTGCACGGCCTTGGCGTCGAAGGCTGCACCGTCGTGGAACTTGACGTTCGGGCGCAGCTTAAAGCGCCAGGTCGTATCGTCCGACCGCTCCCAAGAGGTAGCGAGTCGGGGCATCAGCGCGTAGTTGTTCTTCGGGTCGGTTTGCACCAGCGTTTCGACGATGTTCTGCTTGACCACGCGGCCCTGGAAATCCCGGCGCGACTGGCAACCGTCAAGGTCGGTCGGCTCGGTCGACACGACCACCGTTACCCATTTGTCGTTCGGCGTCGCCTGGGCCCATGCCTGGCCACAGAGCGCGGACGACATCAAGACCGCCGGCAGAACGGCCGCGATCGCCATAGATTTATTCAAAGAAATACTTTTCTCAAACACGTCGCCCTCCTGTCGGTATTTATTGTTTCGCGAGGCGATTTTTTTTGAGGCATTCGCCAATTATCGAGATTATATGGATTTGGCATCGGACTCCGTTAGCTAAATTTTCAGCGTCCGAAGAATAGGCGATCCTTACCGCCCCGCCCTCCCGCCAGCGCCTCGGCGTCGAGCTTGTCCTTCGCCTTGGCCGTCTCAGAGGGGAATGCCCTTAATCGGATAGGTGGCGTCATGATCGGCGATGCCGGCGAGCAGCAGGGCCGGCGTCACCGGTCCCGGCAGCACCCACAACTGCAACGGCACAAGGCATGCGGAACCGTTAGGGTTCGTGCCGACGACCGGTAACTTGATGGAGATGCCGGCGACCTCAGCCGCGTCGGGCCGCCTCGATCTTGGCGACGTCGATCTTCTGCATGCCCATCATCGCATCGAAGGCGCGCTTGGCCTCGGCGCCGCCGGCGGCCAGCGCCTCCATCAGCACGCGCGGCGTGATCTGCCAGGAGATACCCCACCTGTCCTTGCACCAGCCACATTCGCTCTCCTGGCCGCCATTGCCGACGATGGCGTTCCAATAGCGGTCGGTCTCCTCCTGGTCGTCGGTGGCGATCTGGAACGAGAAGGCCTCGGTATGCTTGAACGCGGGGCCGCCGTTGATGCCGAGGCAAGGAACGCCGACAACGGTGAATTCGACCGTCAGCACGTCGCCCTGCTTGCCCGACGGGTAATCGCTGGGCGCCTTGTAGAAGCCCGTCACACGGCTGTCGGGAAAGGTTTTTGCATAGAAGCGGGCCGCCGCCTCGGCGTCCTTGTCGTACCAGATGCAGATCGTGTTTTTTGCCATGACATGTCCTTTGGATTCCAGAAACGGAACACCGAACGCAACATCTTCACTGCCGGCAACGATCCCTCACCCCAGCCCCAGCATTAACTCCATGTTCTGCACCGCCTGCCCAGCCGCGCCCTTGCCCAGGTTGTCGAGCACGGCGCAGAGCACCGCCTGGCCGCGCGCCGCGTTGCCGAAAACGTGCAGCGTCATGCCGTCGCTCCCGCTGAGCGCCTCGGCGTCGAGCTTGTCCTTGACCTTGGCCGTCTCGACTGGCGAGGCCACCGTCACCCGGCCGCCCTTTTCCGGATATGCGGCGTAATGGTCTGCTAGGCAGGCGTGCAGCCGGTCCGGCTTCGGCGATCCCGGCAACGCCCATAGCTGCAACGGCACGGCAACGATCATGCCCTGGGCGAAGCGCCCGACCGAGGGCACGAACAGCGGCCGGTTGTTGAGCCCGCCATGCACGCGCATTTCCTCGACGTGCTTGTGCTCCAGGCCCAAGGCATAGAGATAGAAGTTGCTGGCCGTGGCATTGGCCGCCTGGGGGTCCTCGAAGGCGGCGATCAAGCTCTTGCCACCCCCGCTGTAGCCTGACACGGCGTTGACCGTCGTCGCATGCGCCACCGGCAGCAGCCCGGCGGCCACCAGCGGATAGACCAGCGAAACGAAACCGACCGCGTAACACCCGGTGTTCGATACCCGCGTCGCCGCCTTGATCCTTGCCGCATGCGCCGCCTCGTATTCGGGAAAGCCGTAGACCCAGCCGGGCGCCGTGCGGTGCGCGGTCGAAGCATCGACGATGCGGGCCTGGGGCGACTCGACCATGGCCACCGCCTCCTTCGCCGCGTCGTCGGGCAGGCAGAGGATCGACAGATCAGCTTCGTTTAGCATGGCGGCGCGGCGCTGGGCGTCCTTGCGTTCGGCATCGTTCAGGCGCAGCAGGCGCACGTCCTTGCGCGCGTTCAGCCGTTCCAAAATCTGCAAACCGGTGGTGCCCGCCTCGCCATCTATGAAAACCGTCGCCGTCATGTCCGTCGTCCTTCCGTCAGAAACCCGTCGCGAGCCCCCTCTCCCTGTCCCCCTCCCCCCACGAGGGAGAGGGACAGGGA
>CANITX010000207.1 GCA_947470575.1 Rhodospirillales bacterium
CGGCGAATCGTATTCTCTTTATGACTTGATCCGCCTCAGCTTCTGCAATGTGCGCAGCCGCCGCGGCGGGGGTTCGTCCGGGTTGAAGCGCGGCCAGGCGGTAACGCCGACTTCACCGACATACAGATCGCCATGCGAGTCCACCGCCAAACCGTGCGGCGACATGAACTGGCCGGGCGCATAGCCTGGGGTGGCGGCGCCGACGCGTCCCAGAAGCTTACCTTCATGGGTGACGATGCTGATGCGGGCTCCCAGATTGGGCGTGCGGATGTTGACCCGCATGGCCGGACCGATCTCGCCGATGTAGCAGACCGGGCAACGGCCGGGCATCGTGTAAAGCGCCGATGGCCGGTGCAGATTATTCCACTGGGTCTCGTACTTGCCATTCACATCGAAAATCTGGACGCGATGGTTTTCCCGGTCGGCGACATAGACCCAGCCGTCCGGGTCGCAGCAGATGTTGTGCACCAGATTGAACTGTCCGGGATCGGAACCGGGCTCGCCCCAGTTCATGATCGGCCGTCCGTCCGGCGCGTATTTGTGAACTTTGGCGTTGCCGTAGCCGTCGGAGACGAAAATATCGCCATTCGGTGACAGCGCCGTATGGGTACAGCGGTGAAACGGCTCGCCGCTCATATAAGGCGCGCGTTTGCCCGGAACGCCGATCTGCAACACCATCTTGCCATCCGGTGTGCATTTCTTGATGCAGTCGTCGCCTTCGTCGGTGCAATAGAGCATGCCATCGTTGGCGATGTGGATGCCATGGGCCTTTTTGAACAGGTTCTCGCCCCAGGACCGCAGGAAATTTCCCTCCCGGTCGAAGACGATCATCGGGTGCGGACCGCGGTTGAAAACGTAGACTTGATCCTTGGCATCGACCGCCACGGCAGCAACGTCCTTGAAGTCCCAATCGTCGCCGTCCGGCAATTTCCCCCAGCCCTCGACAAGCTCGAAGGTGTACTCGCCCGATCCCATAATGACGGCCATATGCGTTCTCCCCGATGAACCAAGCTTTGGCTTTTAGGTTGCCTTGTCGGCGGGACTCCAGCCGACTGTGTGCCTCATCTCCCTCTCTATCACGGACATGAGGTTAGCGTCACGGGGTCGGCGTCGGGGCTCAACAATTCGCCAATCAGCTTGCATCCCATGCCTACGGGGCAGAGCTGCCAGTCATCTATGCCGGGCGCTCGGCGGATAGCGATGAAGGATCGTCTTGGGTCTGATGGCGCCCAGGCGAACCAGCCGTCGATTCGCGTCGCATGGGGTGGAGGATCCATACCGGCGCCCGAGCCTTTGATGCGCGACTGGGTCAATACCAAGGTATCCGCTTCGACGCGCCAATCTTCTTCCCAGGCCGTCCTTTCGACCGTATGGGTCCAAGCCAGCGTAAAGGCGGTTAGGCCCAAATGTAGGCTAAGACCCGCACCGGTAAGGCATAGCGCCACGGACTAGGCACGCGCCATGCGGCGTTGGCGCAACCAGATCCAGGCGAATAGCAGCAGGCTGCCCGCCATACCGGCCGCATCGCTCCACGGCACCGCCGCGACCAGCAGGGTTGCCGCACCAAAGGCCCAGAGGCGTTCGAACCAATTCAACCGTCCGGCTAAATAGCCGACAGTCGTAGATGCCCACAGCACGATAGCTAACGATGCCATGGCAAAACGGTAGGCTGCCGTCGGCCAAAAGCCGATCGAGTCGGAAAGCGGATCGCCCGGCTGCAGCATTAGGGCCGGTCCATAGACGGCCATGAAGGGGACCACATAGCCGGCCAAAGCGATGCGGGTCGCCTGCCAGCTGATTTTCATGCCGGTCTCCTTGGCCATCGGGGCGGCGGCAAAGGCGGCAAGCGCGACCGGCGGGGTCAGGTCTGCCATGATGCCGAAATAGAAAACGAACATGTGACTGACGATCAGCGGCACACCCAATTCCAACAAGGCGGGCCCGGCGATGGAAGCGGTGATGATATAGGACGGAATGGTCGGCAACCCGGTGCCCAGCACCAGCGAGGTGATCATCGTCAGCAGCAGGGAAAGAAACAGCGATCCCTGCCCGATCTCGACAACGATGCGTGAGAATGACGTTGCCGTCCCGGTCAGCGCCAGCACGCCCGTTAGGATCCCGACCAGGGCGCAGGCCAGACCGACCGTGAGCATGTTGCGTGCACCCTCGGCCAATCCAACGATGCAACTTTCAACCGTTGCCCTTCCACCCTTGGTGAACAAATTGACGGCGACCATGATGGCGACCAGCATCACCAGCGCATCGATGCCGTATTCGATAAACAGGCCCGTCGAGGCGCCGAGTCCAATCCAGAAGATGTAGCGCGCGACACGGGGCCCGATGTGAGTTGCTACAGGACCGCCAAGGATCAGTAAGATGGTCAGCGCCATGCTGACGATACCGGCAAACAAAGCCGTATAGCCGCCGAACATAAGATACAGCAGCACTGCCAATGGCAGACACAGGTACCATTTTCGGCGCAACACGGCGATCCAGTCGGGCAACTCGGACCGGGGCATGCCGGTCAGGCCTAACTTGCCTGCTTCCAGATGAACGATGATGTATGACGTGGCGAAATACAGCAATGCCGGTACGATCGCCGCCCAGGCGATCTGGGCATAAGGTACGCCAATGGTCTCGGCCATGATGAAGGCAACAGCCCCCATGATGGGCGGCATGATTTGTCCGCCCATGGAGGAGGTCGCCTCGACGCCGCCTGCAAAAGCTGAGGTAAATCCATAGCGTTTCATCAATGGAATGGTGAATTGGCCCGATGCGACCACATTGGCGATACCGGAACCGTTGATCGTTCCCATCAGGGCTGACGAGACGATGCACACCTTCGCCGGTCCGCCTTGCGCATGGCCGACAGCTCCCATGGCGACGTCGTTGAACAGGTCGATCATGCCCGACCGTTCGAGGAAGGAGGCGAATACGATGAATATGAAAATATAGGTCGCCGATACATAGGTCGGCAGGCCATAGATTCCTTCCGTACCGAGAAATAAGGCGTCGACGATCTGATCGTAACCATAGGGCCGATGCGCCAGGACGCCGGGCAACAGATGACCGTAAAGGCCATACAATAGAAAAATGCCGCAGAGGATCGGCAAGGCTGGCCCCATGACCAGCCAGCTTGCAATGAATAGCGTGGCAACGACGACAGTGCCGACGGCCATGTCGCGCGGCGAAACCTCGGACTGAACGATAATCTCGCTATAAAAAGCCCAGTGATAGAAGGCGAGCGCAAATCCGAGGAGGCCGATAACGACGAGCGCGAACGCCCGTCCCTGCCGCTGCGGCTGTGCGTTGGCCAGCAACCCGCAAGCCAAGAGAACAAGGAACCCGACGTGAACGGAGCGCACGATCTGCGATGGGATCGCAGCGTAGGCGGTGGCCCAAATTTGGAACACCGAAAACGCGATGGCGATCCCCATCAGAAGCAATGCGCCCGGTCGCGAGCCCCAGGAGAAATCTTGGAGCTCGGCCGGTCCGGCGGTGGCTGCCACGATCAGGTTACATCAACTTCTTTTCTTTGAAGTATTTCTCGGCGCCAGGGTGAATCGGGATCGGCAAGTTTTTGGGCGTGTTTTCCAGTACGATATCCTTTGCCGCCGCATGGGCGGCGACCAGGGCCGGCAGATTGTCGAAAATCGCCTTGGTCATGGCATAGACAGTATCGGCGGACAGATCGGCCCGGGTGACGAGATAGTTGGGAATGAGCGCGGTCGCGGCATCCTGTTCCTGACCCTGATAGGTCTTGGCCGGGATAATGCCCGCCACATAGGGCGAACCGACTTTGCCGACAATGGCGGCTGGCACCTCGACGACGACGATGTCGAGAGAAGTGGCAAGATCGCGGATCGAAGACACGCCCAAACCGGCCGATTGCAGCGTTGCGTCGAGCTGGCGGTTCTTGATGAGATCGACCGACTCGGCGAACGGCAGGTATTCGACCTTGCCCAAATCCTTGTAGCTCATGCCCGCGGCGGCGAGGATCGCCCGCGTGTTGAGCTCGGTGCCCGAACGCGGCGCGCCAACCGACAGTCGCTTGCCCTTCAGGTCGGAGAGCGACTTGATGCCCGACTCCTTCGAAGCGACGATCTGCACGAAGTTCGGATAGATGGCGGCGATAGCGCGCAGGTTCTTCAGCGGCTTGGGGAAGCCGGCTTCCTCATTACCCTCCCATGCGAATTGCAGGGAATCGCCCAGCGTGAAGGCGATCTCGCCCTTGCCGCTGTCGACCAGCTGCAGATTCTCGACTGACGCCTTGGTGGCCTGGGTTGAAGGTCGGGCGTCCTTGAGGTTGCCGGCGATCAACTTTTCGATCGCCACACCCAAGGGGTAGTAAACGCCAGACTGACCTCCCGTAAGAACATTGATGAATTCGGCCGCATTCGAGCCCCATGGGGCGGTGGAAAGGCTGACGGCTACGGCGATCGCAGCCAATGAACGTTTCGCAAAAAACATGGGAAGCTCTCCTGTTCCAAGGTCTTGAGCAGCTTATCACGCCTCATTTCAAATTAGCATTTGGGTCGGAAGCGGCAAATAGCAGGGATGAGCGCGGCTCACGGCCAGTGGAATATGGTTCGTTATTCCTTCCGTTCGAGCCAATCGTGCTCAAGAGTCCGCAACCGGCTTGTGACGGAAAAAAGGAAAGCGGTGGACCAGGCAAACAGAATCAAACCGTTTGCCGCCTCGATCGACCCGAAGAGGCGCCAGGACTTGCTCAGCGTGATGTCGCCATATCCTAGTGAGGCGAAGGTTACCGTTGAAAAATAGAGCGCCGACCCCAGGTCGTCGAGCGCCCCGATCAAAAGGTAAGTAACGGCATAAAGCCAAATTTCGACCGTATGGATGACGACAATGCCGAGCACGACGAACAGAATTAGGGCGCCTTGCAGAAGCGTGCTCTCATGTCGAAAAAAGTGCCGGGCGCGGTATCGCAGGATACGCAGCAACAGCAAAAGGCCGAGAAAGTGAACGACGACCGTGGAGCAGACCAAGGTGGTCGATAGAAGCAGATTCCCTATCATCGATCGCCCAAACCGCCTGTCCTCCGGAACGACCCAGAAGGCCGAGCGAGGCTCAGGACCTCGGCCTTAGGTCGGAAAATCGACCTTTCATCGCTTATACCGTGTTTTGCTTGGAGATGCTAAGTCAAGGTGTTCACGCAGAGAATTCCACGGCGCACGTCCGTGGAGCTTGTGACTTTTGATATTTCTCTCAAAAGCTCCGTCCGTGCTTTCGCCTTCCCGGCTCACCTGTTTTTAGCTACCTTCCGATGCAATCGGGAGCCGCACAGCGGTCCTTGGAATACGGGAGAGCATCACCATGGAAGTCGTGCCGAAAGGAGCGGCGCTGGGCGCTGAAGTTCGCGGGGTGGATATTCGCCAGCCGCTCGAAGCAGCATCCGTCAAGGAACTGATCGATGCCTGGCACAAGTATTTAGTCCTTATTTTTCGCGAACAGCCAATGACGGAGGCGCAGCATACCGCCTTCACTGGCC
>CANITX010000208.1 GCA_947470575.1 Rhodospirillales bacterium
GCCGAAGGCGCCATCGTACCAGTGGATGTCCTGCAGGCAGCCCAACCGGTCGTCGGGCACTTCGAGGCCCATCAACTTCTTGAAGCCGTCGTTCCAGGCGCCCGGCAGGTCGCGCGCCTGCAACTGGCCGCCAACCATGGCGCGCTCCAATTCGAAGCGCAGCACGACATGCGCCGGATAGGTCACCTCGTCGGCCTCGACCCGGATGAAGCCAGGCGCGACGCGGGTGACCAGGGCGTGCAGGTTGTCCGGGGTCCAGGCTGGTCCCTTGCCGCCGAGCATGTCGGCAATGATCGGGGCAGCGAAGTCGAGGAAGGGGCGCGAACGGGCGACCTGCATCTCGATCAAAAGCGACTGGCTTTCATGCAGGCTCATGCCGCGCGCCTCGCCCACCGGCAGGCCGCGCCATTTTGCCGGCAGGCCACGTTCGTACATCGCATGACCGGATTCGTGCAGCACGGCCATGAAGCCGGACAGCGGGTCGGATTCGTTGTAGCGGGTGGTGATGCGCTGGTCCTCGGGCACGCCGCCGCTGAAGGGATGCGAACTGACGTCAAGCCGGCCGTGGTCGAAGTCAAAACCGACGATGCCCATGAAATGCCGGCAGAGGGCATACTGGCGTTCCGTTGGCACCCTGTCGGGGATCGGCAGAGGCGCCGGCCGGCTGTTCTGGCGCTCTGTCGCACGGCCGAGGAAATCGGGCAGAAAGCCTGCCAGTTCGGCGAAGACCGGTTCGATATCGGCGGCGCGCCCACCCGGTTCGTACTGGTCGAGCAGGGCATCGTAAGGGGTGAGGCCGAGCGCCTGCGCCTTGGCCGCCGCCGCTTGGCGGACGAGATCGAGCAGGGTTTCCAGTTGCGGCAGGACGGCGGCGAAGTCGGCGGCTGTCCGGGCCGGTCGCCAGGCCGCTTCGCAGGCCGAACCGGCGCGGCTCAAGGCGATCACCAGGTCTTCGTCGAGCGCCGTGGCGTGGCGCCAGCGGCGCTTCATCTCGGCCAGATTGGCGGCTTGCCATGGGTCGAGGCGATGGGCCTCGGCGGCGGCTCGCTCCAGAAGATCGCCGGTCTGCGGCGCCGTCAAGATGCCGTGGCTCACCGCCGAGATGGCGGCAATCTGCTCGCCGCGCGCTTCGGCGCCGCCGGTCGGCATCATCGTCGCCTGGTCCCAGCCGAGCATGCCGCGTGCGTCGTCCAAGGCGGCGATGCGCTTGAAGCGCTCCTCCAGCCGGACGTAGGCCGTTGCCGTCATGGAAAATGTCCGTTGGTCAGAGCAGTCCGAGGACGACCCGATCCGCCAGCAGGGTGGCGAAGATGAGAAACAAGTATAGAATCGAGAAGACGAACAGGCCACGTGCCGCCTGTCGTGTCGCCTCACGCTTCAACGTCCAGGCGCGCAGCAGGAAAAGCGCGCCAAGGATCGTGGCCGACAGGCCATAGGGCAGGCCCGACAGGCCGAGCGCCACGGGCGCCAGGCTGGCTGCGACCAGCAATAGAGAATAGATGACGATCTGGCGGCGGGTTTCCGGCTCGCCGGCCACTACGGGCAACATCGGTACGCCGGCCCGTGCGTAGTCCGGGTTGGTGAACAGCGCCAGCGCCCATGAATGGGGCGGCGTCCACAGGAAGATGATGGCGAACAGCGCGAGGGAATGCGCATCGATACCGCCGGTGACCGCGGCCCAACCGATCATCGGCGGAAAGGCGCCGGCGGCGCCGCCGATGACGATGTTCTGCGGGGTGCGCCGCTTCAGCCACATCGTATAGATGAAGACGTAATAGAGGATGGTGAGCGCCAGCAGCGCGGCGGCCGGCAGGTTCACCGTTAGCGCCATGACGGCCACCGAACCGATGGCGAGCACACTGCCGAAGACCAAGGCTTCCACCGGATTCATGCGCGCTGCCGGGATCGGCCGGTTCATGGTGCGCGCCATCAGCTGGTCGATGTCGCGGTCATACCACATGTTAATGGCGCCCGAAGCGCCGGCGCCGATGGCGATGCAGGCCACCGCGATGATTCCGGTCCAGGGATCGATGCCGCCCGGGGCCAGTAGCAGGCCGACCAGGGCGGTGAAGACCACCAACGACATCACACGGGGCTTGAGGATGACGGCATAGTCGGCGATCCGCGAACGGTAGGTTCGCGGCTGGACCTCTGCTATCGGGGCACCGATCAACGAAGCCGTGGAACGCATAGCTTTCATGTCCGCAACATACTCCCGGGCAACATTCTACGCTTTCCGCCCGCGCGGTTCAGGGTCTTTCTGCATCAACGCACGCCCCGCCGTCCAGATGAACATTAGGCCGCCGATGACGGCAACGATGCCGCCGAGGCCGTTCATCGCCATACCGCCGACCTGGGCAATACCGTCCAACCCCTGTTCGGCGCCGGCCATCTTGCGGGGAGCGCCATAGCCGCCAGCCCAGAACAGGCCAAGGCAGGCGGTGGCCTGGCCAGTTGCGAGCAGCCAGATCTGGACGCGAATCGGCCGGCCGCTTCCCATCGGCCGGCCGATCAGCGGCAGGAACCAACGGTGGAACAGGCCGATCAGCGCCAGGATGATGCCGACGATGACGGCGTGGTAGTGCGCTGGCGTGCGGGTGTCGGCGCCGTCGACGAACAGGCCAAGCGCGCCGCCCAGGGCGAATACCGCCAGCGACAGGATCAGGCCGAGGAAGCCGGGATCGCCCCATGGCAAACGGCGGTTGGCCTTGCGATGGGCGGCGATGGCGGCGGCGATGCCGATGCCGATCGTCAGCGTGGGCGGCGCCAGCAGGTATTGCAGGCCGGTGAAGGCATCGCGCTGGTCCGCCGAAAAGGCGGGAAAGAGCACATAAAAGATCGGTGCCATGGCGCCGGCGAGCGCCAACATGCCGACCGTTGCGGCGAACAGGCCCGGCCGCAACGCCGGCCGGCCAAGCGAATCGGTCGCCAAGACCTGCCAGGCAGTGACCAACAGCACTGAATTGAGGAACTGCAGCACGTGCCCGGCGCCCCAGAACAGATCTTCGTTGAAGGCGTGGTCCGGCGTCCTGCCGTTCAGGGCGTGCCAGGCCAGCAGCACGCATAGCAAGGCGATGGCGAACAGCAGGCCGCCCGCCGTCATTCCGGCGACGAGGGGTTGGCGGAAAGCGGCGAGGTTTAGGTTGACGAGCAGGCGAACGACGGCGAGGCCAAGCCCCGAAGCCAGCACCGCCAGGCCGGCGTAATAAAGCGGATCGATGATGACCGGCACGTAGTTGTTTAGCGTCGGCTGGCCCCGGTCCATTAGGCCTGGCGCCAGGAGTAACAGGAAGGCGACGGCGCAGCAGGCGAGGGCCAGTCCGCCAAGACGGTTCAGGCGTGGCTGGCCGCCCGAGGCCTGGACGACGGCCAGGTGGCAGAGCGCCGCGAAAACCGACAGGAACCAGACGACAAAGGCAAAGACGACGTGGATGACCAGCGCCTTGCGAAAGAACTCCAAGGGCCAGGGCACGATGTCTTGGACAAGCGGCGCGCGTGATAAGGCCAGGAGCAAGGCAAACAGTCCGGCCAAGGCCAAGGAAGCCAGAGCCAGAGCTGCCCAGTTCCAGGATTCCCAGCGCGCGGCCGCATCGAGATGGAGGGCCGCGTCCCGCTTCACGCCGGGGTCCATGGGTACAAATGGATGGCCATGACGTAGACGACGACCCCGGAAACCGTGACGTAGAGCCACAGCGGCAGCGTCCAGCGGGCGATTCGCCGGTGCCGATCGAAGCGGCTGCTCAGCGCGCGGAACAGGGTGATCGGCACCAATGGCGTGATTGCCGCAGCGATGGCCACATGGGCGATGAGAAATGCGAAGTAAAAGGTGCGAATGGCACCTTCCCCACCGAAACGGGCCAGGCCGCTATTAAAATGATAGGTTAAATAGCTGACCAGGAAGAGTGCCGAAACGCAGGCGGCCACCAACATGCAGACGCGGTGGCGCGTGCGCTGTCCCTTGCGGATGGCGATATAGCCGGCAATCAGGAAGACGCTGGATAGGGCATTCAGCGCCGCATTGACGTGGGGAAGGTCCTCGATGGCAATCATGGGCAGTCGCTGACGGTTCCGGTGCCTGGGGACAAACCTAATGCCCTAGGGCTCAGGACATCTTGAAGATGATGCCGGCATACATGCCGGCCGAAAGCAGGAACAGGATAGCAGCCAGAACCCACTTGTTGACTTTCATCGCGGCAATCCAGTTTTTCGCGAGATTTAAGGCCTCGTCGGGGGCCGCACGCTTGCCGCCACGGGTCCGGCGAAGCGCGCCGCAACGATGGTTCCAGGCAGATTGTCCCGGCTGCCGCCGACGGGGCCGCATCATCGTGTGGGGGATGAAGAAAGGCAAGGCGCGTTTTGACAGGGATTCCGACAAGGCCAGCAACGTTCCCCGTTCCAACTCTCCCGCGGAATCCGGCCAGAAAACGCTTTGGCATATTGCCGACGATGTGCTAGCTAACCCTCGATCCATACGCGGGGGTCGGGGGCCGAAAGGGCTCATGCCACAGGCGCGTGACGAAGCGCGACGAAGGATGCCCCGTTCATCGACGGAACTGTTTGGACGAAGGAAACGATGCACATATTGGGCAGAATTGCCGCTTTGGCGGTAACGGGCATGTTTCTGGCCGCTGGTTTTCTGGTCAGTGGCGCGCAGGCCGAACTTGCAAAGCCGTGGCAGTTGGGCATGTCGGAACCGGCATCCACGTCGATGGCGGAAATCGCCTGGATGCATAACTTCCTGTTGATCATCATTACTTTGATCACATTGTTCGTGTTGGCGTTGCTGATCATCGTCATGGTTCGCTTTAATGAGAAAGCGAACCCGGTGCCGACGAAGACCACCCACAATGTGCTGCTGGAAATTGCGTGGACGGTCATTCCGGTGCTGATCCTGGTCGTGATCGCCGTGCCGTCGCTTAAGCTTGTCTATTTCCTCGATCGTACCGATAACCCGGAAGTGACGATTAAGGCTATCGGCAACCAATGGTACTGGTCGTATGAGTATCCCGATGAGAATGCCGGTTTCGGTTTCGACAGCGTCCTGGTTCCGGAAGACCAGCTGAAACCGGGCCAGATCCGTTTGCTGACGGTCGACAATCCTGTGGTGCTACCGGTCGATACCAATATCCGGGTGTTGATGACCTCGAACGATGTCATCCATGCTTGGGCGCTGCCCCAGTTGATCTACAAGGTGGACACGGTGCCGGGGCGTATCAACGAAAGCTGGATGAAAATCACGCGGGAAGGCACCTTCTACGGACAGTGCTCGGAACTGTGCGGAGTTAATCACGGCTTTATGCCGATCGTCGTACAGGCGGTGTCCAAGGCGGCCTACCAGCAGTGGCTGGGGCAGGCGAAGAAGACCTTTGCAGCCCTCGATGACGGGCGTTCCGCGGTGA
>CANITX010000209.1 GCA_947470575.1 Rhodospirillales bacterium
CCTTCGAGACGTTCTGCCCGGCCTTCGCGCACGTCGGCCAGGGCGCTGCGAATGCGTTGTAGCGGCAATAGACCGAAATAGACCTGGGCGATAACGGCAATCAACAGGCCGAGCCCGAGGGCGCCGAGGGAGAAGACCAGCGTCCGATTGAAGGCTTCGACGGCAACCAGGAATTCTTCGATGTCCGCGGCGACGGCGAAAACGAATGTGCTGGTCACATCCTCTTCCGTCACGAACAACTCGAGGACCCGCAGTTTCTGTCCGAGCGGTCCGTCGATGGAATAGTGGTTCTCCGTCAAAGCCTTGGCCGGCGGCGGGCTCACCGGCAATTCAAAGTCCCACATCGAGCGCGAGCGGCTGAGGATTCGATTGTCGGTGGCATTGCCGATTTGCCAATAGAGGCCGGAATACTGTGTCAGAAAGCGCGGCTCGCTGACCGAAATCGGATCGGTGACCTCGCCGTTTCCGCCGATTTCCGTATTCGAGACCAAGCTTTGCAGTATGAAGCGCAGGCGTTGCTCGAACGCTTCTTCCAACGGTTCGCGAAACAAGTTGGCCAATAGGAATCCGCCGGCAACCAAAGCAATGGCTATCCATATGGCCGCAGTCGCAACCAGTCGGAAGGCGATGGAATTTAGGGCCGGCATGGGCTTTGCGGGTCAACCCGTTTGGGTCGGCGGTACCTGACCGGCAAGGCGATAGCCTCTGCCGCGCACGGTCTGGATCAGATCGTCGCCCACCTTGCGGCGGAGGCGGCCGACGAAGACCTCGATGGTATTCGAGTCTCGGTCGAAATCCTGGTCGTAGACGTGTTCGATCAGTTCGCTACGCGAGACGACCTTGTCCTGATGATGCATCAGATAGGCCAGGACCTTGTACTCGTGAGACGTCAGCTTGATCGGCGTTCCGCCGACGGTAACCCGTCCCGAGCGGGTGTCGAGTACGACGTTGCCGCTACGAAGGTCCGCCACGGCGTGGCCGGCGGACCGACGAATCAGGGCGCGCACTCGGGCGAGCACCTCCTCCATGCGGAAGGGCTTGATAACATAATCGTCGGCGCCGGCATCGAATCCCGCGACCTTTTCCGACCAGGCATCGCGCGCCGTCAGGATGAGCACGGGCATGGTGCGTTGAGCCCCGCGCCAGGATTTGAGGATGCTGACCCCATCGAGAGTCGGCAGGCCCAGATCGAGGACGATAGCGTCATACGGTTCCGTTTCGCCCAGGTACTGTCCTTCTTCGCCGTCGAAGGCCACGTCCACCGTATAGTTTGCCTCGCGCAGCGCGGCGGCAATCTGGCGGTTCAGGTTGGGATCGTCTTCGATTACCAGTATGCGCATCTTGCTGCTCCGCGCCGCTGTCAGCGGCAACCGCCCGAAACGACCGCACCGGTCGCGGCATCGACAATGGTAAACAGGCGCCGCCCCGCAGTGGACAGCGTTTGTAAGCGGTAGACCAGCCGACCGTCGCGATCTTCCAGGATGGCGTTCAGGAAGGTGCCGGGGCAGGTGCGCTGGAGTTCGCGGATGATGTTGCCGAGCGGCAGGGCCTGCCCCTCGCGCACGGCATCGCGGGCCCTGTCATGTTCCCGGCGTGGCGGGATGCCGTCCTCCGATTCGGGCTGAACGAGGGGCGGTTCAGTCTGATAATTCGGCTGCTCAGGTTGAAGTCCCGGTTGTTCAGGCTGAAGCCCTGGTTGTTCGGGTTGAAGGATGGGCTCGCTTGGGGGCATTTCTTCCGGCGCGATTTCGCTCGGAACTTGAGCCATGACAACCATGTTCGATATCGCCGGCACGCAAGCGAGTGCAGCCGCTCCGATCAGGGCGGCAGAGAAGGTTCGCGTTGCGGCATAGATTGTCCGCCTCGAAGCGCGCATGCCTCGGTTATCCTCGACTTGGCAGCGGATGATGAACGGGGCCCGGCCCAAGGATGACCGGATTAGCTGAACGACAGATGAACATACCGTTCAGCATGGGATCAGGGCCTGGATGGTTCAATCGCAATCTTCTGCACGACCAGGGAGAAGATCCATGTTGCGGCCGGTCAGGAAGTCCGTTCTGGCATCGACGGGGCTGTTGCTGGCCGTCCTCGCGTCGTTCCCGGTTGGTGCCGGTTCCACTAGCCTCGACGGCCATGACGGCAAAATGGAGCGCGCGTCCGCAGGCGAGTTTCAGGTCGCCGACAATCGCCATCGTGGCGGATACGACGACCATGACCGGCACGGCCATTTCGGCGGATATTGGTCGCACGACCATGACCGTCACCACTATGACAGCCCGTTGATTGTCATCCGACCCGCGCCGCGCATCGTCTATTACCGAGATAGCTACGTCTATCCGCGCCCCTTCTACGAGGTCGATCCGCCGGCGGTCTATCCGGGTGCTCTTTCCGTCGTTGTCGTCGGCGGCCTGATCGGCAGTACCATGGATCGCACCGATCACGCCCAGGCGGCCTATATTCTGGAAACCGGTAGGACCGGCTTTCGCAGCGAGTGGCGCAATCCCTACACAGGGTATGGCTATGCCATCCTGCCGACCCGCACCTATCAGGCCTTCGATGGGCAGTATTGCCGCGAGTACACGACCTGGGGATGGATCGGCGGCCGTGAACAGCAACTTTACGGCCAGGCCTGTCGCATGCCGGACGGCAATTGGCGCGTCGCTGGGTAAGCTGACAACAAGCGACGCTCCGGGTACGCTGGCCTCCGTCTGCCGACAGGAGGGTTGCGATGGCCATCGATTTCCACGCCCATGCCAACCGCTATACCTATGCGGGACGGCAGGCTGCCGGCGATTGGCCGGATGCGATGCGTGGGTTGATCGATCCCACGGGTATGCGCGTTGTCGACATCGGTTGCGGTGGCGGTATTTACACGGCGGCCTGGGCCCGGCTCGACGCGGCATCGGTCGTTGGCGTCGACTTTTCCGAACAGATGCTGGCGGCGGCCCGGGAGCGGAACAGCGGTGCCAACGTGACATTCCGGAAGGGCGATGCGCGGGCAACCGGCTTGGCGGACGGATGTGCCGACGTCGTCTTCTCGCGCGCCATGATTCACCACCTGGACGGGCTGGACGACTGCTTGGCGGAGATGCATCGCCTGCTCGTGCCGGCAGGCCTCTGTATCATTCAGGAGCGGACGCCGGAGGATGTCGAACTGCCGGGATCGCCAGAACATATCCGAGGCTATCTCTTCGAACGGTTTCCGCGCCTGCTCGACGTCGAACGCGGCCGTCGGCCCACGACGGCTGCCGTCGCTCAGGCTTTTGTCCGCAGCGGCTTCCCGCCGCCGAGCGGCGCGACGTTGTGGGAGACGCGCCAGGTCCATCGCGACGGGACCGGGCTGGCCGACGACCTGCGCGGGCGCACCGGCCGGTCGATCCTGCATGAACTGGACGATGCGGAGTTGGAGACGCTGATCGCCTTTATCGGCGACAGAATTCCGAAGGGCCGGCCTGTCGTCGAAAAGGATCGCTGGACCCTGTGGTCGGCAAGTCGGGACTGAGATAGGCCGCCGGCGCCCCCGAAATTAGGGGGGGGGCGCCGGCGGGATTTCTCCCGTTCAGGCGGCGGGCTTGCGCCGCCAGGCGCTCATCTGGATCGACGACGAGCGGACGTGGACCAGCACCGGTTGGCCCTTTACCGCGAAGGCCTGCTTGAAGACCGGATCGATCTCGGACTCTTCCTTGATCAGGAAGGCTTTGGCGCCGAAGGCTTCCGCCCACTTCACGAAATCCGGGTTCTTCAGGATGGTCGCCTTCTCGTCCACGTGGCCGGGATAGCGCACGTGGTGATGCATGTTGATGGTGCTGTAGTTGTCGTTGTCCGACAGGATGATGATCGGGTTGACGCCGTAGAGCCGCGCGGTGGCCAGCTCGTTGCCGGTCATCAGGATGCCGCCGTCGCCGACGAAGATCACCACCTGGCGGCTGGGATCGCGCATCGCCGCGGCAACGCCCATCGGCACGCCCGAACCCATGGCGCCGAGAACCGACGACAGGAAGGTGTGGGTCGAGCGGAAGGTCGTGTAGCGGTGGATATAGCTGCCGAAGTTGCCGGCATCCGAGCTGATCGCCGCGTCCGGTGCCAGGTACTTGTCGACGCCGCAGACGATGGCGGCGAAGTTGACGCCGTCCGGGGTCGGCTCCCACTCGTGCTTCATGAACTTGCAGTACAGCTCATTGAGGCTGCTGATCCATTCCTGGCGGGCATTGGAATGCTTCGGCGCTTCCAATTCCAGAAGGGCCGATACCATGGCGTCAGGATCGGCGGCGATGCCAAGGTCGGGACGCCAGACGCGGCCGATCTCATTGGCGTCGGGCCAGATGTGGACCAGCGGCAGCTGCGGCTGCGGCGCCTTCGGGAAGGTATAGGCCTGCGAGGTGGTATCGGTCAGCCGCTCGCCCAAGGAGACCAGCAGGTCCGACTTCTTCATCATGTCGGAATATTCCTTCGGCGGGCGGATGCCCATGTAGCCGCCGAAGTTCGGATGGGTGAAGTCGAACAGGTGCGGGCGGCGCTGCGTCGGCGACATCGGCAGCTGCCATTTCTCGGCCAGCTGCTTCAGCTTTTCGCCGGTCGCCTTATTGTGCGGCATGGCGCCGCCAACCCAGATCAGCGGACGCTCGGCCTTGCGCAGCATGTCGGCCAGTTGCTGCACGGCGTCGTTGCCGGGCGAGCTGATGACCCGCGGGCGCGGCAGGTCGATCTCGACGTCGGTCATTTCATCGAAAATATCTTCCGGCAGCACCACGGCGACCGGGCCGGGGGTGCCGGTGGTGGCCAGATGGAAGGCCCGCGCGATGACCTCGGAAGCCTGCTCCGGCATCACCAACTCGATCACCTTCTTGGTGACGTCGGCCAGCAGCACCGAATAGTTTTGCTCCTGCAGCGCCATGCGCCCGACGTCCTTGCGCTCGACCTGGCCGACCAGGACGACCAGCGGCTTGGCGTCGTGCAGGGCGCTGTGCATGGCGATCGTGGCGTTGCACAGGCCGGGGCCGCGCGACACGATGCAGCAGCCGCAATAGCCGGTCATCTGGCCGTCGGCGGTCGCCATGAAGGCGGCGCCGGCTTCATGGCGGCAGACCTTCAGGTCGACGCCCTCGAAATCGCCGAGAACATTGGTGAAGCCGATGTAGCTTTCGCCAGGAACGCAGAAGATCCTGTCGATACCATGAGCCTTCAGGCTTTCCGCCAGAACCAGGCCGACCTTGCGTGACATGATGTCTCCCGTGCTTGCATGAGGGCCGGATGCCGGGGCCAGCGAAAGCTGCCCGTAGGCGATCCGGCGTGCGATTTGAAGTGCCGTGACGCGTGCTGCGCGACCCGGCGATGGTGTGCGGCGCGGCCCGGCGCCGGCCGTCCGCCGCGGGGGCATATAGTGCAAGCCTTTCCCCCTC
>CANITX010000210.1 GCA_947470575.1 Rhodospirillales bacterium
CGCCAAATCGCGCGACGGTAGCTCCACGGAATATTCCTTGCTTACGGTCAGTGCCGGGATCGTCATGGTGCCTGAGGCTTCTGAGCGCCCGGAATATGAGGGGCTCGTCCGCCTCATGGCAAATTCCAAGAAGCAAGCTAAGCGAGAACCGGGTGGCATGTATTTGGTATACTGGAACGAGCGGTGCGGCGCCGAGGTGCCTGGGAAATAGCTGACGACTGCGGATCGGTTTGACCGACGGTTTCCGGACGGCGGTGAAGACCTTTCCCGTGCCGCGGTGCTTGTGTTGGAGTGTGGCCGCTTTCCCCAGGCATCGGTTCTTGGCCGCCTCCCACCTCTACGACTCGAACTCGATCTTCAAAGAGCGTATAGTGTCATTGTTCCTTCATTTTGACCGACATCGGAGGACTGACGCTATGAGCCTGGAAGACAGGATTACGTCCTTGAAAGCCAAGCATCATTCGATCGAAAGTAAGATCGAGGTAGCAACCACCAGACCTCAACCTGACGAGTTGGAAATCGCCAGTCTGAAGAAGCAAAAGCTGCGAATAAAGGATCAGCTTGCCAATCTTGGCGGTTAGCCGGTCTGACTCCGGCCCGAGGGCCGAAGGGTCCCAGGCTAAAGACACCAGAGAGTAGAATGGCCGGCGAGCATCGGCGGCTGCGAGAGCCGGTGCACTGCAGCGGCCATGGCCTGCCCGACGACGCGGGATAAGCCCGCGCGTAGGGCTTGTGCGTTCTGTTGCCGATTTTGAAGCCAGTCTGTTTAAAGTCAGCCCGTCCCGGCTATAGTCGGGACGGCAAGGCGCGAACAATGAAAATATCCGGGGAGGATTGGCGATGAAGATCGCGGACGTGCGTTTCCATCCGATGACGGCGAAATATGCCCAGGGCAGCTGGACGGCACACGAGTATGCCGGCGCGGCGCAACTTATCCTAGTCGAGATCAAGACCGACGATGGCATCAGCGGCTACGGCGAAATAGCCGGCGGCCCGCAGAAAACCATTTGCGATCTCGGCAAGACCTTTGGCGACGTCATCCGTGGTATGGATGCGCTCGGTCATGTCGAGGTGTGGAACAAGCTGTTCTCGCTAACGGTGCCGCGGCCGGGCGGGCTCGGCGGTTGGGATGGATTGCCGGCACCGTTGCCGCGCGGCCAAAGGGCGCAGATCATGGCCGCCATCGGCGGTATCGATATCGCGCTGTGGGATATCAAGGGTCGGGCCGCGGGCCTGCCGGTGTTCCGCCTGCTGGGCGGCACCCGCACCGAGGTCTTCACCTATTCGACCGGCGGATACTATGTCGAAGGCGCGCCGCTCGAATCCTGCGCCGAGGAATTCGCCCAGTACGTCGCCATGGGATATCGCGCCGTGAAGCTGAAGACTGGCGCCTTGTCGATCGCCGACGAGGTGAAGCGCATCCGCGCCGTGCGCGACGTCATCGGGCCGGATACCCTGCTGATGCTCGACATGAACGCGCCTTACGACGTCGAGGGTTGCATCCGTTTCGCCCATGCGGTGGCGCCCTATGACATCTTCTGGCTGGAGGAGCCGTTATTCTGGCACCTGCAGCCGGCCGACTATGTGCGCCTTGCCAATGCCTCGCCGATTCCGCTCGCCCATTGCGAGCGCGAATGGCACCGTTTCACCGTGCGCGACTTCATCGATTCCGGTTCGATCCGCTACGTGCAGTTCGATTCGACGCGCCACGCCGGCTTCACCGAGTCGCTGCGCATCGCCCATTACGCCGAACAAAAGGGCGTGATGATCGCTCCGCATACGGCACAGCATCTGCACAGCCATATCGTCTCGGCCTTCGGCGATGCCGCCTTTGCCGCCGAATCCCACGGCAGCCACGAACGCCACCCGATCCAGCATGGCATCTACCGGGGAGGCGCCCATGTGAAAGGCGGCAAGGTGCACCTGACCGAGGAACCCGGCTTCGGCGTCGAGATCGACTGGAAGCACGTCGAGAAGTGGAAGTCCTGAGCCGGTGAAGATCGCCGACATCATCGTCCATCCGCTGACGGCGGCATACGCCCAGGGCAGTTGGACCGCCCACGAATACTTCGGCGCGGCGCAGCTCGTGCTCATCGAAGTGCGCACCGACTCAGGCCTCGTCGGCTATGGCGAAGTTGTCGGTGGGCCGCAGAAGACGATCTGCGACCTGATCGCCACCTTTGCCGAGGTGATCAAGGGTATGGACCCGCTCGGTCATGTCGAGATCTGGAACAAGCTGTTCTCGCTGACGGTGCCGCGTCCGGGCGGGCTTGGCGGATGGGACGGGCTGCCGGCGCCGCTGCCGCGTGGCCAGCGGCCGCAGATCATGGCGGCCATCGGCGGCATCGATATCGCGTTGTGGGACCTCAAGGGCAAGGCGATGAATCGGCCGGTCTTCCGCCTCTTGGGCGGCACCCGTACCGAGGTCTTCACCTATGGTACCGGCGGCTTCTATGTCGAAGGCGCGCCGTTGTCCTCCTATGCCGACGAACTCGGCGGCTTCGTCGCCAATGGGTTCCGTGCGGTGAAGCTGAAGTCAGGCGCCTTGTCCTTGTCCGACGAGGTGGAGCGCATCCGTTTGGTGCGGAACGCCATCGGGCCCAAGACCCTGCTGATGCTCGACATGAACGCGCCCTACGACGTCGAAGGCTGCATCCGTTACGCCGACGCCGTAGCTCCCCACGACATCTTCTGGCTGGAAGAGCCGTTGCACTGGCATCTGCAGCCGGCCGATTACATGCGTCTTGCCCGCGCCACGCCCATCCCTCTGGCCCATTGCGAACGGGAAACCCATCGCTTCACGGTGCGCGACTTCATCGATTCCGGTGCCATCCGTTTCGTGCAATTCGATTCGACGCGCCATGCCGGCTTCACCGAGTCGTTGCGCATCGCATACTATGCGGAACAGAAGGGCGTGGTCATCGCGCCGCACACGGCGGCACACATCCATTGCCATATCGTATCGGCCTTCGGCGATGCCGCCTTCGCCGCCGAAACCCGTGGCAATGCGGCGGATCACCCGATCCACCACGCCATCTACCGGGGTGGGCCGGTGTTTAAGGACGGCATGCTCCACCTCTCGGAAGCTCCCGGCTTCGGCATGGACGTGGATTGGAAAGGCGTGGAACGGTTGCGATCATGAATGCTTACGAGGACGCGCATCGCCGGTCCATCGCCGACCCGGAAGGCTTCTGGGGCGAGGTGGCGGCCGGTATCGACTGGTTCAAGCCGTGGGACCGGGTGCTGGATCGTAGCCATACACCCTTCGATCGCTGGTTTCCCGGCGCCGAATGCAACACCTGCTACAATGCGCTCGACCGCCACGTGGCGCGCGGTCGCGCCGATCAGATCGCGCTTATTTACGATAGCCCGGTCACCGGTACCGTCGCGCGCTTCACCTTCCGCCAGTTGCGCGACAGGGTGGCTAAAGTGGCGGGCGCTCTGCAGGACCGGGGCGTGGCCAAGGGCGACCGGGTCATCGTCTACATGCCGGCGATTCCCGAGGCGGTGATCGCCATGCTGGCCTGTGCCCGGCTGGGCGCCGTCCATTCGGTGGTCTTCGGCGGCTTCGCCGCCAACGAACTCGCCGTGCGGATCGACGACTGCAAGCCGAAGGCCATCCTCACCGCCTCCTGCGGCATCGAGGCCGGGCGGGTCATCCTCTACAAACCGCTGCTCGACGGCGCCGTCGCCCTGGCCAAACACAAGCCCGAATTCCGCATGGTCAAGCAACGGCCCGAAGGACCGTGCGATCCGGACGGCAACGTCGATTGGGACGCGGCCGAAGCCGGGGCGCTGCCCGCCGATTGCGTCGCCGTCAAGGCCACCGACCCGCTCTATATCCTCTACACATCCGGCACCACCGGCCTGCCCAAGGGCGTCGTGCGCGACAACGGCGGCCACATGGTGGCGCTGCGCTATTCGATGAAGGCGGTCTACGACATCGATCCCGGCGATGTCTTCTGGGCCGCTTCCGACGTCGGCTGGGTGGTCGGCCATTCCTACATCGTCTACGCGCCGTTGCTGCAGGGCTGCACAACGATCCTTTACGAAGGCAAGCCGGTCGGCACGCCCGATGCCGGCGCCTTCTGGCGGGTCATTGCCGAGCATGGGGTGAAGGCGATGTTCACGGCGCCGACCGCCTTTCGCGCCATCAAGCGCGAAGACCCCGATGCCTTGCTGCTGAAGCGCTACGACCTATCGAAATTCCGCATCCTGTTCCTGGCCGGCGAACGCACCGACCCGGACACCCTGCACTGGGCGGAACGGCACCTGGACCGACCCGTCATCGATCACTGGTGGCAGACGGAAACCGCTTGGTCGATCGCCGCCAACTGCATGGGCTTAAGTCCTGTTCCGGTGAAAGCCGGTTCGTCCAGCCGGCCGGCGCCGGGCTGGGACATCCGCGTCCTCGACGAGGCGGGGCACGAGGTGAAGCCCGGTCAGATCGGCGCGCTCGCCGCCCGGTTGCCGATGGCTCCGGCCAGCCTGCTGACCCTGTGGAACGCCGAGGCGCGCTGCCGCCAAGCGTATTTCAACGCTTTCCCCGGCTATTACCAGACGGCGGACGCCGGTTATGTCGACGACGACGGCTACGTCTACGTCATGGCGCGTACCGACGACATCATCAACGTCGCCGGCCACCGCCTGTCGACCGGCGGCATGGAAGAGGTTCTCGCCGCTCATCCCGATGTCGCCGAATGCGCCGTGATCGGCGTGGCCGACGAGCTGAAGGGGCAGGTGCCGGTCGGTTTCATGGTGCTCAAGGCCGGCGTTGTGCGCAGCGAGGCCGAGATCGTTGCCGACGTGGTGCGCCTGGTGCGCGAACAGATCGGCCCGGTGGCCTCCTTCCGTCACGCCGTCGTCGTGCCTCGCCTGCCGAAGACGCGCTCGGGAAAAATCCTGCGCGGTACCATGCAAAAGATCGCCGACAATGTCGAATACCGCTTTCCGGCGACCATCGACGACCCGGCGGTCCTCGCCGAAATCGGCGACGCCCTCGGGCGGATTGGCTACGCCAAGCCTCCCCGCTAGGGTGCGCCGCGAACGGCCGCCGCGATGGCCGGAACGGCGTGGGCATCGGTTGAGATCCCGACGTGGGACAGGCCGGGAATCACGGTGACGATTGCATCCGGGCGCACCGCCTGCACGGTTGGGGCGAACAGGGCGGCGTGAAACAGCTCGTCGCGTTCGCCGACCAGGACGGCAATGGGATGGGGTGCCCGGCGCAGGTCGGCTGCGTAGTCCGTCGTGCCGAAGGCCCTCATCAGCCGGAACGAATAGGTGCCGGTCAGCATCGATCTGTTCTCGGGCGCCAGCGCGAAGGCGAGAACGGGCAAGTGCTCGAAGCTGTGAATGCCGATCTTACTGAGGATGAGAAGGCCGA
>CANITX010000211.1 GCA_947470575.1 Rhodospirillales bacterium
GAGTCCAAGGTACTGCGCGCCGATCCGACATCGACCCGCATCTTCATGCCGGGCGGCCGCACCCCGGCGGAGGGCGAGGTGCACCGCCAGCCGGAACTGGCGGCGACCATGGAGCATATCGCCAAGCACGGCCGCGACGGATTCTACAAGGGCTGGGTCGCCGAGGACCTGGTGGCGCACCTGCAAAGCCGGGGCGGCCTGCATACGCTGGACGACTTCGCCCGGGCGAAGGGCGAATACGTCATGCCGGTGAGCACCGAATATAAAGGCCAGCGCATCGTCGAATGCCCGCCGAACGGCCAGGGCATCATCGCGCTCGAAATGCTCAACATCCTGAACGAAATAGAGAAACCGGCGGGCGGCCCGCTGTCGGTGGCTCGCCTGCACGCTTTCATCGAGGCGACGCGGCTGGCCTATCGCGACCGCAATCTGTACGTCGCCGATCCCCGCCAGGTAAAGGTGCCGGCCGATCAACTGCTCGACCGTGGTCGCGCCCGGCGGCTGGCACAATCGATCGATCCGAAGCAGCGGACGGCGAACCTGCCCAAGCTCGACATGCCGGTGCATGCGGACACGGTCTATTTGTGCGTCGTCGACAAGGACCGTAACGCGGTCAGCTTCATCAATTCGCTGTTCGCCAATTTCGGTTCGGGACTGTGCGGGCCGAAATCGGGCGTCATGCTGCACAATCGCGGCATGAGCTTCACGGTCGATCCGAAGCATCCCAACGCTATCGCACCCGGCAAGCGGCCGATGCACACGATCATCCCGGCGATGGCTGTCCATGGCGACCGCGCCGTCATGCCCTTCGGCGTCATGGGCGGTTCCTATCAGGCGGCGGGACACGCCTGGTTCATCAGCAACATGGTCGACTACGGCCTCGACATCCAGGAAGCCATGGACCTGCCGCGCGTCTTCGCCGACCCGGACGGCGGAGTCGAGATGGAAACGGGCCTGCCGAAAGAGATCGTCGACAGCCTCATGGCGATGGGCCATCCGCGCGTCGTGCCGGACAAGCCGGTGGGCGGCAGCCAGGCCATCCGCATCGACTGGCAGACGGGCGTGCTGACCGGCGGCTCCGACCCGCGCAAGGACGGCTGCGCCATCGGCTATTGAGCCGAATGGGGCGAATTTGAAACCCGCCCCTACTTCTTAGCGGCAATCGATGCCGCGCGCCTTGAGCACGGGACGCAGGTCGTCGCGCGGACGAGCGCCGAATTTAGCGGCGACGTCGTGGGACCAGGAGTCCGGAGTCGTCGCCTTGCCGATGCTTTCGTAATGACGCGCCAGTTCGCGGTCGTAGTCGGCGACCGCCTTCTTTACTTTGTCGGCATCGTAGCGTTCGTCGTGGACGACGTCATCGTAGGCCATGCGCGGCTTCTGTTGCGGCGCCTCGGCCGGCCAACCCAGGCACATGCCGAAGACACAATATGACAGGCGTGGCAGGCCGAGCACCTGAGCGACCTCCTCGGGCTTGTTGCGCACGGCGCCGATCATCACGCCACTGAGCCCGACGGATTCGGCGGCCAGATAAGCTGACATCCCGACAAGGGCCGCATCGATGCTGGAGACCAGGAACAGTTCCAGGTTGTTATCGGCAATCGAGGCGCCGTTCTTGTCCATCGCCCAGGAAATGCGCGTCAGGTCGGCGCAGAAAGCCAGGAATACGCCGCAGTCGGCAATGTGGCGCTGCTTGCCGGTGAGCAGCGAAAGCTTGTCCTTGGTGTCCTGGTCGCGCACGACGATCACGCTGTAGGACTGGATATTGGACGACGTCGGCGCGCGCAAGGCGGCACGCAGCAAGGCTTCGATGGTTTCATCGGCAACGGGCCGGTCGGTGTATTTGCGGATGCTGCGGCGATTAAGCAGGGTGCGGATGGTGTCGCTGTCGGTCGGCACGCCGCCGCGCGCCGGGCTGTTTCCTTCGGGCATGACGCCCCCCCTTTTTTTCAATCATCGTTGCAGAAGGCTTCTAGCACGCCCCTTGCCGGCGGTCACCGTGTCGGCCGCGGCGGGTCGGCCACGCTGCCGTCATCGTTACGACAACATGTTCATGAGCGCACCGCTGTCGGCGCTGATACCGGCGAACATGACCGTCTTCGACGGCGGGTGGAATATCATGCGTGGTGCGCCAACGCGGCGAACTGGTTATCGGCCCCCGACCCTTGCCCGCACGTTCTCCAAGAGAACTGATTAATATGTAATCAAAGTAGTGCCCATAAATACAGCACCCCTAGAGATTGCCCCGGGACATCGCCCACAAACCCCCACTATCTTATTGATATATATGAATAAAACATTTTTGTCACAGATGGCACAGAATTTGAGTTCTACTAGATCGAATTGTTAAAGTTTTGCTTGTGTCGCAATAAAACCCGAGCTACTTCGATGTCTATGCTGTTGTATTCAAAGCAATGACCGAACCCTTCCCGTCTCGTCTCAGGAGAATAGCAAGAATGCGTAAGTTCAACCTTCTCGTCTCGGCGGCGCTTCTGGGCGCTAGCGTGGCACTGCCCGTTCTGGCAGAAGACAAAGCCCCGACGGGACCGTTCGGCGGCAACATCGCGGCGAGCGTCGGTTTCGTCACGGATTACAAATTCCGCGGCATTTCGCAGACCGGCAACAATCCCGCCGCCCAAGGTTCGCTGGAATATTCCATTCCGGTGGTCGAGGACGCGGCGTCGCTCTACGTCAGCGCCTGGGGCTCGAACGTCAACTTCTTCGGCGCCCAAAGCCTGGAGATCGACTGGACCGGCGGCGTGCGTGGCACGATCAAGGGTGTCGGCTACGATCTTAACGTCATCTACTACACCTATCCGGGTGGCGAGGACGAGGTCAACTACGTGGAGCCGGGGATCAAGCTGAGCTACGACCTCGGCTTTGCAACTCCCTATGTCGGTTTCCGCTATTCGCCGGACTTCCAGGGCGCCGCGGCAATCGCCAACAACCTGAATTCTTTCAGCCGTACAGGCGATTCCCAGTTCTATACGGCCGGCGTGACGGTGCCGTTGCCCTTCCTCGCCGACTACAATGTGGCGCTGATGGCCGAATACAACCGACAGAACATCGATAACAACACCCTGTGGGGCACGCCGGACTATTCCACCTGGACCGCCGGCGTATCGGCCACGGTCTTCACCTTGAACTTGGGCCTGCAATACATCGGGACCAGCCTGAGCAAGGCCGAATGCTTCGCCGGCACCAACGTTTGCGACGACCGCGTCGTCTTTTCGGCCGGCAAGACATTCTGATCCACTCCCCAACCAAGGGATGGGGCGCCCTTTGCCGGGGCGCCCTTTTTCTTTGAGATAACCCGGCCTCCTAGCGGGCCGGCAGCATCTCCTCCAGTTCCTCGACGGTACGCGGCCAGTCCTTGTGCAGGAGATGCGACAGCGCCCGGTCGGCCAGCACACGTCCGCCGGTCTGGCAGCGCGGGCAGTAGTTGCATTCGCTGTCGGCGCGCACGATGCGCTGCACCGGTGTGGCGCAGGCCGGGCACGATTGCCGATAGCGGCCATGCACGGCCATGTCCTTGCGAAAGGCCGTGACCTTTTCCGGGAACTTCCCGCCGGCTTCGACACGCAGGCGGTCGATCCACACATTCAGGGTGCGTTGGGTTGCGACATAGAGGCGGTCGATGTCGTCATCGCTCAGGCGCCCCGTGAGCACGACCGGAGACAGGCCGGCGTGAAACAGGATTTCGTCGGAGTAGGCATTGCCGATGCCGGCGAACAAACGCGGATCGGTCAGCGCCCGCTTCAGCGTGTGGCTTTCGCGGCGAAGCGCGGCGGCAAAGGCATCGCGGCCGGCACTCAGCGGTTCGATGCCGCCGGGGTCGAGCCCGGCCAGACCCGCCCGCCCCCGGACCGCGTGCAGGGAAGCGCGGCGCTTCGAACCGGCCTCAGTCAGGGTCAACGTGCCGTTGGGAAAATCGAAGGCGGCCAGACCGCGTTTGGCCTGTAGCTTGGCACCCACCGCCACCCAATGCAGGCGACCGGCGATCATCAGGTGCAGCACTAGATACAGATCGTCCTCGAAGCCGATGGCGATGCGCTTGCCGACCCGGCAGAGATCGGTGACGCGGCGGCCGACCGCGTCGCGGGCCGGCGGATCGACGGTGCGCAGCAGGAAGGGATTGGCGAGACGCAAGCCGGTCAGCGTCTGGCCGCGGATGCGGCTTTCGAGGGCCTCGATGTAGACGGCAATGTCGGGCAGTTCGGGCATGGCGGCAGGATATCACGGGTCGCCCTGGCAAGAGACGGCGGAACTGGTGGATAATCGCGCCATGACCGTCCACGCCAACTTTCTCCCGATTACGGCCTCCCCCATCTTGTCAGTGCGCGACCTGACGGTCGGCTTCACCGGCGACGACGGATGGCTGGTGGCGGCGGCGGGCGTCAGCTTCGACCTTTGGCCGGGGCGGACCACCGGACTGGTCGGGGAAAGCGGCTGCGGCAAGACGGTGACGGCGCTGGCGCTGATGGGGCTGGTGCCACCGCCGGGACGGATCACAACAGGGTCGATCCAGTTGGGCGGGCAGGAACTGACGACACTTGACGCGGCCGGGCTCGACCGGGTGCGCGGCCGACGCATCGCCATGATCTTTCAGGAACCGATGACAGCGCTGAACCCGGTGTTCACGGTCGGCGAACAGGTGGCCGAGGTATTGCGCGCCCACCGTGGATTGGACCGGCGCGCCGCCTGGGCCGAAGCCGTCGAGGGGCTGCACCGGGTGGGCATCGCCGATCCGGCACGGCGGGCGACCGCCTATCCGCATCAGATGTCGGGCGGCATGCGCCAGCGGGCGATGATCGCCATGGCGCTGGCCGGCGAGCCCGACGTGTTGATCGCCGACGAGCCGACGACGGCGCTCGACGTCACCATCCAGGCGCAGATCATCGACCTGCTGCTCGACATCCAGGAACGCATGGGGTTGACCATTCTGTTCATCAGCCACGACCTGGGCGTGGTTTCGGAAGTCGCCGACGAGGTGTTGGTGATGTACGCCGGACGCCTGGTCGAAGCGGCGCCGGCGGCGGCGCTGTTCGCCGGGCCGCAACATCCCTATACGCAGGGGCTGTTGGCCACCCTGCCCGGCCGTACCGCGCCGGGTACGCGGCTGCCATCCATTCCGGGCCAAGTGCCCGACCTGCGCCGGCTGCCCGCCGGCTGCCGCTTCTCCGACCGGTGCAGCCGGGTCAAGACGGCGTGCCGGACGGCGGAGCCGGAATTGCGGACCATCGGCACGGCGCATCGCGCCGCCTGTATCCGGATTGGCGCATGACGGCCGCGATACGCCTGACCGCCGAGGGGGTCACCCGCCACTACCGGCTAGGCGGCGGCCTGTTCGGCGGCAAGCGCGGCCTGGTGCGCGC
>CANITX010000212.1 GCA_947470575.1 Rhodospirillales bacterium
CATCCACGGCCGCACCGAGGGGCCGATCAAGATGGCGGTGCGGGTATGAGCGGCGCTATCGCCTTGGGGCGAGGATAAAGACCATGGCCCGCGCCTCCGCCCAGTATGTCTGCCAGGAATGCGGCGCTATCGCCGCCAAATGGGCCGGCCGCTGCGATTCCTGCGGCGGCTGGAATACCATGGTCGAGGAAGCCGCGCCGCAGTCGGTGCCGAAGGGCCTCGGCAAAGCCAAGGGTCATCGCATCGCCTTCCTCGCCATGGACGGCGACGCCCCGGAAGCGCCCCGCCACGTCACCGGTTCGGGCGAATTCGACCGGGTCTGCGGCGGCGGATTGGTACCTGGCTCGGCGATCCTGATCGGCGGCGACCCCGGCGTCGGCAAGTCGACCCTGATGCTGCAGGTCGCCGCCCGCCTGTCGGCGCGCGCCTCCACCGTCTACATCTCCGGCGAAGAAGCCGTGGAGCAGCTCCGCCTGCGGGCCCGCCGCCTCGGCCTTGGCAAAAGCAACGTGGCGCTGGCGGCCGCCACCAATGTGCGCGACATCGTCGCCTCGCTCGATAACGCCGACGCGCCGGCCGCCGTGGTCATCGATTCCATCCAGACCATGTTCATCGATACGCTGGAGTCGGCGCCAGGCACCGTAGCCCAGGTCCGCGCCTCGGCCCAAGAACTGATCCGGCTGGCCAAGCGGCGCGGCTTCGCCCTTCTGCTGGTCGGCCATGTCACCAAGGAAGGACTGATCGCCGGTCCTCGCGTGCTTGAGCATATGGTCGATACCGTGTTGCATTTCGAAGGCGAGCGCGGCCACCAGTTCCGCATGCTGCGCGCCGTCAAGAACCGCTATGGCGCCACCGACGAGATCGGCGTCTTCGAGATGACCGACGCCGGCCTGGGCGAAGTGGCCAATCCGTCCGCCCTCTTCCTGGCCGACCGCGACAGCCCGGTCAGCGGCGCCTGCGTCTTCGCCGGCATGGAAGGTACGCGCCCGCTGTTGGTCGAAATCCAATCCCTGATCGCACCATCGTCGCTGGGTACACCCAGGCGCGCCGTGGTCGGCTGGGACAGCGGCCGGCTGGCGATGCTGCTGGCGGTCCTGCAGGCCCGCTGCGGCCTCAGCACCGGCGGCGCCGACGTCTATCTGAACGTCGCCGGCGGCCTGCGCATTGGCGAGCCGGCAGCCGATCTGGCGGTGGCCGCTGCCCTGCTGTCGTCGCTGGCCGACCGCCCGGTGCCGGCCGAGACGGTGGTTTTCGGCGAGGTCGGCCTGTCGGGCGAGGTGCGCCCGGTGGTGCATGCGGAAGGCCGGCTGAAGGAAGCCGCCAAGCTGGGCTTCACGCGGGCCATCGTGCCCCGCCGGCGGCGCGACAAAGGCAAGACTGGCGATGCCGGGACAGCAATGACTATCGACACCGTCGGGCATCTATCGGACCTGCTCGGCATCTTCGGCATCGAGGCCGGCGGCGAGGCTTGGTTGGCCCAGGCCCACAACCGGGCCGAGGCCCAAGCGACAAATCCGGTCTGGCGCGGAGGCGGTCGTGCCTGAGGCTGTACAACCCATCAACTGGGTCGATATTGGCATCGGACTGGTGGTGCTTATTTCAGCCCTACTCGCTTTCTCGCGCGGCTTTGTCCATGAGGTGCTGGGCGTCGCCGCCTGGGTTGGCGCCATTTTCGCAACGATTCATGCCTTTCCCTACGTCCAGCCCTATGCGCGCCAGTTCATCGGTGTTGAATTGGCCGCCGACTTGGCAGCCGGCGCCAGCGTCTTCGTCGTCAGCCTGGTCGTCCTTTCCATGCTGACGCGCGGCATCACGCGCCAGGTTAAGGACAGCGCTCTGAACGCGCTCGACCGCTCGCTGGGTTTTCTTTTCGGCATTCTGCGGGGTGCAGTCCTGGTTTGCCTTGCCTATATAGGGACTGAATTGATCTGGCCGCCGACCGATCATCCAAGTTGGCTGCGTGAGGCCCGGAGCTTGCCTGTCCTTGAAAACGGTGCCGCCATACTGCGCTCCCTCGCTCCTGGATCGGCCCAAGGTGCCAACGGCGAAGCCGCAAGGAAACGTGCGGCCAACGGCGAAGCACAGGAAACGAAGCGCATGCTCGACCAAATTCTGACCCCCCAGCCTCGCGATACCGGCGGCGAACCGCGGCCCGGTTACTCGGACAAGGAACGCAGCGAAATGGAACGCTTGATCGAATCGACGGGACACTGAGGATTGACGGACAGCAACGCCATCGCGCCCACCGCTGATCGTCCCATCTGGCCGGGCCAGGACGACGACCGCCTGCATGAAGAATGTGGCGTCTTCGGCGTCTATGGCCATCCCAGCGCCGCAGCGCTGACGGCACTTGGCCTGCACGCGCTTCAGCATCGCGGGCAAGAAGCCGCCGGTATCGTTTCCTTCGACGGCGAGCAATTCCACAGCCACCGCGCGCTGGGCCAAGTCGGCGACAACTTCAGTTCCGAATCGATCATCCAGAACCTGCGCGGCGGCTTCGCCATCGGCCATAACCGCTATTCGACGGCCGGCGACACGGTGCTGCGCAACGTCCAGCCGATCTTTGCCGAGTTCAGCTTCGGCGGGCTGGCCATCGCGCATAACGGCAACCTGACCAACGCGCGGACGGTGCGCCGCGAGTTGGTCCGTCGCGGCTGCCTGTTCCAGTCGACGATGGACACTGAGATCATTACCCATCTGGTCGCCACCAGCCTCTACTCGACCGTCACCGATCGGCTGATCGACGCGCTGCGCCGGGTCGAGGGCGCCTATTCCTTGGTCGTGCTGACCCGCAAGAAGCTGGTCGGCGTGCGCGATCCCTTTGGCGTCCGGCCGCTGGTGCTGGGCGAACTCGACGGCGCCCATATCCTGGCATCCGAGACCTGCGCCCTCGACATCATCGGCGCCCGATTCGTGCGCGACGTCGAACCCGGTGAACTTGTGGTTATCGACGAGGACGGCGTGCATAGCATCCGGCCGTTCGGCCGCACGGCGCAGCGTTTTTGCGTCTTTGAGTACATCTACTTCGCGCGACCGGACAGCACGGTAGATGGCCGCAACGTCTATGAGATCCGCAAGCGCATCGGCAGGCAACTCGCCCGCGAGAGCCACGTCGACGCCGACGTGGTGGTCCCCGTCCCCGATTCCGGCGTGCCGGCCGCCATCGGCTATGCCGCCGAGTCAGGCGTGCCCTTCGAACTTGGCATCATCCGCAATCATTATGTCGGACGGACCTTCATCGAACCGACGGACAGCATCCGCCACCTGGGCGTCAAACTGAAGCACAATGCCAACCGCGCCCATCTGGCCGGCAAGCGCGTGGTCCTGATCGACGATTCCATCGTGCGCGGCACGACATCGCTGAAGATCGTCGAGATGGTGCGGGCCGCCGGGGCCGCCGAAGTCCACATGCGCATCTCCTCGCCGCCGATCACCGGTTCGTGTTTCTATGGCATCGACACGCCGGAACGCGAGGAGCTGCTGGCCGCCTCCTACGACGTACCTGGCATGGCCAAAAGGATCGGCGTCGATTCATTGGCCTTCATCTCCGTCGACGGGCTTTACAAGGCGGTCGCCGACGTCACGCGCGACGGCGCCCATCCACAGTTCTGCGATGCCTGTTTCACGGGCGATTACCCCATACCGCTGACCGATCGCGGCGACGGCAGCCAGCCACAACAACTTCCCTTGCTGGCGGAATCGAGCTGATCGTCATGACGTCTTCCGCCACGCCGCGCTTGGCCGACCGCCTGGCGCTGATCACCGGCGCATCGCGCGGCATCGGGCGCGCGGTGGCCCGCCGTTTCGCCGCCGAGGGCGCCCACGTCATCCTGCTGGCCCGTACCAAGGGCGCCCTGGAGGAAGTCGACGACGAGATTCGCGCCACCGGTGGCCAGGCAACACTGGTTCCCGCCGATCTCAACGACCATGCCGCCATCGACGCCATCGGCGGCGCCATTTTCCAGCGCTTCGGCAAGCTCGACATATTGGTCGCCAACGCCGCCCTGTTGGGCGTGCTGAGCCCACTGCACCACATCGATCCGAAGGTGTGGAACCAGGTGATGAACGTTAACGTCACCGCCAATTGGCGACTGATTCGCGCCTTCGATCCCCTACTCCGCCAATCGGAGTCGGGACGGGCGATCTTCGTCACCTCGGGAGCCAGCCAACAGGCGACCGCCTATTGGGGACCCTATGCGGTGAGCAAGGCAGCGCTCGACATGTTGGCGATGACCTATGCCGCCGAGGTGGCGAAGACCGCCATCCGTGTCAACCTGATCAATCCTGGACGCACCCGTACCGGCATGCGCGCCGAGGCGTTTCCGGGCGAAGATCCGCTGAGCTTGAAGACGCCCGAGAGCGTCACGGACACCTTCGTCGATTTGGCCTGCGCCGAGTGCCAGGCCCATGGCGAATGGATCGAGGTCCGGTAAATCGCGGGCCTTGGCCGCCGTCCACATTTTTCAGTCCGCACAGGAATCCGGATAACTATCCGGAAATGCTTGATTTTCCCGACGCCATCGCACAAAAGACCCACCATGAGCGAACCTTCTACCAACCATACCGTCATCCGTCTCGATGACTTTCGCGATCCGCCGCCGGCGCATCCGGCCGACGATCGAGCGGCTTTGCTCGATCGAACGATCGAGGCAACGCGCCGCACCTTCGTTGCCGGGCAGCGCGCGGACGGTCACTTCGTCTTCGAGCTGGAGGCCGACGCGACCATTCCGGCCGAATACATTCTGCTGGGCCACTACCTGGACGAGATCGACGAGAAAGCACAAGCCGAGCTGGCGACCTACCTGCGCCGGCTGCAATCGGACAAGCACGATGGCTGGCCGCTTTTTTACGACGGCGACTTCAATCTGTCGGCCAGCGTCAAAGCATACTACGCGCTGAAACTGGCCGGCGACGGCCCGGACGAAGCACACATGCGCCGGGCGCGGGCCGCCATCCTGGCACGCGGTGGCGCGGCCAAGGCCAACGTCTTTACCCGCTTCGCCTTGGCCCTGTTCGGCGAGTTACCCTGGCGCGCCTGCCCATCGATGCCGGTGGAACTGATGCTGCTGCCGCGCTGGTTCCCCTTCCATATGGAGAAGGTGGCCTATTGGTCGCGCACGGTCATCGCACCGTTGGTCATCCTGGCGGCACTCAAGCCGCGGGCGCGCAATCCGCACGATATCGGCGTCGCCGAACTGTTCACCACGCCGCCCCATCAGGTCGAACAATTCCTGAGCAATCCGACGGGATCGTTCCTGGGCGATCTGTTCCTGATGTTCGACAAAATCCTGAAACTCGCCGAGCCGGTACTGTTCGATAACCTGCTCAAGGATCGCCGTCAGCGGGCGATCGATAAGGCCGTT
>CANITX010000213.1 GCA_947470575.1 Rhodospirillales bacterium
CCGGGTCGGCGACGCCGCCACCGACCGAGGCCGCGACGCCTCCAACGGATGCGACGCCGCCGCCGACCGAGGCCGCGACTCCTCCGGCGGACGAGACGCCGCCGCCGACCGAGGCTGCGACGCCTCCAGCGGATGCGACGCCGCCGCCGACCGAGGCTGCCACGCCACCGGTGGACGAGACGCCGCCACCCTCGCAGGTCGTGGACGGCAACGATGGAAATCCGAACCAGGGAGGCGGACAAGGCAGCGGCCTCCCCAGCGACGGTGTAACCATCGCCGGTACCAACGGAAACGACATCCTGAGGGGTGGTGCCGGTAACGATACATTGGCCGGAGCTGGTGGCGACGACCGGATCATCGGCAATGCCGGCAACGATCTGCTGTTGGGCAATACTGGCAACGATCGCCTGGCAGGTGGCCTTGGTAACGATACGTTGCTGGGCGGCAGTGGCAACGATCAGCTGTCGGGCGGTGCGGGCAACGATGTCCTGCGCGGCGGAGCCGGAAGCGATCGCCTGACCGGCGGTGCCGGCGACGATACTTTGATAGGTAATAGCGGCAACGACCGCTTGTCGGGCGGCGCCGGTAGCGACTTGTTGCTTGGCGGCCGTGGCAACGACCGACTATCGGGAGGAGCAAGCAACGACATCGTGTCCGGCGGTACCGGCGATGATCGGCTCGATGGCGGTTCGGGCAATGACACACTGTCGGGCGACGCCGGCAATGACCGCCTGTCGGGCGGTGACGGAGATGACGTGCTGCACGGCGGCACCGAAGACGATACCCTGAACGGCGATGCCGGCAACGACACACTCTTCGGTGACGCCGGTAACGATCGCCTGGATGGCGGCTTGGGTAACGACGCCCTTTTCGGTGGCGACGGCAACGACCAGCTGACCGGCGGTGCGGGCAACGACACGCTGGATGGCGGTGCCGGTAACGACCGTTTGAGCGGCGGCGACGGTACCGACACGTTGATAGGCGGTATCGGTGACGATCGTCTGGACGGTGGAGCCGGCAACGACTCCTTCTTTGGTGGTGATGGCGATGACGATCTTGTCGGCGGATCCGGAGACGATACCCTCGATGGCGGTGCCGGCAACGACGATTTGAGCGGCGGCGATGGCAGCGACTCGTTAAGTGGCGGCGATGGCAACGACCAACTGACCGGCGGCTCGGGCAACGACGTGCTGGATGCCGGTGTCGGCAATGACCGATTGAGCGGCGGTGACGGCGACGACATGTTGTCGGGTGGTGTTGGTGACGATCAGCTGGACGGTGGGGCCGGTAACGACTCCTTCTTCGGCGGCGACGGCAACGACCAGTTGACCGGCGGCTCGGGCAACGACGCGCTGGAAGGCGGTGCCGGCAACGACCGATTGAGCGGCGGTGACGGCGACGACATGTTGTCGGGCGGTGTTGGTGACGATCAGCTGACCGGCGGCTCGGGCAATGACGCGCTGGATGGCGGCGCCGGCAATGACAGCTTGAGCGGCGGCGATGGTAACGATTTGCTGAGCGGCGGTGTTGGTGACGATCAACTGGACGGCGGGGCTGGTAACGACTCCTTCTTCGGCGGCGATGGCAACGACCAATTGACCGGCGGCTCGGGCAATGACGCTCTGGATGGCGGCGCCGGGAATGACCGCTTGAGCGGTGGCGCTGGTAACGACAACTTGACCGGTGGTTTCGGAAACGACGAGCTGCGTGGCGATGCCGGGAACGACTTTCTGACCGGCGGTGCCGGAAATGACACCATGTATGGCGGATCCGGCCACGACACCTTCAACTTCGGCGACGCTTCGGGGCAGGACGTCATCCGCGACTTCTCCTTTGGCGACGCCTTGCGCTTCGAGGGCGGCAATTTCTCGCTCCACGACTTGTCCATAGCCCAGGACGGCCGCGATACGGTGGTCACATTCGGTGGCGACCATTCGGTCTCGGTGCGACTTACCAATACCGATAGCAGCGACGTCAAAGGCTATTCGCTGAGCGATGACGATCACGGCGGGGTTGTCGTTTCCAGCGACTCGTTCGGCTGAACCGATTGAGCGGAGCGGTCGAAGCGGTCCGTGCCAAGCGGACATCCCGGCCCATCGTCTGGGATGTCTGCCCTGTCCACCAAACGGCTGTCATATGGAGGCAGTGCCGGTCATGACCCGCCGGCATTCCATTACTCGGGGATCGGGTCAGTTTGTTGCTGGTACAGCGAAGACCTGGCCCGGGTAGATTAAATCCGCGTCGCGAATTTGATCTCGGTTGGCGTTGTAGATGACCGTGTATTGGACGCCATCGCCGTAGGTCCGACGGGCAATGCGCCACAGGCTGTTGCCTGGCTGTACGATCACGTAGTTGCCTGGGGACAATTGAGCCAAAGATGGTGCCCGGGAAAAGGGTATTTCGACCCTGGCGACGACCTTGCCTTCGCCATCCACGCGATCGGCCCGTAGGCTATAGATGCCTGGCGGGACCTGTCGCTCGGGCGATAACGACCATGTTCCATCCGGCCCGGTCCGCGTGCGCCCGATGAAACTATTATCAAGATAGAGTTGGACCGTTGCTGCCGGTTCGGACCTTCCGCTAAGGCTGATGCTCCCCGACTCTCCATAGTCGATGGCGTCGATGCTCAGCGCCGTTGGCGTAGATGCCTTAGCCGGCGGCGCGGCGGCGGTGACGGTCACGGCATTTGGCATTGCCTGAGGCAAAGGGATAGCCCCTGCCGCCTCGGCGCCAGGAGCGGTAGGTGTCTGCAAAACCCGGCTCGCGCCGGCACCTTCGCGGGGGACTTGCAGGGCGAGCGGCTTTACAGGCTCGACCGTGGGCTGTCCGGCTATGTCCTTGCCTTTTTCGGGAATGACCAGAACGACCAAGGTCTCGGACTTCACCGGTTCCTTGCCGTCTCCCATCGACATTTCGAGCCCCAGTTGATGGTTGCCGGGAAGCAAGGGACGGTCGGGTACAAACACCCATTCGCCACGACTATCGGCGGTAGCCACACCGATTTCCGCCGCGCCGTCGCGAATGACGATACGCGCACCCGGTTCGGCCCGGCCCGCGATGACGGTATCGCCCTGAGGATTGACACGGACGACGTCGAACGTCGGTGGGATAGGTACCCCCGCCACTGCCGGCTGGTTGCGACCCGAAGATTGACCGGCGGGAGGAGATGAGTCGATAAGGCTGGTGGAGGGAGTCGGCACCTGCGGTGCCGACTCGGCGGCTGTCGGGGGGACGACAGGACCGTCGGTTTCCTCCCGCCATGACCGGAAGTTCAGACCGATGGCAATGGCAACAACCACGACCCCCGCGCCGATGACAACGGCGGGCCGGTTCATAAGGCGCCTCGACGTATAGCGCAGCAGCAACCGCCGACAAGGAGGTGCGTTGGCAGGACCGATATTCCCAGCGTGATGAGCCCAACGATTCTGTACATTTTACTACAGGGACCTATCGATAGATACAGATTGAGCCAGAAACGCGTAATTGCGTACTCAGGTAGCGTGCAAAGCACGCATCATGGCGGTAACGATAGAAAAGACGAGGTCTTACTTATGAACGGTATTGCATCCCTCTGCGCATTTTGCGGGTCTCGCCTGGGCGCCGATCCGTTACATGCCGAACAGGCGGCCCGCCTGGGAACTCTCATGGCCGAAAACGGCATTCGTCTGGTCTATGGGGGTGGGGGCGTTGGCTTGATGGGCATCCTCGCCGATGCCGTTCTCAAGGCCGGCGGCTACGTCATCGGAGTGATTCCCGCTTTTTTGCAAAGTTTGGAAGTCGGCAAGTCGGGGCTGAGCGAGCTGATCGTTGTTGACAGCATGCATGAACGCAAGCGCCGGATGTTCGATCTGTCAGACGGTTTCGTGGTTCTACCCGGGGGGCTCGGCACCCTGGATGAAACTTTGGAAATCCTTACCTGGCGCCAACTTCGGTTACATGACAAGCCGGTGATCGTTGTCGATATCGATGGCTATTGGTCGATGCTCGATGCGCTGATCAACGGAGTCATCGAGGGCGGTTTCGCGGATCCGTACGCCCGCAGGCTATTCGTTCGGGTCGGACGGGTGGAGGAAGTCTTACCGGCCCTGGCCCGCGAACATCTGCCCGACATCGGGCCGCGCTCCGACCGCATTTAGGCGGGCCCTCCTCGGATATCGCCAACCGGCAGGCCTGCCCTTATGGTCCGGCGACCGTATTGCCATCCGTTTCGGCGATCTCGGGGGTATTCAGGGGTGCCTAAGATCAAAATCGCCAAACCTGTCGTTGAACTCGACGGCGATGAAATAACCCCCATCATATGGCAGTTCATCAAGGAAAAGCTGATTCTGCCCTATCTCGGCGTCGAACTGGTTTGACTGCGACCTCGGCATGGAAAAGCGCGCCGAAACCCGCGATCAGTTCACCGCCGACGCGGCGGAAGCGATAAAAAGCATCGGATTGGCGTCAAATGCGCGACGATCACGCTCGACGAGGATCGGGTCTAGGAATTCAAGCTCAAGGAAATTTACAAATCCCTGAACGGGACGATCCGCAATATCCTGGGCGGTACCGTCTTCCGTCAGCCGATCATCTGCAAGAATGTGCCGCGCCTGGTGCCGGACGGCACAACACGGCGGAGGCGGAGGCCGCGCACGGCACGGTTACCCGCCAGTATTGCCAGCACCAGAAGGGCAAGGAAACCTCGACCAACCCGATTGCTTCGATTTTTGCCTGCTATGGCGCCGGGGCCGCTTCGACAACACGCCCGAAGTTCAGAAGTTTGCCGAGACTTTGGTGAAGGTCTGTATCGAGGATGTGGAGTCCCGGCATATGACCAAGGATCTTGCCGCCCTCATCGGGCCCAATCAGCCCTCGCTCAACACCCGGGCGTTCCTGGACGTGTTGGGCGGGAACCTGCGCCGCGGACGATGGGGGCCTGAGGTCGACGCTGCGGGTGGCCTTGACGGGCGGGGGGCGGTTCCGTAAAAGGACGCCTCCTGCGGTCGCCAACGGCCCCGCGGCGCTCAGCATGCGGCCCCGACGGGCAAAGCGATAGGATTGAGTATTATGTCCAGACGATGCAGCATTACCGGCAAGGCTGTGATGGCGGGCAACAACGTCAGCCACGCCAATAACAAGACCCGGCGGCGCTTTCTGCCCAATTTGCAGGCGACGTCGCTTTATAGCGAAGCCTTGCGCCAGGTCATCCGCCTGCGCCTGACGACGGCTGCCTTGCGAACTATCGAGCACCGCGGCGGTATCGACGCTTTCCTGCTGAGCGAGCGGGATTCCCGATTGGAGCCCGATGTGCGTCGTTTGAAGCGGCGCGTCAAGCGGGCCGCCGACGCGGTAGTCGCCGCCTGAGAGGTTGACCG
>CANITX010000214.1 GCA_947470575.1 Rhodospirillales bacterium
ACGACGATCCGAGCGGCATTGCCACCTATAGCCAGGTTGGCGCCCAGTTCGGCTACGGTCTGGCCTGGTCCATGCTGTTCAGCCTGCCGCTGATGGCGGTCATCCAGGCGGTGGCGGCGCGCATCGGCACTGTCACCGGACGCGGCATCGCGCACAACCTTCGCCGCCATTACCCGCCATGGCTGATGCGCGGCGTCGTGCTGCTGCTACTGATCGCCAACGTCATCAACCTGGGCGCCGATCTAGGCGCCATGGGCGCGGCGATGGGGCTGCTGATCGGCGGCCCCGAGCAACTTTATACCGTGCTGTTCGCCGTCGTTTGCGTCGGGCTCGAAACCTTCATGAGCTATGCCCGCTATGCCGCCGTGCTGAAATGGACGACGTTGTCGCTGTTCGCTTATGTCGCCGTGGTCTTCGCCGCGCCGGTGCCGTGGGAGGCGGCGCTTTACGGCGCCCTGGTGCCGCATTTCATTTTCGACTCGTCGCACGCCATGGCGCTGGTCGCGGTGCTGGGTACGACGATCAGCCCGTACCTGTTCTTCTGGCAGGCCGGGCAGGAAGTCGAAGAGCTGCGTCGCCGCAACGTCAAACCGCTGTGCATCGCGCCGCGCGACGCCGGACCGGAACTGGCGCGCATCCGCACCGACACCATCGTCGGCATGGGCGTATCGAACCTTATCGCCCTGTTCATCATCGTCGCCACGGCAGCAACGCTGAACGCCAATGGCGTCACCGACATCCAGACGTCGGCGCAAGCAGCGGAGGCGCTACGCCCGATTGCCGGCGTCTTCACCTTCGCGCTGTTCGCCACCGGCATCATCGCCACCGGCATGCTGGCGGTGCCGGTGCTTGCCGGCTCGGCAGCCTATGGGGTCAGCGAGGCGTTCGGCTGGACGGAGGGGCTCGACCGCCGGCTTTGGGAGGCGAAGGCCTTCTATGCGACGATCGCGCTGGCGACGCTGGGCGGCGTGGCGCTGAACTTCACGCCGATCGACCCGGTCAAGGCGCTTTATTGGAGCGCGGTGGTCAACGGCGTGCTGGCCGCGCCGCTGATGGCCGTGATGATGATCATCGCGTCGAACGGGCGCATCATGGGGCGGCTGACGTTGCCGCGCCCGATGGCGGTGGCGGGCTGGCTGGCGACGGCGGCGATGGCAATGGCGTCGGCGGCTTTCTTTCTGATCTGATCCGACGATGGCCCGGGGCGCTAATTCTGCATCGTCGGACACGGCGGCCGAGCACCGGCCGACCGGTAGCGCGGAATCGCCATCTGGGTGCATGCTCCTTGCGGTCCCGTGCGTTATCCTACCAAACTGAACCTACCGCGAGGAAAAATCCGTTGGACGATCTTGCCATTGCCCGCGCCATCCACGTGCTTGCCATCGTCCATTGGATCGGCGGCGTCACCCTGGTGACGGCGGTGCTGCTGCCCGCCATCGCGCGCCTCTCCGAACCGTCGCGCCGGCTGGCGATCTTCGAGGAGATCGAAGGACGCCTTTCCCGGCAAGCCAAGGTCTCGGTCACGCTCGCCGGCCTTAGCGGTGTCTACATGACCTACCGGCTGGAGGCATGGGATCGCTTCGCCGACCCGCAATTCTGGTGGATGCCTGCGATGGTTCTGATCTGGACCATCTTCACCTTCGTGCTCTTCGTCGGCGAGCCGCTGTTCCTGCAGGCCTGGTTCCGCCGCCGTGCCGCACAGGATGCGACAGGGACCTTTGCCATGGTACGGCGCGCCCATTGGGTGCTGCTGACGTTGAGCGCCGGAACGATCGCGGGAGCGGTCCTGGGGTCGCACGGGACCGCCTGGCCGTTCTAGCCGGATCCGCGGGCACCACAGACCGAAGGGGCGTTGCCGTAGAGGCCGGCATCCGATCCTCAGGTCGACGGCCGTCCCACGCCGAGATCGCGCAGGTAAGCGATCAGGCCTTCCGTAGAGGCGTCGTGTCGGCTCGCGGCGCCGGCGGCGAGTTCGGGCAGGATCACGGAAGCGAGCTGCTTGCCGAGTTCGACACCCCACTGATCGAAGGAATTGATGCCCCACAGGACGCCTTGGACGAAGACCTTGTGTTCGTAAAGGGCCACCAACATGCCGAGCGTGTAGGGATCGAGCCGGCGCAGCACGATGGTGTTGGTCGGGCGGTTGCCGGGGAAGACCTTGTGCGGGACGAGTTCGGCGGCGCGGACGGAATCCATGCCGGCGGCGTCCAATTCGGCGCGGGCTTCTTCCAGCGTCTTGCCACGCATCAACGCTTCGCTCTGCGCCACCGCGTTGGCGCAGAGCATGGCGTGATGATCGCCCAAGGGATTGTGAGTGGCGGCCGAGACGATGATATCGGCCGGCACCAACCGGGTACCTTGATGGATGAGCTGATAAAAGGCGTGCTGACCGTTGGTGCCGGGCTCGCCGAAAATAATCGGCGCGGTATCGACGGCGACGGGCAGGCCATCGCGAGTGACGCCCTTGCCGTTGCTTTCCATGTCGACCTGCTGCAGGTGCGCCGGCAAGCGGCGCAGGTACTGATCGTAGGGCAGCACGGCATGGGCGCAAGCGCCCAGGAAATTGGCGTTCCAAACGCCGAGCAGGGCCAGGATCGCCGGCATGTTGCGTTCCAACGGCGCGCTGCGGAAGTGTTCGTCCATGGCATGGGCGCCGGCCAGCAGGCGTTCGAAGTTGTCGAACCCGATGGCAATGGCGACCGACAGGCCGATAGCCGACCACAGGGAATAGCGGCCGCCGACCCAATCCCAGAAGGCGAACATGTTGGCCGGATCGATACCGAAGGCGACGACGCCATCGCGGTTGGTGGAAAGCGCCGCGAAATGCCGGGCCACCGACGCTTCGCCCAGGGCCGCCGTCAGCCAGGCCCGCGCCGTGCGGGCATTGGCGAGGGTCTCTTGCGTCGTGAACGTCTTCGAGGCGACGAGAAAGAGCGTGGTGGCCGGGTCCAGCTTCTTGACGGTCTCGGCAACGTCGGTGGCATCGACGTTGGAAACGAAGTGGACGCGAAGCCCCGGCTTATGAAATGCCGTCAGCGCTTCGGCCGCCATGGCGGGGCCGAGGTCGGAACCGCCGATGCCGATGTTGACGACATCGGTTACCGCCTTGCCGGTGTGACCGCGCCACGACCCGTCACGTACCGCATCGGAGAACCTCCGCATGTGAGCGAGGACGGCGTTCACATCGGGCATGACATCGACACCGCCGATGCGCATCGGCTTACCGGAGCGATTGCGCAATGCGACGTGAAATACAGCGCGCTGTTCGGTGCCGTTGACGACATCGCCATCGAACATGCGATCGCGCCAGAGTTCCACGTCGCGTTCGCGAGCAAGCGCGAAGAGAAGCGTCATTGTGTCGTCGTCGATGCGATTTTTCGAGTAGTCGAGCAGCAGATCGCGATCGCCGAGCGACAGCGTGTAGCGAGCGAATCGGGTGGCGTCGGACGCGAACATGACGCGCATCGAGCGTCCAAAAGTGGCTTCGCGGTGATCGAGAAGCGCCTGCCACGAATTTTTTTTTGCAACCGATGTCATCGTTCAAATTCTTCCGAAGCCGCGTGGAACACGATGCATCAGACCAGCAAAGACGATCGACATCAACCATCCGCGCCGGGCGACATCATGCGATGGAAAGATTGCGACACGCCGATGGCGCCGCCGCACCGCCGCCATCGGCTTCCGAGAAAAACCCAAGTAATGGCAGGTTATCGCGCCGAGTCTGCAAACATGCATGAGAGTCGCGCGCGCGCCGAAGCGTATATAGGACGACGTTCCTACAATCTTCGAGCGTGGCAAATATTGCGTTTTCATGAATTTCTTCGTTTATATTTAATTTTTCCTGGATGTCATAAATAAAAATTTCAACAGATAAATAAAACAAATTTCACTCCACGATCCAGGCGTTTCTGCCAAATCCGCCGATTCGGCAGGCTAAGGCCGCAAACTTTGTGTTGCCAAGCGAGCGCAGAAACTGGCAGGTTTTCGCCCGTAACCGCGGTTATTCCGTTGCCGGGCGCCGCGCACCGGCAGCGACGGCCACACCGCCGCCTGCGATTTTTCTTTGCTATGTATTGCACAGTAATTGTATTTGTAGTTCTTATAGTCTTACGTTCCGATTCGGTGTGGGCACCACCAGAGGGATTTTTATGGCTATCAAGCTCTACAGCGCGAACGCCTCGGGCAATTCCTACAAAGTACGACTTCTGTTGGCATTGCTTGGCAAGAAGTATGAGTTGGTCGATATGAACTTGGGCGCAGGCGCCCATAAAGAGAAAGCGTTCCTATCGATCAACCCGCGCGGCCAAGTGCCGGCGCTGCAGGACGGCAAGGTGACGCTGTGGGATTCGACGGCGTTGCTGGTCTACCTGGCGCAGAAGTATGGCGGCAAGACGTGGCTGCCGACCGACCCCGTCGGCGCGGCCCGTGTTATGCAGTGGCTGGCCGTGGCACAGAACGAATGCGTCTATGGTTTGGCCCGCGCCCGCGCCGTCAAGGTAATGAACCGGTCGTGGAACCTGGGTGAGGTCCAAACCCATGGGCGCGCCGGACTGGCCGTACTCGACGCCCACCTGAAAAAGAATAAGTGGCTGGCAGGCCGCGGGCCGACCATCGCCGATATCGCCTGCTTCCCTTATGTCGCCCTAGCCCCAATGGGTGACATACCTCTGGCCCCCTACCCCAATGTTCTGGCCTGGATTGCGCGGATCAAAGCGCTGCCAGGCTTTGTCGGCATGCCAGGTATCGATGTGCCGGCAAATGCTAAGCCGCTTGCCAATCCAAAGGCAAAAAAAGCCAAGGCAAGCAAAACGACCACCCGAAAGGCATCCCCGAGAAAGGCAAATGACATGACGCTGAAAGCCGCCACCGCCATGGCCACCAAACCGGTCGCGAAGAAAGCACCGGCGAAGAAGGCCGCATCGAAGAAGACCGCCGCCAAGAAGCCTGCCGCCAAGAAGAAGGCTGCACCGAAGAAAGCCACGGTAAAGAAGAGCGCCGCCAAGAAGCCGGTGGCGAAGAAGAAGAAACCCGCCGCCAAGGCCGCCATGGCCGCCCGCCCGGCAGCCAAGAAAGCCGCCGCCAAAAAGAAGGCCGCGCCGAAGAAGGCTGCTGCCAAGAAGCCGGTAGCGAAGAAGAAGGCCGCGCCGAAGAAGAAGGCCGCGCCGAAGAAGAAAGCTGCGCCGAAGAAAGTTGCCGCCAAGAAGCCGGTGGCGAAGAAGAAGAAGCCCGCCGCCAAGGCCGCCATGGCCGCCCGCCCGGCAGCCAAGAAAGCCGCCGCCAAAAAGAAGGCCGCGCCGAAGAAGGCTGCTGCCAAGAAGCCGGTAGCGAAGAAGAAGGCCGCGCCG
>CANITX010000215.1 GCA_947470575.1 Rhodospirillales bacterium
ATGGTCGTCATGCCACGGCGGCCTTCGGAGTGCCGTCCAGAACATAGCGTTTTAGATAGTCGGCGAAACCCGCCTCGCTGGCGGCCGCTTGGGCATAGGCGGCGACAGCGGAATCGTTGCGTTCGCGATATCCTGGCAGTCCGACCGGCCAGGCACCTTCGGCAACTTCCGCCAAGGCGCTGACATAGATGTCAGGCAGCGTGCTGCCCGCGGTGGCCTCATCGGCGAGCAGGTCGGCCTCCTGCACGCGCTCCACCGTCACCAGGGTGCGCTTCGCCGCATGCGCCATGGTCGCCAGTTCGCGGCGGCGGCCGATCCAGACGTTGCCGTTACGGTCGGCGAGCGGGCTGTGAAAGACGGCGACGTCGGGCTGAATCGCCGGCAAGAGGACGATCGGCCCATGCTGCGGATCGAAGGGATCCTCCATCACTTTCCAGTCGTCGCGGGTAGCAAGAATATCGCTGCCGATCAGCCCGCGCAGCGGCATGAAGGGGACTCCTTTCTCTGCCGCCTGCAGAGCGGTATGCACGGCCGGACAGGTGCTGTCGCGCATGCGCACAGCGCCCGAGCGCACGGCGCGGGTGAAGCATGGCGCCGGCCCCGCCTCGCCCAGGCTGACCGCGCCGGCCTCGACCTCGGCAACGCAACCGGCACCGATCAGCATGTCGATGCCCATGCCGCCGATCGGCACGGCGAGGATGCGCAGCCGGCGGGCACCCCGGCGAATCAAAGCACGGGTCAAGGCCATGGGTACGAAGCTGTAATCGGGCGGATAGGCGAGGAGGGCACCATCCGGTATGTTCGCCGCCAGATCGTCGAGCGATTGGATTTTTGCCATGCCAGCCACCGTCCTGCCTATTCGATTTGAACAGTAACGGATCGGCGCCGCCGATTCCACGTTGTCGGGGGCCTGCCGACCGCCTATGTCTGAGAATATGATGAACCAGCGTTCCAATATCGTGCATGTGGTCGGTGGCGGCTTGGCCGGCAGCGAGGCCGCTTGGCAGATCGCCCACTCCGGCGTTGCCGTCGTCCTGCACGAGATGCGCCCGCAGCGCCGTACCGAGGCGCATGTCACCGATGGGCTGGCCGAACTCGTCTGCTCCAACTCTTTCCGGTCCGACGACCCCGAATTCAATGCCGTCGGCCTGCTGCATGAGGAAATGCGACGCTGCGGATCGCTGATCATGCAGTGCGCCGACGCTCATCGGGTGCCGGCCGGCTCGGCATTGGCCGTCGACCGCGCCGCATTCAGCCACGGCGTGCAGGCGGCGCTCGAGGCGCATCCGCGGATCGCCATCCAACGGGAAGAGGTCGCTGGCTTGCCGCCGGAAAGTTGGCCGTCGACCGTTATCGCGACGGGACCGCTGACCTCGCCGGCCCTGGCAGAAAGCATCCGCTCGCTCACCGGCGAGGACTCGCTGGCCTTCTTCGATGCCATCGCCCCGATCGTCGACCGCCATAGCATCGATTTCGATATCGCCTGGTTTCAGTCGCGCTACGATAAGGGCGACGGCGCCGACTACATCAACTGTCCGCTCAGCGATGTGCAATACGATGCTTTCCGCGAGGCTTTGCTGGCGGCCGAAAAGACTGAGTTCAAAGCCTGGGAAAAGGACACGCCGTACTTCGAAGGCTGCCTGCCCATCGAGGTGATGGCCGAACGCGGACGCAAGACGCTGGCCTATGGTCCGATGAAGCCGGTCGGACTGACAGATCCACGCCACCCCGACAAGCGCCCCTTCGCGGTGGTGCAACTGCGCCAGGATAATGCGCTGGGTACCCTGTTCAACATGGTCGGCTTCCAGACCAAGCTGACTTATGGCGAACAGGCGCGGATATTCCGCATGATCCCGGGTCTCGCAAATGCCGAATTCCATCGGCTGGGCGGCGTCCATCGCAATACCTTTATCAACAGTCCGAAACTATTGGATGCCGCCTTGCGATTGAAGGCGCGGCCGGCGTTGCGCTTCGCCGGGCAGATCACCGGCTGCGAAGGTTATGTGGAAAGCGCCGCCATCGGCCTGCTGGCCGGGCGGTTCGCCGCTGCCGAGCGGCTGGGGCGACAAATGGTTGCACCGCCGCCGACGACCGCTATGGGCGCGTTGCTCGGCCATATCACGGGAGGCGCCGCTGCCGAAACGTTCCAACCGATGAACGTGAACTACGGCCTGTTTCCGCCCCTCGATGCCGGCGACGCCGGCGGCCATGCGCGCGGGCGGGAGCGCAAGGCTCACCTCAGCCGGCGGGCGCTTGCCGACATGAACGGTTGGCTCCGCAGGTGCGACCTGCCGGTCACTGCGGCGGCTTGACCATGAGGCCGGTTCTCGCCGCCCTAGCACTGACCTTTCTGGTCGCCGGTTCAAGCGAAGCCGCAGAGCCGGCAATCATGGGCGGGCGCCACACCGTGAGCGTCGTCGATGGAGATACCTTACAGATCGGACCGATGGCCGTGCAGTTGGCGGGGATCGACGCCCCGGAATTGGGTCAGGTTTGCACGCGCGCCGATCGAGCGGTTCGTTGCGGATTTCGGGCGGCGCGGGCCTTGCAAAAGATCATCGCCATGGCGACATCGCCCATCGTCTGCACGCCACGGGAAGCAGCGTCCGAGACACATATCGCCACTTGCGTTCTGGGCGAACGGGATATTTCCCAAACCCTGATCGAAGGCGGCTTCGCCATATCCCTGCCGGATGCGCCGTTGGCCTATCGTATTGCCGAAGACCGTGCAAAGTCGGCCGGCATCGGCATTTGGGGCAGTACATTCAGGGCGCCTTCTGTGTGGCGGGCGGAAAACCCCGCCCTTAACGAGACGGCCAGCACCAGAGGTATCTGCCTGTTTTACGGTCACCCCGATGAACAAGGCCGGCGCCTTTATTACGGCCCGCTCGATCCGAACTACCGGCGGATCACCGGCAATACCCAACAAAGTGGCCCGACGTTCTGCAGCGACGAGGAAGCCCGCGAATCCGGCTGGGTGTACAGCGAAACGGTACGTTAATCGTCCTGTTCCCTTTTCCAGGCCAAGCTTTCGTATCGTCTAGAACTGGCGAACAGCCGATGAACTCGCTATGTTTTATCTATGTTCCTAAATGTACCCATTCGGATTCGCCGGCCCGTCGCCGTCCTTGGCCAATTCGCCGCCAGTGTGCTGCTGTGCGGCCTGACGGCCCTGTCGCCCGCTGCCGCACAACAGGCGGCAGGCCAGACCAATCCATCTGCCACGCAAGATCTATTTAAAGCTATTTATGCCAATGATTTGGCTGCGTCACAGGCAGCCGTCGGTGCAGGCGCCGATCTATCGGTACGCAATGATTGGGGCCTCACGGCGCTCGATCTGGCCGTCGAAAAAAGCTATTTCAATATTGCCCATTATTTGCTGTCCGTGCGCAACCTGCGGCGCCAACAAGCTAGCACGGAACAACGAACGACACCTGTTATTGCACCGCTTTTGTCCGCTGAGCCCGCACCGCCACCAGGCCCCCTGCCCGGACCGGCGCAAGCGCTGCCAGCACGCAGTATTCAATCGGAGCCGCTGCCGCGCGTTGGTACTGCCGCGCTATCGCAGGTTCCTGCGCCGGTGGCTCCTGCTCCGTCAACGGCCACGGCTTTGCCAGGCGGTCAACCCAATCCATTCGCCGCCGGCAGCAAGACCGCGGGTCAGCCGGACATCGTCGGCCGCATCCAGGGCCCCGGCGTTCCGCCCATCGCCCAGGGTCAACCAGCTTCCCAACCCCAGGCCGTTCCCGTAACCCCGTCACTTCCTCCTTCCCCGCCGCAGCCGGCCATTATTCGATCCGAACCGGTAGCCGCTTCGACATCTCAACCGACGGCAACCACACCCGATGCACCACGATCTGCGGCTCCGACTGCGCCCCCGCAGCCTGCCCCCGCATCGGCTGGCACATCCCGTGCCGCAACTGCCGACAGCGCATTGCCTACGGCCTCTTCAAGCGCAGCCTCGCCCCCCGCAGCAGCGCCTCCTGGTGCGGCTTCCTCCGATCCGGGCCTCGGGCAAGGCACTACCGCAGCCATACCTCCCGGACCGTCCGTGCCACCGTCCGCCGCATCCAAAGCGGCTGTCGATGCGCCTCCATCTCCGAGTCCCAATGACGGGTGGTTCGGCGGCATTCTAAACAAAATTCAAAACTTTCTTCCCTCCCGCTCCGAGGCACGAGGTGAGTCGGCTGCAGCGAAAACTGCCATCCCATCGATGGCAGACGGCGCTTCCCTGCCGGTCGTTACAACGGAACCCGTCGCGGCTCCGGTTGTTGCCGCGACGGTTTCCGCGGTACCTGTTTCAGCGTTGCCCGTGTCGGCGGCCGTACCCACGCCACAACGGATTTCCTTGCGCCTGGGAGACGACGCCACACTCGATCGCACCCATACTGGCAACGGCCAGGGCAGTTGTATTGCCAAGCGCGAAGGTGCGACCGTGTTCTGCATCGAAGCTGTGACTTGGCCCGCGGCGTTGCGTAAGGCCTTCGACACCAACACCGTTATGTATCAAGGCAGCCGCGCCATCGTGCGCTATGACCGTGGCGAGGCAACGTCACTATACGCCGTCTTTGGCGTATCGGCCTTTGATTCAATTGCTGCATGGGTCGAAGGACAGTTCGGTCCGCCGACCTCGACAGCCACGCAACGCCTCGCCGTTCCGGGAAAGCCCCCTGCCGATAACCAGGTGCGCATTTGGCGCGCCCACGATCCAGCCAGCGGCAAGGCGACAGCCCTGGAGTTGCGTTCGATCGACAACGTCCGCAATGCCTTTCCCGATCGGGAACACGGCATCCTTATGCTGTACCGCGAGGATGCGGATTCCATTTTCCCACAGCTGTCCTCCATCGATCTGATGATGCTGCGATGAGCGCGTGGGTACTGGCGCCCTTGGTGCATCCGGTCGATCAGGCCCCAGAACATGACGCGATCCTCGGATAAGCTTGACATCGGCAACCGACGTCAAGGTTTGACGATGCTGCTCGCCACCGCCGTGGCGATCGCCCTGACCCAAGATGCCTGCGGCCATGATCAGATACGCATCGCCCAAGCCGAAGAGCCCGCGGTGCCCGAGGAAACGGGTGTGTTCAACTGGCTGGGCAACCTTATCGGACATGGCTTATCTGCCAAGCCTCGACCCGCTCCTGTCGTTCAACCGGCCGATGCCGGTGACAAGGCTGCCAAAGAAAGCGGCACGGCCCGTTCCGGCAATATGCCGGACGCACCCGTACAACCCACCCCGGCGATGCCGCCTGCGGGAGACACCACCACCACCGTCGGTTTGTTACTCGAAC
>CANITX010000216.1 GCA_947470575.1 Rhodospirillales bacterium
TCGTCGCCGCCAAGGGCCTGACCCAGATCATCGACACCGGCGAGATCGAGGCGGCTGTTGCCGCCATCGTCGAGCAGAATCCGGACAAGGTCGCCGACATTCGCGGCGGCAAGGACAAGCTGTTGGGCTGGTTCGTCGGCCAGGTCATGCGCCAGACCCAGGGCAAGGCCAACCCGCAGATGGTCAACGACCTGCTGCGCAAGAAAATCGGCGACTGACCCGCTTGCGTTGACAGCGGGCGTTGGGCCCCTTAGAACCGCCGTTCCCGCCCGGCATCGCCGTCGCGCCCACCTATCGGGTCGAGCGCGGGATCGGACGGAGGGATGGCCGAGCGGCTGAAGGCGGCGGTTTGCTAAACCGTTATACGGGGTAAACCCGTATCGGGGGTTCGAATCCCCCTCCCTCCGCCAACTCCCCATCCGTGACCATCCATAGCAGTCCACCGAATGACCTGAAAGCCCGCAAAATATAAAGGTTCTTAGGCCGTATTGTCTTTACACATCTATTCAGATCCACCACAGTCCGAACATCACTTGTAGATAGGATTGTAGGTAGTAACATGGCTCGACGCATCGACAGGCTCAACGCCCTTGCGGTATCCCGAGCCAAGAAACCCGGCCTCTACGCCGACGGCGGCGGGCTATGCCTTCAGGTGACGGCGAGCGGTGCCAAGTCATGGGTCTTGAGGTACATGCTCAACGGGAGGGCCCGCTCAATGGGCTTGGGCTCGCTCAACGCCGTGGGGCTATCTGATGCCCGGGAATTGGCCAGAGAGGCACGTCGTCTCCGCGCCGCCGGCATTGATCCCATCGACGACCGCAACAACCGTCGAAGCGGTGCCTTGCTGGAGGAGGCGAAGTCCAAGACCTTCAAGGACTGCGCCACGGCCTTCATCAATGCCCACAAGGCAAGCTGGCAGAACGCCAAGCACGTCAGCCAGTGGACGAACACACTGACGACTTACGTCTACCCCGTCTTCGGGGACTTCCCTGTGCAGGGCATCGATGTATCGATGGTGACCAGGGTCATCGAGCCGATCTGGACAGAGAAGACCGAAACCGCCATGCGCCTGCGCGGCCGGATCGAGGCGGTACTGGACTGGGCGACGGCACGAGGATATCGGCGTGGGGAGAACCCTGCCCGCTGGCGTGGTCACCTTGAGAACCTTCTGCCGCGTGGGTCAAAGGTTCGTCAGGTGCGCCACCATGCCGCTCTTCCCTACAGCGCCATAGCCGAGTTCATGGGGGTGCTTCGACAGCAGAAGGGCGTCGCCGCCCTCGCAATGGAGTTTGCGATCTTGACGGCTTGCCGTACCGGGGAGGTCATCGGAGGCAGATGGAGCGAGATCGATATCAAGGCCTCCGTTTGGGTCATCCCAGCAGCGAGGATGAAGGGACGGAAGGAGCATCGAGTCCCATTATCGGATCGTGCTCTCGCGGTCCTGGAGGAAATGCAGGGCCTCCGAGACGTAGCGGACAAGGCAACCTTCGTCTTCCCCGGCGGCAAGAAGGGCATGCCGCTCTCCAACATGGCTATGCTGCAACTTCTAAAGCGGATGGGTCGCGACGACCTGACGACGCATGGGTTCAGGTCGACTTTTAGGGACTGGGCGGCAGAGCAGACCAGCTACCCGAGCGAGGTGGCCGAGATGGCCCTGGCTCACGCGGTCGGCGACAAGGTCGAAGCAGCATACCGTCGTGGCGATCTTTTTGAGAAACGCCAGCGGCTGATGGATGAGTGGGCGACGTACAGCAAGAAGCCGAAGGGGTCAGGCAAGGTCGTTCCCATTCGAGCCAAGCCCTGACCGCCGTCGGAAGGGTATGTGCGACTCTTGGCGAAAGACCTACTTTGATATTGATCTACGGGGCTCGTCGGTCTAGATTAGAAAAGTGTGATATGGCCCGCGTTGGTCTTCAGCGTCCCTCGCAGGTGTAGTCCCCGCACCCGGGGCACACTCAAACTCAGAACTCAAACTCAGAACTCAAACTCAGAACTCAGAGTCAAAAACTCGAGCATTCTCGCTCTTTCTGTTTGGTTTGATCGTCCTGTTAAGTTTGAGGTTACAATGTCATCAGAAATCTCACCGGCTAGTCCGGCTCCCGTGGGGAATCCCGCGCCAGCCGCGATGCCCAGCGAAATAAACCTTCCTCAACTCTGCCGCATCGCGCATCTGCTGCCGATCTTGCCGATTGGCCGATCGACGATCTGGTTGTGGGTGCGTCAGGGCCGGTTCCCCGAACCAATAAAACTTGGATCGGGCGTCACCGTTTGGCGGCGCGACGAGGTTCTCCTGTGGCTTCGGCAGGCGGGAGAATGACATGGCACATAAGACAAACCCACACGGGTCAATGGTCCCTGACGGCAGTCATGAGCGACCTTCCCACTCAAATCCCCCCCCCCCCCTCATGCGAACCTCGACCTCCTATGTGGGAGAGCAGGAAAGGGCCGCAACCGGCGACTTGAGATCGCCTCGATGAGTGCCTCCACCCCCGTCGGCTAAGGGGAAACAAATATTCCAGAGTAGTTACCATGAATAAGGAACAAGAAGCGTATCTCAATGCAGCGCCGGATGGCTCTAACTGCGTGACAATCGTCACGAGTGCGCCGGCAACTTCTCCATCAGGGAACCCAACCGCGATCATCACTCAATTCCTTGAGGACGAAGATGGCGAGTGGTGCACGGCGGGCCGACCTGCCTACATGCCGGTCAGCCAGATCCCGGAACTTATCTCCATGTTGGAACAGGTATTGGGGGCGTTTGAAACCAGAGCAAGTAGACCGGGCCACACCAGCCGAAAAAAACAAAGGAGACGATAACTCACAGTCAACTAGAAGCCCGTAGCGCGCGCAAATAAATTGCCCGCGCCGACCTCCACAGTCGAACGCGGGCAGGTGTTCTTTGATGTCTGATATTATAGAAGATTCTGTGCTTTTTCACAACGTCCCCAGCCGCCCCCCAGTCGGAGGTGCGGTAGCGTGACCACACGTCCCGACTTCGACGAGGCGGGGCAGATTACCATCCTCACATGCTCCCCCGGAAACGTTGCGGCGAAGACCCACTCGCGCGGATCAACCGGGGGGATCAAGACAAGACCAATCAAGGTCGGGAAGTATTTCATCGCCGAGGAGTTGCAGGTAAACGACATAAATGAGCTGCATGCACTCCTCCTGAGAACCGGCAAGTCTTCCGACAAGTTTATTATCCGTGGCCACACAAACCCTGCAGCACCAGTGCGACCGGACGGCCGAGTCCGGCGGGCCTGTAGGCCGAGCCGTGATGAGAGGGAGGAGTTTCCCTGGTTTCTAGAGCAGCCCCGGTGTTGGGCCATGCTCGACTTCGACAAGGTCGAGAACCCGGAAGGGATCGACCCAACATCCGAAGAGGCCATGGCATCTCTACGCCGACGCCTTCCACCCGAGTTTCACAACGTGACCTGCAGCTACTCCCTGTCATCGTCAGCCGGGCTGACATGCAGCAACCGGATCAGCGGCCACCTGTGGTTCTATCTGGACCGACCCGTCGGGCAGCAGGCACTCAAGTCTTGGTTGGCGGAATACAAGGTGGACAAGGCTCTATTCTGCACCGTCCAACCGCACTTCGTAGCCTCCCCGATCTTCAGAGACGGAATTGAAAACCCCGTAGCCCAGCGGAAAGGCCTTCTGAGGGGGAGCCGCGATGTCGTAGCGGTACCGGAGATCGATATCCGTAAACCCATCTACGCCGGGCGTAGGGGCGAGGGTGCGGGTCTGCAGGCTGCCCACGGCTACCAAGCGAAGATGAGCCTCCTAGGCGACGGCGAGGCCGGCCAGGGCTGCCACGCGGTGATCACATCGGCTATCGCGGCATACATCAGCCAGCACGGGCCTAACTGCGACAGGGAGGCGCTGAAGGCCGACATCCGTCTTCGTGCAGCCGTAGCCCCCTGGGACCGCGCCAAGCATTCCTTGGACTACGTTGCTCACGAGGTCTCAGACGAGGTTCTAGACCGCAGCATCCAGGACTGGATCGACAAGGCGTTCACCTGGGACGAAGGCTACGCCATCTCGGAGAAGGACGACGTCGAGACGGCTCGGGGAAAAGTTATCAGAGCGACTGATCATTGGTTCGTCGCAGCGACGCAGTGGCAGGCGCAGCACGATTACCGGAGGGCGATGGCAGAGGGACGGCTGCGGTTGTACGTTGCCGCCGACGGCACCATGATGACGGCTTGCGACGGCGAACCCGGCCCCAGTTTCTTTGGAGCTAGTGAAGAGGCTGTCAGGGCGTTCTGCCCTCCGCCCCGGCATGGCGTCGATGCGCAGGTCGCCCTGGGCAAGACCGAAGCTTATCTCTCCCTCATCCCGAAACTGATCCCGACCCTTCGGAGCGGGCACTGCATCCTGATAGTCGTCCCGAACCACCGGCTATCTCGGGAGCTGCTGAAGAGAACGAACGACCACGGCTTCGACGCCGAGGTCTATCTCGGCCCCGCACAAGACGACCCCGCTCAGGCCGGGAAGACGATGTGCTGGATACCGGAGCAGCTCGCCGAGTTCCAAGCTGCGGGCATTGCCAAGTCTCTGTGCGACGTCTGCCCCCTCCGGCAGTCCTGCGGGTTCCAGGTGCAACGCAGGAAGAAGGCGCAGGTATGGATTGCAGCGCACCAGGTTATTTTTCGTAAGAGAGGTCTGCCCATCCCACCCGTCGACTACCTCATCGTCGACGAAGACCCCCTGGCGGCCGGGCTTGAAGGTGATAACCCGCAGCAGAAACCGGCGCTGTGCTCCGATCAAGTTCCGGACGAAATGCGGCAAGCAATGGAGAGGCTAGCCCTGGGCGTGCCCTTGGAGAGGTCTGATTTCGGGATGACGGATCGAAGGCTGCGGGAGTTGGCACGGGAGGTCTATTACCACATACGAAAAGTCGAACTTCCAGAAGCACCGACGCTGGCGGAGATTGAGGCCGCGGCTGAACTGGCGTCGCTCAATATCGAGCTAGTAGACAAGGCGGCGCTCTACCGCTCGATAGCAGACAGCGGTCCCTGGGGGATGCGGGCGTGCGGCCTGGATGGTGGGGTGGTAGGCCTGAGGTGGCTACGGCAGCGACGCATCCACCGCGACTTTGAGGTGCCGACCCTCTTCCTCGATGCGACGGCTCGGTGGGATGCGACGCGGTATCTCTTCGACTGCGATCAGTCTCCGGTCGGGTACAGAGGCGAGCCCTTTCTCGACGAAGACGGGTCGATCTCCATCTATTATGCCTATCCGCAAGA
>CANITX010000217.1 GCA_947470575.1 Rhodospirillales bacterium
AATTTCTTGTCTGCGTCCTCGCCAGGCTGATCGGCAACGTTCGGCATATCGCCGTCGGTGCCGCCTCGCCCATCCCCGGTTCTGCCGCTCTGTTACAGCGGGAACTGTCGCATGGTGAGACACGGGTCTCGTTGATCCACGGTCAGGCGAACAATCCGTTCACCGACGGCGGACGCGAGTTGTTCGATTGTGCCGGGCAGGGCCGTATCGATGTGTTTTTCCTGGGCGGTGGGCAGATCGACGGGCAGGCCAACATCAATCTGGTCGGGGTCGGCGGCTATCCGCAATCGAAGGTCCGCTTTCCCGGCTCGTTCGGTTCCGCCTATATGTATTTCGTCGTGCCGCGGGTCATTCTGTTCCGCGAAGAGCACAGCCGCCGTGTCCTGGTGCCGAAGGTGGAATTCATCAGCGCCCCGGGCACCAGCGAGCCCGGCGTCTATCGGCCGGGCGGCCCCAAGGCGCTGGTCACGAGCATGGCGCTGATGTCGTTCGATGCCGGGCGCCGGCGGTTTCGTCTGGACAGCGTCCATCCCGGTCATACGGTAGAAGAGGTATTGGACAATACCGGCTTCGATATCGACGTGCCCGATACCGTGCCGATGACGCCGCTGCCAGAGCCCGACCGGCTACGCCTTTTGCGTGGCGTCATCGCCGGCGAGATCGGCAAGACCTATCCGGCCTTTGCCGAAAGGGTCTTCGCTCGAAAGATGGTGAGTTAAGGGGCCGCGGGCTTGATGAGTTGAGTTTGCGGCGGCTTGGGACGCCATGCGTCGACGATCCCTTGGGCCTCGTCGAGGATCTCTTTCTGCAGGGCGGGGCGGATACGATCCGCCAGGCTTTTTGCTTCCTCGCGGTTGGCGGCGTTGGCGGCGTTGATATCCGCCAGCGTCAGCCAAACGTAAGCGCTGGCGATCTTGGTGCCGTCCATGCTGCCATCCAGGCTCTGGGCTTCGTTCAAGAGCAGCTTGCCGACATGCAGCAAGGCCGGTCCAAATCCCTGGTCGCCCGAGGCCTTGAACAGCACATAGGCCTTGTTGCGATCCTGTTCGAGACCAAACCCGTTCCAATAAAATTCCCCGAGCGTGAGCTGTGCGGCGGCATCGCCCGTAATGGCGGCGGTACCGACCCAGTTGGCGGCCTGGGTGGGGTTCTGCTCGGTGCCAAAGCCGGACATGTAGAGCAGTCCTAGCTTGTATTGCGCGCCAGGGTCGCCGGCCTTGGCGCTTTGCTGGCAAAGCTCGAATGTCCTTTCGGGGCTCTTTTCCACGCCGCTACCCGTTGCATAGAGATCGCCCAGCACGCACATCGACGGTACATATCCGCGTTCGACGGCCTTCTTGAGCCAGAAAGCGGCTTTCGCATTATCGACAGCGCCCGGCAAGCCCAGGCGGTAGCAGAGCCCTGTCATGTGCATGGCAGGCGGGGGACCTTGTTCCGCCGATTTCTCGAACCACTCGCAACTGACTTTTTGGTCCTGGGGCAGGCCCTTGCCGTCCCTGTACATGGTGCCGACGAAGTATTGGGCCTGAGGATCGCCGCCATCCGCCAACGGGCGCAGTATTTTGATGGCTTCACCATAATTCTGCGCGTTCAGCGCGGCAAGCCCCTCTTCGACGGTTGCCGCATGAGACGTCGGGCTCCACAGAGCCACGGCAAGCAAGAGGACAACGCCGGTCAGGTTAAGGGTCTTCGGTGACATAAAAGCGATCTCCGCAATCGTGACGATCGGAACGGGTCAGGCCCGCTTGCGTTCCCCCGCCGGGTCGAGATAGGCGGCCAGGAAATGGCCGGTATGGCTTTCCGCCGTGGCGACGACCTCTTCGGGCGTGCCGGCAACGACCAGTTTACCACCTTTCGAGCCGCCTTCGGGGCCCAGATCGATGATCCAATCGGCGGTCTTGATGACCTCCAGATTGTGTTCGATGACGACCACCGTGTTGCCATGCTCGACGAGGGCTTGCAGCACTTCCAGTAGCTTTCGCACGTCCTCGAAGTGCAAGCCGGTGGTCGGCTCGTCGAGGATGTAGAAGGTCTTGCCGGTGGCGCGGCGCGAAAGCTCCTTGGCCAGTTTGACACGCTGCGCCTCGCCGCCCGACAGTGTCGTCGCCTGCTGGCCGAGGTGAACGTAGCCGAGACCGACCCGCTGCAGGGTTTCCAGCTTGGCGCGAAGGGCCGGCACCGCCTTGAAGAACTCCAGCCCTTCGTCAATGGTCATGTCGAGCACGTCGGCGATGGACTTGCCGCGGAATTGCACCTCGAGCGTCTCGCGGTTGTATCGCTTGCCCTTGCAGACGTCGCACTGCACGTAAACGTCGGGCAGGAAGTGCATCTCGATCTTGATGACGCCGTCGCCTTGGCAGGCTTCGCAGCGCCCGCCCTTGACGTTGAACGAAAAACGTCCCGGCTTGTAGCCGCGCGCCTTGGCTTCGGGCAGGCTGGAAAACCAGTCGCGGATGGGTGTGAAGGCGCCGGTGTAGGTGGCCGGATTGCTGCGCGGTGTCCGTCCGATGGGCGATTGATCGATATCGACCACCTTGTCGATGAACTCGACGCCTTCGATGCTGTCGTGCTCGCCGGCCTGGCCGCGGCTGCCGTGCAGGCGGCGGGCCAGCGCCTTGAAAAGCGTCTCGATGACCAGGGTGGACTTGCCGCCGCCGGAAACGCCGGTGACGCAGGTGAAGGTGCCGAGCGGGAAGGCGACCGTGATGTCGTTCAGGTTGTTGGCCTTGGCGCCGACGACTTCGATGAACTGGCCTTTGTGACCCTTGCGGCGCTTGCGCGGCAGGGGGATGGTCCGCTTGCCGGTGAGATACTGGCCGGTGAGCGAGTCCGGATTGGCCATGACGACGGCGGGCGTGCCTTCGGCGACGACCCGGCCGCCGTGGATGCCGGCGCCGGGGCCCATGTCGATCAGGTGGTCGGCGACGCGGATGGCGTCTTCGTCGTGTTCGACGACGATCACCGTGTTGCCGATGTCGCGCAGGCGCTTCAGCGTTTCCAGCAGGCGGTTGTTGTCGCGTTGATGCAGGCCGATGGACGGCTCGTCGAGCACGTAAAGCACGCCGGTCAGGCCGGAGCCGATCTGCGAGGCCAACCGGATGCGCTGGCTTTCGCCGCCCGACAGCGTCGCCGAGGCGCGCGACAGGGTCAGGTATTCGAGCCCGACGTTTTCCAGGAACTTCAGCCGCTCGTTGATCTCGCGCAGGATGCGCCGGGCGATTTCGCGCTTTTGGGTGCTGAGCTGGGCTTCGATGCCGCCGAACCACACGACGGCGGCGTCGATGTCCAGGTCCGAGGCCTGGCTGATGTCGTGGCCGGCGATTTTCACCGCCAGCGCCTCGGGCTTCAGCCGGCGGCCCTGGCAGACAGCACAGGCCGACACGGTCTGATAGCGCGCCAGTTCGTCGCGCACCCAGGATGAGTCGGTTTCGCGCCAGCGCCGCTCCATGTTCGGGATGACACCTTCGAAGGGCTTGCTGATTTCGTAGGTACGCTGGCCGTCGTCGTAGCGCATGCTTACGTCGTCGCTGCCGGAACCGAAAAGGATCGCTTTCCGAACGGCGTCGGGCAGTTTGCTCCACGGACTCGAGCGCTTGAAACCGTAGTGGGCGGCCAGTCCTTCGACGGTCTGGGCGTAATACTGCGAGGACGACTGTGCCCAGGGCGCGATGGCCCCTTCGTCGACCGACAGCCGGTCGTCGGGCACCACCAGGTCGGGATCGAAGAACATCTCGGTACCCAGCCCGTCGCAGGCCGGACAGGCGCCGAACGGGTTGTTGAAGGAGAACAGCCGGGGTTCGATCTCGTCGATGGTGAAGCCGGAGACCGGGCAGGCGAACTTGGCGGAGAAGGTGACCCGCTCGCCGGAACCGGCGTCCTCGGTAAAGGCCAGGCCGTCGGAGAGGCCCAAGGCGGTTTCCAAGCTGTCGGCCAGGCGGGCGGCCAGTCCTTCGCGCACCACCACCCGGTCGACCACCACTTCGATATCGTGCTTGCGCTTCTTATCGAGCGCCGGCACGGAGTCGAGGTCGAGCAGCTTGCCGTCGACCTTGACCCGCTGGAAGCCGCGCTTGGCGAGATCGGCCAGTTCCTTGCGGAATTCGCCCTTGCGGCCGCGCGCGATGGGGGCCAGCAGGTAGAGCCGGGTGCCTTCGGGCATCGCCATCACCCGGTCGACCATCTGGCTGACCGTCTGGCTTTCGATGGGCAGGCCGGTGGCCGGCGAATGGGGCACGCCGACGCGGGCCCACAACAGGCGCATGTAGTCGTAGATCTCGGTGACGGTGCCGACGGTCGAGCGCGGGTTGCGCGAGGTGGTCTTCTGTTCGATGGAAATGGCCGGCGACAGGCCGTCGATGGAATCGACGTCCGGCTTCTGCATCAGCTCCAGGAACTGGCGGGCATAGGCCGACAGGGATTCGACGTAGCGCCGTTGCCCCTCGGCATAGATGGTGTCGAAGGCCAGCGAGGATTTGCCCGAGCCCGACAGCCCGGTGATCACCGTCAGCCGGTCGCGCGGGATTTCCACGTCGATATTCTTCAGATTGTGTTCGCGCGCGCCGCGCACGTGGATGGTCTGCATGGGCCTAGGGCGGGTGCTCTGCCGGGAAATGGATGGATCATATATGGACCGCCGGTGAGCAGATGGCGAGTCCTCCCTTTGTTCGCAGGCGAGCTGGCCTTTGTTCGCGAGCGAACTGGCCTTTGTTCGCGAGCGAACTGGCCTTCGTTCACGAGCGAACTGGCCTTCGTTCACGAGCGGGCTGGCCCGGCCCGAGGGTTGCGCTATAGTGGCGCGCACCCCGGATCGGCAGGAGATTCTCATGGCAGGCAGCGTCAATAAGGTCATTCTGGTCGGCAATCTCGGCCGCGATCCGGAGGTCCGCCATTCCCAGGACGGTGGCAAGATCGTCACCTTTTCCGTCGCCACCTCGGAAAACTGGCGCGACAAGGCCAGCGGCGAACGCAAGGAAAAGACTGAGTGGCACCGGGTGGTGGTGTTCAACGACCGGCTGGCCGATGTTGTCGAGAAATACCTGCGCAAAGGCTCGAAAGTCTATGTCGAGGGCCAGTTGCAGACCCGCAAGTGGACCGACAACAACAACCAGGAGCGCTATAGCACCGAAGTGGTGCTGTCGAAGTTCCGCGGCGAGTTGACCATGCTCGACGGTCGCGGCGAGGGTGGCGGCGGGGGTGGCGGCTTCGAGAGCGGTGGGGTCGGCAGCGATTTCGGTCCGA
>CANITX010000218.1 GCA_947470575.1 Rhodospirillales bacterium
CACGCCGCCCAAGGCCAGTTGCAGCGCCAGCATCCCGGCGGTGCCCATCATGGCGCGCTCTACTCCATGACGCCTCCAGGCGATGGTCAGGAACATGGCGGGTGTCGCCAGTGCCGCCAGCGCTGGGGCCAACTTGCTGGCGGCGATCGATGGTCCCATGGCGGCTAGACCGGCGTAGACGACGGCGAACAATCCGGGGCCGTAGGCGCTGCGCTGATGCAGCCAATGGTCGGCCGGTAGATAGAGTGCGAGGTCCCCGGCCAGCCGCCAGGCACGTGCAGCCACCGATGGCTCGGCGTGATCCAGGTAGGTTTCGATCTGAAGGTAGCGCAGCACGTCCCAGCCGAGGATGGCGCCCAGCACGAGCACCGCCGCGCCCGCGGCGAGCGCCATCGGGCCAAGTCGCGCCTCCATGAGGCTGTCGGGCGGCAAGGACGGCATGCGGTGCGATCGTTCCTTTAGGGCGAATCGGTCGGCAATGCAGCCAACTCTTCCTGCCCCCAGTCATAGCGGCCTCTGCCCGGCGAAGGAATCCCTGTCGTGAGGTCCTTCGCTTTCGCCTTTCTCGTTGGCGAAGCGTGGGCCGGGCATCGATGGCGGGAACTATAATTGAACATCGTTCAAAAAAGCCTTGACGTGATGCGGGGTTCGCATTTTAAATGAACAATGTTCAATTAATTTACTGAAACGCCATGGCCCGCCGGTCGGATCACACGCGCGAACAGATTTTTGACATGGCCATGGCTGCCGCCGAGCGCATTGTCGAAACCGAAGGCTATCGCGCCTTGACCGCGCGGAGCGTCGCTCATGCCATCGGCTATTCGCCGGGCACGCTCTACAACCTCTTCGCAAACCTGGACGAAATCGTCCTGCATCTCAACGGGCGGACGCTGGATCGGCTGTATGACAGACTCGTCGTAGCACCCTACGTCGGTAGACCCGAAGCGGATCTCCTGCGCCTGTTGGACGACTATCTCGCCTTCCTCGAAGACCATCCCCACCTTTGGCAGGTCCTGTTTGACTACAAATGGCCGAAAGACCGCCCAAGGCCCCTCTGGTACGACCAAAAGGTCGCTAGGGTTCTGGGGCTTATCGAACGCTCCCTCACGCCACTTTTCCCGCGGCAGGACGAACATCGTCTGGCCGATGTCGCGCGTATCCTGTGGGCCGCGCTGCACGGCATCTGTTCGCTCGCCGACATGGGCAGGCTCGATGTCGTCTCCGCCCGGCCGGCGCGCGACATGGCCGGGGATCTCGTACGTCTATTGCTTGCCGGTTTGGTAGCGGAGCCTGCGGCTGTACCCCGCTGACGGCGGACAGGAGATCGAATAATGTCGGAAGACCTCCAGCACCTTCTCACGACACGGCGCTTTCTACCCTTGTTCCTCACCCAGGCGCTGGGTGCGCTCAACGACAATTTATTCAAGAATGCGCTCGTCGTTCTCGTCATCTTCCGTCTCGCAGGGGAAGCTGGCCTCAACGGTAACGTTTTCGTTTCGCTCGCGGCCGGGCTCTTTATCCTGCCGTTCTTCCTATTCTCGGCAACGGCGGGGCAACTTGCCGATAAGGTCGAAAAGACGCTGCTGATCCGCACGATCAAGGCGGCCGAAATTGCCATCATGGGGCTCGGCGCGGCTGCGTTCTGGTTGGGCGATATATACCTGCTGGTCTTCGTCCTGTTTTTGATGGGAACCCATTCGGCCTTCTTCGGTCCCATCAAATACAGCATCTTGCCGGACCTGCTGCGCGAATCCGAATTGATCGCCGGCAACGGCTTGGTGGAGGCGGGGACGTTCCTGGCCATTCTCATCGGCACCATCGCCGGCGGCCTGCTCATCCTCGGCACGCATGGCATCGCCATTGTCTCCGCCGGAATCGTCGCCGTGGCGCTGGCGGGCTTCGCCGCCAGCTTCGGCATCCCCAGGGTCCCGGCGCCCTCGCCGGCATTGCGCATCAACCCCAATTTCCTGGGCGAAACCTTCCGCATCCTTGCTCAGTCGCGACAGCGCCGCGATCTCAACCTGTCTATTCTTGGCATCTCCTGGTTCTGGCTGATCGGCGCCACTTACCTCACCCAGTTTCCGGCCTTCACCCGTGACGTGATCGCCGGCAACGAGACGGTGGTGACATTGTTCCTCACCGCCTTTTCCATTGGCATCGGTCTTGGTTCCCTACTCTGTAACCGACTGCTCAAGGGCGAGGTGTCCGCCGCCTACGTTCCCCTAGGCGCACTCGGCATGACCCTCTTTACCGCGGATCTCTCCTATTCCAGCCAGAGCGGCGCGGCGGGTGTGGCCGGTCTCATCGGTGCTTGGGAATTTCTGAGCCGCCCGGAAAGTTGGCGCATTGTCGTCGATATGATGGGGACGGCCATTTGCGGCGGCATCTACATCGTACCGCTCTACGCCATCCTGCAAACCCGCGGCGACCCGTCGCATCGCTCGCGCGTCATCGCCGCCAACAACATCATGAACGCCCTGTTCATGGTCGTGGGCTCCGTGGCCGTCACTGTCCTGTTGGCGGCGGGTGTGACAATTCCCGGTGTGTTTCTGGTCGTGGCAGCCGTCAACGGTTTCGTTGCTTTCTACATCTGTGGCCTACTGCCCGACGCGCTGATCAAGAGTGTCCTTGTCGCCGTCCTCAAGCTTCTTTACCGAGTCGAGGTTCGTCATCTGGATGCCTACGCCCGGGCCGGCAAACGGGCGGTCATCGTGGTCAACCATGTCTCCTTCCTGGATGCCGTGTTGCTGGCGGCTTTCCTGCCGCGCAAGCCGATGTTCGCCATCGACAGCCACATCGCCCGGGCTTGGTGGGTGCGCCCTTTCCTCCATTTGGTCGAAGCCTTCCCGATGGACCCGACCAACCCAATGGCGACCAAATCCTTGATCCGCGCCGTGCAGCAGGACCGCCACTGCGTCATTTTCCCTGAAGGCCGCATCACCGTTACTGGCGCGCTGATGAAAGTGTACGAAGGTCCCGGCATGATTGCCGACAAGGCGGACGCCATGCTGGTGCCGATCCGCATCGACGGCGCTCAATACACGCCATTCTCTCGCCTCCGCGGTAAAGTTCGGCGTCGTTGGTTCCCGAAGATCGTCATCACCGTGCTGGAACCTCGTCGGTTCGCCATCCCCGATGGTCTTGTCGGTCGGGCGCGCCGCCGCTTTGCCAGTACCCGCCTCTACGACGTGATGACTGAGATGATTTTCGAAACCTGCGAACGTCGGCAAACCCTGTTCGAAGCGCTGCTGGATGCCAAGGCCATCCACGGCGGCCGTCATGTCATCTTGGAGGATGCCGAACGCAAGCCGGTCACTTATCGCAGGCTGGTGCTGGGTGTTCTCGCACTCGGCCGTCGGCTTGCCAAAGATACGGTGAAAGGCGAGCGGATCGGCGTCTTATTGCCGAACGCTATCGGCACGGTGGTCGCCTTCTTTGCCCTGCAAGCCATCGGCCGGGTGCCCGCGATGCTGAACTACTCGGCCGGCGCTCGGAATATGCTGGCCGCTTTGACGGCGGCGGACATCAAGACCGTGCTCACCTCCCGTCGATTCGTCGAGGCGGCAAGACTTGAAGACGTTGTCATGGCGCTCTCTGGGCAGTCCCGGATCGCCTATCTCGAAGACATCCGTTGCCGCATCGGACCGCTGTCGCGACTGATGGCTGTCATATCCCTACCGTTCGCGCGTGCGCATCACAGCCGCGCGGATGTGGCACCGGACGAACCTGCCGTGGTGTTGTTCACGTCGGGCTCGGAAGGCACGCCGAAGGGTGTGGTGCTCAGCCATGCCAATCTGCTGGCCAATCGCCACCAGCTCGCCGCCTGCATCGACTTCAACCCCACGGACATCGTCTTCAACGCCCTTCCCGTATTCCATTCCTTCGGACTGACCGGCGGCATGCTGCTGCCCGTGCTGTCGGGGGTGAAGACGTTCCTCTATCCTTCGCCGCTGCACTATCGGGTCGTCCCGGCGTTGGTCTACGACACCAATGCTACCATCTTGTTCGGCACCGATACCTTCCTGTCGGGTTATGCCCGCGTCGCGCATGCCTACGATTTTTACAGCATTCGCTACGTTTTCGCCGGGGCAGAGAAAGTGAAGGTCGAGACGCGCCGAACCTGGGCGGAGAAATTCGGCCTGCGTATTCTCGAAGGCTACGGAGCCACTGAAACTGCACCCGTTCTCGCCGCCAATACGCCCATGCACTACAAGGCCGGCACCGTTGGCCGTTTCATGCCCGGCATTTCTTATGAGATCGAACACGTGGAGGGAATCGCCGGCGGCGGACGCCTCATCGTAAGGGGGGCGAACGTGATGCTGGGCTATCTCCATGCTACCTGTCCGGGCGTGCTCGATGCCACGGCGGATGGGCGCTACGACACCGGGGATATCGTATCCATCGACGACGATGGCTTTCTCACCATCCTCGGGCGTGCCAAGCGCTTCGCCAAGATCGGCGGCGAGATGGTCTCGTTGGGCGCTGTCGAAACCCACGCCGCCAGCGTCTGGCCCGATCACGGTCATGCGGTCGTCTGCCTGCCTGACGACCGCACTGGCGAACGCCTGGTTCTGGTCACGGAAAAGCCTGCGGCCGACCGCCAGGCCCTGCTCGAAAAGGCTCGCCAATTGGGCATTCCCGAACTCATGGTGCCGAAGGATATCCGGCCGGTCGAATCCCTACCGTTGCTGGGGTCCGGCAAGGTGGACTACGTCAGCGTCATGGCAATGGTCGGCGGCTGACCGTTGTCAACACGGCCCGCGGCCCGAAAACGCGGTTAACCGAAGAAACCGCGATCGAACCCAAACCGTCGGTCGAAATCGGCGGGCGACCGATGGAACAGTAGCAGCCATTCCACTCAACGTGCTGCGACCGCCTCGTCGGGAAAGTGGGTGCGCAGGTCCCCGACCAGTGCTTTCGCCCCGTCGATCAGGAAGTTAAGGTCGCTGCCGCCCTGGACATAACGCGTCCCGGCGGCGATGAAGCGGGCCACGATATCGCGCTTTGGCCCGAGGCCGCAGCCGGCAATCTTGCCGTGCCGTTTGCAGGCGGCGATCACCGTCTCAACCCCGCCGATGAAGGCCGGGTTGTCGAAATCGCCCGGTCGGCCCAGTTCGGCGGCGAAGTCCCCCGGTCCGACGGTCAACACATCGACCCCCTCGACAGCGGCGATGGCGTCGGCGTTGGCCACCCCCTCCCGCGATTCGATCATCAGGGCG
>CANITX010000219.1 GCA_947470575.1 Rhodospirillales bacterium
GGGAAATACAAGGCCGTCACCACCTGTCGCTCACAATTCTCGGACATCGGCGATGCCAGGAATAGCCTTCACGGCCTGCATGATTTCCGGAGAAATCGCATAACGACCGGGTAGATCGATCTCCACCTCGGTCACCGAATCCACCCGAGAGACGACCTTTACCTGGCCGCCGCGGCGTTGCCCTGCCTTGGAACCCGAGGATAGGGTCGTGTGCAACGAGTGCAGGCCGTCCGTGGTGTCCAGGTACACCATCAGCCCGGACGTTGTCCGTGCCGCTACCTTTTCCAACGGTTCCACGGCATGCGCGGTCAAGCGCATCGTTTCTCCTTCGAATTGCGCCGATGCTTTGATCAACAACGATTTTCCTGCGTCGAGATCGTCCCGGGCCTGGGCCAGCAATTCGGAGAAGACCGTGATTTCATAAATGCCCGAGGAATCGGATAGTTGGACCCAAGCAAAGCGGCCGCCCGTGCGTGAGGTACGCTCGCGCCGCGAAATCACCGTGCCGCCGAGACTAACAGCACCTGACTGTCGAGACGCTAGAATCTCTGCATAGGGTTTGGCTTGCACACGTTGGAGACTTAGAGCGAAGGCGTCGAGCGGATGCGCCGAAAGGTAAAATCCGATGGCATCGAATTCCTCTCTCAGGCGATCGACCGGTGGCCATTCCGGCACATTCGGCAAGCTTAGGCCCGGGATCTCCGCCGAAGCCGCCCCGCCGAACAAACCCAATTGATTACTTCCCCGTTCGTTGGCCGCCGCATGGGCATGCCGCATAATGGCCTCCGCGGCCTCAAACACCCGACGCCGATGAGGCTCCAACCGATCGAAGGCTCCAGCGCGGGCGAGATTCTCAATCAATCGCTTATTGACCGTGTGAGGATCGATGCGTCGGGTGAAGTCGGCGACACTTTTGAACGGACCGTTCTTTTCACGCTCGGCAACAATCGCCTGCATCGCTGCCGCCCCGGCGTTCTTGATGGCTGCCAAGGCATAACGAATAGCACCGCCCTCACCGGCGTCGCGCGTCCCCCGCTCGACGCTGAATATCGAAGTCGAAATATTGATATCGGGCGGCAGCAAGCGAATCCCGAGGCGCGACAGCTCCTGACGGAAGCTGTTCAGCTTATCCGTATTGTTGATATCCAGCGTCATCGACGCCGCCATGAATTCTAAAGCGTAATGCGTTTTGAAATAGGCGGTTTGATAAGCGACCAACGCATAGGCCGCGGCATGAGACTTGTTGAATCCATAGCCGGCAAACTTCGCCACCAGATCGAAAATATAGGAAGCCCGATCCTTGGGCACGCTGCGCGCCACAGCGCCGTCAACAAATATCTGCCGCTGCTCATCCATCTCGGACTTGATCTTTTTGCCCATGGCACGACGCAACAGATCGGCGGAGCCGAGGCTGTAACCGGCCAATTCCTGGGCGATCTGCATCACCTGTTCTTGATAGATGATAATGCCGAACGTCTCTTTCAGAATGCCTTCCAGCGTCGGATACAGATAATCCGGCTGCTCGTCGCCGTGTTTGCGCTTGATGTAGCTTGGGATGTTATCCATCGGTCCGGGACGGTACAGCGCCACCACGGCAATGATGTCTTCGAAGGTATCGGGGCGAAGCTTACGCAACACGTCGCGCATACCCGCGCTTTCCAATTGGAACATGCCGGTCGTGTCGCCACGGCTCATCATGGCGAAGGTTTCTCGGTCGTCGAGCGGCAAGGCCGCCAGATCGACGGATACACCGTTCTTGCCCAACATCTTCATGGCCGCCGATAGCACGGTCAGCGTCTTGAGCCCGAGAAAATCGAACTTCACCAGTCCGGCCTGCTCGACATATTTCATATTGAACCCGCTGACCGGCATATCGGAGCGCGGATCGCGATAGAGCGGCACCAGTTCGTCGAGCGGCCGGTCGCCGATGACCACCCCGGCCGCGTGGGTCGATGCGTGCCGATAGAGACCTTCCAGTCTGCGCGCCAGGGTAAATAAGCGGCCGACGTCCTCTTCGCCATCGACCATTTGGCGAAGCTGGGGATCGGCAGCCACGGCCTGATCCAAGGTCACCGGGCTGGCAGGATTGTTGGGCACCATCTTGCAAATGCGATCGACCTGCGAATAGGGCATGTCGAGCACACGTCCAACATCGCGCAGAACAGCACGTGCCTGAAGCTTGCCGAAGGTAATGATCTGAGCCACCCGGTCGCGGCCGTATCGCTCCTGGACGTGACGGATGACCTCGTCGCGCCGGTCCTGGCAAAAGTCGATATCGAAGTCCGGCATCGACACGCGTTCGGGATTGAGGAACCGTTCAAACAGCAGGCCGAAGCGTAACGGGTCGAGGTCGGTAATGGTCAGCGCCCAGGCAACCACCGAACCGGCACCCGAACCGCGTCCCGGCCCTACCGGAATATCGGCAGATTTGGACCACCGAATGAACTCCGAGACGATGAGAAAGTAGCCGGCAAAGCCCATCTTGATAATGACATCGAGTTCGTAATCGAGTCTCAGGCGATACGGCCGCGCCGCATCATCGCGGGCCTGATCGTCCATCTCGGCAGTGAGGACTTGATTTTGCAGCCGTTGTTCCAGGCCCGCCGCCGACTGTGCCCGCAGTTCATCTGCCTCGGTAAACCCTTGCTCGCACGGGAACAGCGGCAGAATGGGGTCGCGCTTCTCAACCATGAAAGCACAACGCTGCGCGATCACCAGGGTGTTGTCTACAGCCTCGGGCAGATCGGCAAACAAGGCGCGCATTTCATCGGGGCTTTTCAGACGGTAATCGCGCGTTACACGCCGACGCGCTTGTTGCGAAACGTAAGTTGCGTCCGCGATACAAAGGAGCGCGTCATGCGCCTCGTACATATCCTCGCCAAGAAAAAACGCTTCGTTGGTCGCAACCAGCGGCAAGCCGCGATCGTAGGCCAAGTCCAGCAAGCGCGGCTCTAACGCCGCCTCGCCTTCCCGTCCCTGTCGAGAAATCTCGATGTAAAGGCGACCGGGAAAAATCTGCTGCAGCGTGTCGAGAACGGAATGCGCTGCTGCAATTTGTCCATCGAGCAATAGCTTGCCGAGAGGCCCAGAAACACCCCCCGTCAGGCAAATCAGACCGTCGCCGTGTTCGGCAAGAGTTTCCAAAGGCAGGTGCGGATCATTCGTCGCACCGTGATCCAGGTAAGCCTTGCGGATTACCTTCAGCAGGTTGGCGTAGCCGGTCTGGTTCTGCACCAGAAGCACCAAGCTCTCCGGACGCATCCGAACCGGGTTGACTCGACGTTCGGCATCGCCATGAGGCGCCAGACTCAGTTGATAGCCAATAATCGGTTGAATACCGGCCTGGGAACAAGCTGAACAGAATTCCATGGCTCCGAACAGATTGTCGGTGTCGGAGATAGCCACGGCCGGCATGCCTAGTTTGCGGCAAGTCGCGACCAGATCGGGGATCCGGATCGCACCCTCCGACAAAGAGTATGCAGTATGAACGCGCAAATGCACGAAAGGAGCATGGGTCATGTCGGGAATGATCCCACAGTAGGCCTCGACTGTCAGCCACAGATTGCCAGATATTGCGGTATCGACGCTGCCCCCCCCCAATGATTAGGGGCTAACCTACAGGTTACGCCGGCATAAGTCGGCCGTCGCCAAGGCGAATGATCCGGTCCATTCGCGCCGCCAGATCCATGTTGTGGGTAGCAATCAGGGCAGCCAATCCAGCCCCCCGCGCCAACCGCAGCAATATTTCAAAAACTTCGGCGGCTGTTTCAGGGTCGAGATTCCCGGTCGGCTCATCAGCCAACAAAAGCCGCGGCGTATTGGCGATGGCTCGAGCAATGGCGACCCGCTGCTGTTCGCCACCCGACAGGCGCGCCGGACGATGATCGGCGCGGTCCGACAACCCCATCCAAGATAAAATCTCATCGGCGCGGACGCGAGCTTCCGCCTTTGAGCGCCCGGCAATAACTTGCGGAATGACGACATTTTCACGAGCGGAAAATTCCGGCAGTAGATGGTGATATTGGTAGACGAATCCAAGCTTGTCCCGACGAATGCCGGTAAGCGCATCGTCGTCCAGTTTGATACAGGATTGGCCCGCGATCATCACATCTCCGGAATCCGCCTTCTCCAACAAACCGGCGATGTGCAGCAAAGTCGATTTGCCCGCCCCCGACGGACCAACCAAGGCGACGATTTCTCCCTCTCGAACGGTAAGATCGGCTCCACGCAGGACATGCAGCTTGACCAATCCCTGCCGAAAGGTCCGGACAATTCCCTTCAACTCGAGAACGGGGGCACGCTCACTCATAGCGCAAGGCCTCCGCCGGATCGGTACGGGCGGCACGCCATGAAGGATATACGGTCGCCAGGAACGACAAACCCAAACCCATAGCCACCACCGTCGCAACCTCCCGAGGGTCCACAACGGCAGGCAGCTGCGACAAGAAATAGATTTCGGCGGCGAACAGATCGTTACCCGTGAGCAACTGGATACCTTGGCGGATAGACTCGATGTTGGCAGCGAAGGACAGTCCCAAAGCCAAGCCGGCCAGCGTGCCGATGACACCGATGCTGGCTCCGCTCAGGAAGAAAATACGTAAGATCATCCCGCGGGTCGCCCCCATGGTACGCAGGATGGCGATATCCCGCCCCTTGTCTTTGACCAACATGATCATGCTAGACACCACGTTGAAGGCCGCCACCAGAATGATCAACGTAAGGATCAGGAACATGACGTTCCGCTCGACCTGAATGGCGTTAAAGAAACTGGCATTGGCCTGTTGCCAATCGTGAAGCCGTACCTGTGGCCCGACAACGGCCGTGATACCGCGCCGTACCTCCGATACATGATCGGGATGATCCGCCATCACTTCGAGATTGGTCACTGCCTCAGGCATATCGAAATAGACCTGGGCGGCGTCCAAAGGCATAAATACAAAGCTTGAATCGTATTCGAACATCCCGATTTGAAATGTCGCCACGACCCGATAAGCGCGCATGCGCGGTACGGTTCCAAAGGCCGTAACATTCCCTTTCGGCGAGATCAACGTCAGTCGGTCGCCAACGCCAATACCGAGCCGCTCGGCCAAGCGGCTGCCGATAAGCAGAGCATCGTCTCCCTCGAAATCATCCAAGGAGCCGGCGACGATATGATTGGCGACGATAGGGCGCCGAGCAATATCGCCATGACGGACACCGCGCACGA
>CANITX010000220.1 GCA_947470575.1 Rhodospirillales bacterium
TCGGGTAGGGGTTCCGCATTGTAATGCTCGGCTAATTCGTTGAGCCAGTCGAAGGCAGCGGGCGTCACGTTGGCGCCGTCATGCATGCACTTATCCAACTGGACGAGAAGCTGTCGCTGAAGTTGCAAAGAATCGTTGACCGCCAGCACCATCGGCAACATGGCGCGCAGGAAGGTGTCCTTGCGCTCTTCAACCCGCTGGCTGTTGTTGGTGACCGTGGCAAAGGTCGCCACGAAATGGCGGGGAGCACCTTCGCCGCCGCGCACGTCGGCCAACAGATAGTCAGCCAATGCCGCCGCATGTTGGTCAAAGATGTCGTCGGCGTAACCACCCGAAGCACCGCATTCTCGCGCCGTTATCTTATTGGCCGGGCGAGACGGAATACCGACGGTATACGCGGCCATCAAACCGATACAGGCCACCAAGCACAGCGATGCGCTAAGCTTTTTGGTCATGATCTAGCCCCCAGGTCGCAGTTATCGGGACAAAAAGAGCGACCCTCCCCCAGCCTTTTTTCGGCTTCTGGTTGCTGAAATATATGCAAGGCCTGTGCCAAAATTGAAAATCGTATGAAATCAACCGGTAAGGCGTGACTCGTCCGCACCTCATCCGGCGTCATTGTAAAAAAACCTGACACTTTTGGGTCTTTTGTACGGGAAAGTACGTAAGGATTCCCGACATAGGACGAAACGGATGGTTATCTGCCAAATTCGTCCTGCGCCACCCGCCACGCCTTTGAAATCTCATCGCCGCAGGGCAAACGATTACCGCGATCCCTCATCGCCGGCGCGAAGCCATGCCCTATCGAAATCGGTCAGATTGTTGGCGGCAATAAGGGCGCGTATATCGCGGACGTAGGCGCCGCGCCGCGCCGAATAACGATGCAGGGTACCTGCAAGCCGGACAGCGTCCAGCGGCCGTTCCGTCGTCCGCATGGACGCACGTTGGCGGCGAAACTCCGCATACGCGCGATGCGTGTTGAGATTGCGGGCGTAGGCAATCACCGAATCGATCGGCCGTTCGAAGGCGGCGACGCGCACGTCGGTATCCTCGCGCAGGCTGACAGGCTTGAGACCGCCTGCCGGACCGGTCAAATGTTCGCCGAACAGGGCATTGCCCTCGCGAACGAAGCGCGACTGACCCCAACCGCTTTCGATGGCGGACTGGGCCAACGCCAAGGCGGGGGGAACGATATCGACTCTCTGCAACAGCAACTTGGGCACCGGCTTGGTATTGTAGCGTTCAGCCATCTCGTTGAGCCAATCGAGCGCTGCCGTTGTCAGTTCATCGCCCCGGTCCTGGCATGCCGCCAACCGGAGAAGCATGTGGCGCTGCGTTTGCAGCGACTCGTTGACCGCCAAGACCAGGGGCAGCATGGCGCGTAGGAAGACATCCTTGCGCTCTTCGACCGGTAGACCTTCATCCGCGATATCTGGAAAGGCTTCGACATAGTACCGGGGCGCGCCATCGCCTCCACGTACCCCCGCCAACGGATAATCGGCCGGGTTCGCCGTGTATTCACCTTCGGCAGCGTCGGAAATTTCGCCTGCCACGCCACACGCGCCGACGTCGATGACCCCAGGACGGTGAAAAATACCAGCCGCGTATGCAGTCACTATTCCCAGACAGACCACCGCTCCCAACCATGCGCGCTGCTTCTTGATCATGCTCAACCTCTCCAGTCGCTGCGGGTCCACCGTGGGCAAATGCACAGAGGGGTCATTGAACGCTCTTTCGTATCGCTGTTCCCACCCAGGTACTTTCGCCGACGCCGATTATCTGCCGATCAAGGCAAAAGAATGGCCTACTGCTCGGATCGCGAATCGAGTTCGATGCTGAAAACGACGGCGACGGCGGATAGCCGCTCATCGCTATTGGCGCCATCGTAGCGACGTCGGGAATGGCTTGGTTCGATCCGGTGCAAGCGCCAAGTGGCGTTCAACGCTTCCGTTGAAGGTTGAGAATAAAGCGAAAACCGCCAGATGGGCGGTTTTCGGCATCGACTTTACCGCCCATCGCCTCGGCGTTGCGACGCACCACCCAGAGACCAATGCCAAAGTTACCCCCCGGCAGAGGCGCACCGGCAAGCCTGTCGGGACCGCGGCGTTCGCGGATCGACACATAGCGCTCGAAGATACGCTCAAGCTCGGCCGGCGCCACGCCCGGACCACTATCTTCGACACGGATGCTCGCCCATTCGCCATCCGCCCGGACATGGACCTCGACGGTTGCACCCGGCGGCGAAAAACTGACGGCATTGTCGATGACGTTTTCCAGCAGGCTTTCGAGCAGATCGTCATCGGCCCAAGCGTGGACCTGACGCTCCGCCAAAGCCACCACCCGGACGTTGCCGGCGTTGGGGGTTTCTGCGTAGGCCGCCGCCATGCGCTCGACGAACTGAGAGAGATCGACATCGCGCAGGCTGGGGGTGATCGAAGCGGCTGCAGCCACGTCCATTCGGCGGGCGGCCGAGATCAGCGCATCCAAACGATCGACCGATAGTTCGATAAAGTCTATGGCCCGACGGCGGCGGGGATCGTCGCCGCGTTCGCCGGCCTTCAACGGCTCCAACGATTGAGCGATGACGCCTAGCGGGGCTTTCAAGGCGTGAGCATTCTCTTCGGCGGCTTCACGGATGCGCCGGGCCGTTTCATGCAGGCTTTCGACCAATTGATCGAACTCGTGGGCAACCCGATCCAATTCGGGAATACGGTTCAAAGCGCGGAACGAAATATTCGCCGATCCGGCCGTGCGGATGCGGCGGGCCAGAATTTCAAAACGATATAGGTTGCGCCAGATGCCGCCAAATATCGACACCACCACCAGCGCCATCATGACATAAACGGCAACCGCAATGCGGACCTCGGCCGTCTGCCAATAGGGTTGGCCGAGCGAAGACCCCAGCAGGTCGGCGGTCGCATGGGACGTTATGATGGCCCAGCAGCCTGCACGGATGTTGACCGGCGTGATCGAGGTCAGCAATTCCTCGCGTCCGGCCGGGTTGGTATAGCGATGGGCCAGCGGATATTCGCCTTCGCAGGACTCGGCAAGCTTGGCGAGCAAGCCGGTGTTCAGCAGCTTCTGGCGTTCCTCTTCCAGATAGTCATGAGACACCCGCGGCGCGGAGGCGACGTAAAAAAAGCTCTCCGGATCGCCGGCGACCTGCGGGCGGAATAGCAGCTTCACATTGGTCGAACCTTGGCCCAACCGCTCCACAGTCTCGACCAATTGGTTGGCCGCGCCGCCTTGAAAGGTTTCAAGCAAAGGCAGCAGGCTACGGGCGATCAGCCGACCCTCCTCCTGGACGCTGCGACCGATGAGCGCATTCTTTTCCGCATCGGCGGCGCGAAACTCGCCGTAAAGCAGGACAGGCACGATGAGAAAAATAGCCATCAACATGGCGAACTTCGCGGCGAACGAGCGGCTCAGCCACAGCAACACGCCCAAATTTTCAACCTTCCGGATGGCCATCGCCAATCCAGCGGTAACCGAATCCCGGATAGTTCTGGATTCCGTCGAACGTGGCATCCACGTCGCGGAATTTCTGACGGATGCGCTTGATGAAGGTGCGGACGTTGGCCCGATATCCTTCCTCACCTTCGCCGGCGATGAAATTCTCGCCGTGCACGATGTCGTAGATATCGCGATACCGCACGTCCCGTCCGGCCCGTTGGGCCAAGAGGTGAAGCATACGAAACTCGGTGAGGCTGAGCGCCAACAGCTTACCGCGCCAAGTTGCCCGCCCGCCGTCTACATCCAACCCAAGGCTGCCAAGTCTGAGGGATGTCTCCCTGTCCGGCTTTTTATTGGCGACGGACGGACTCCTGACCCCCGATAAAATCAAGTCGATGCGCTTGCGCAGAATGCCAAAGCTTCGCGACTTCTCCACGAAATCGACGGCGCCGCCTTGCAATGCGGCTTCCTCGTAGAATTGGTCGCCGAGGACGGTCAGGAAGATCACGGGGATATTCGGGTGGGTGGTACGTAGACGCCGCAGCACCTCGATGCCATTCATGGCCGGCATTTTCCAGTCGAGCAGAATCAAATCGACAAGCTCGCCACCGGCAAAATAGTCGAGCATCGAGGGACCATCGCCAAAAACCCGCACCCGAAATCCGACATCCAGCAAGTTTTGTTCGACGGATTCGCGAAACAGGACGTCGTCATCGACAAGGGCGATTGACCCTCCTTGGGGCGTGGCATCAGCGGGCGGCATCGCGTCTCGCCTCCGTCAATTGACGCAGGCATTGACTGGCCAGCACGTCGTTGGACTGCCCATCCTGATGTTTCAAATCGTAAGAAAGGGCGCTGAGTCGTTTGGAAGCCATGTTCATATAGAAAAACAGGTCGAGACGGCAGTTGGTTGTCGTATAGCTCCAGATCGTCGCCGGGCTTTGTTCGCGTATGGCGCTGGGGGGGCCCAAAAGACCCTCGGTCTGGACGGGGTCGAGGCCGATCAGCGCTTCGGGCCGAGGCGTTGCCAACGGCGGCGGCGCAGGTACGATGACTTGCGGGACGGCGGCGACCTGCAAGGTTTATGGCTTCGGCGGCGGCGGCGCTGCAAAGGGCGGCAGCGGCGGCGGCGATTTTTCCACCACCGCGGGCTTCGCCGCAGGCGCCGCGACGGGGGGCGTTGCGAGCGGGGGCGGATCGTTCTCGGGCGGCAGCGCCGGCGGCGGATCGCTGAACGCGCAAGCGCCCAACAGAACGGTAGCGGTCGTGGCGCATACCCATTCAACTCTTGCCGCCCGGGCGATTCTGAAGACCATTTTCATGCATGGACATTCTATATCGGGACATAGCAAAAGCCAGCTACCGAAGACACGCCCGTCCAACCCCCTATCGCCGAATCTGAATGCAAGGGGCTTGCTGCCTCCGACCGGCAACGCTACACCGGGGCGCCATGGCGCCTCCCATCCTGTTCCTTCGCGATATTCATCTGACCTTCGGCGGCACACCCCTTATGGAAGGGGCGGAGCTGTCGGTGTCGTCCGGCGAACGGTTGTGCCTGGTCGGGCGCAACGGATCGGGTAAGTCGACGCTGCTGAAGATCGCCGCCGGCTTGATCGATTTCGATTCCGGCGAGCGCTTCGTGCAGCCTGGCGTCACCA
>CANITX010000221.1 GCA_947470575.1 Rhodospirillales bacterium
CTTGTCGAAGAGTGCATTGACGGCATGGCCTATGGGTTCCGGCATTTCAAGCCGACGGAAGACGCGCCCTGCGGCATTTTCAATCTCGGCACGCCCACCATTTCCCGCGTCGTCGACATCGCGCGCATCGTGGTCGAGGAAATTGGTCTTGCAGATACCACGGAAATCCGGATTGAAGGCGTCAAGCGTGCCTGGCCGGGTGACCAGCCGCGCGTGCATTTCACCGTCGACAAAATGTCGAAGCTGGGCTGGAACTCCCGCAAGAGCTCGGACGAATCCGTGCGCATCGCCATTCGCCGTATGCTGAAAAAGCCGGGCGCCGATGCTTTCGTGGTGTGACCGGCCGGCGTCCGCGCCAGCCTGTCTTGCCGCCGGGGCTTTACGGCATTCAGCCGGCACCAGCGTCCACCGCGTGGAATCCCTTGACTCCCTGCGTGGCGTCGCGGCGATGGTGGTGGTTCTGTGTCATGTCATAGAGGCGCTGCCCCATCCTATCGGTGATGTGTTCGCCGAACCCTGGAAAGTGATCCCGGGCCTTCCTGGCTGGATAAATACCGCCCGCGCTGTCACCAGCTATCTGCCGCTGCGCCTGACTTGGGCCGGCTTAGAAGCAGTGCTGCTGTTTTTCGTTCTGAGCGGCTACGTACTGGCGCAGCCCTTTCTGCGTGGCGCGGCTCCAGCGTGGAGGACCTTTGCCGGCAGGCGACTGTGCCGCCTCTACCTGCCCTATCTCGCGGCGCTGTTTGTAGCTTTGGTCGCGCGAGACGTCATGATGCGGACTGTTGGCCTAGTGCCGGGCATTTCCTGGATGCACCCAGCGCCCGTAAAGCTGATCGCACAGCAAATGGCTTTGGCCGGCGGCAGCGACAGCTTCCACATCAATGGCGTTGTGTGGTCGCTGGTTCACGAGATCAGAATTTCGTTGATCTTCCCCTTGCTCATGCTCTTGTTGTTGCGGACATCTCCCTTGGTATGCCTTGCGGCTTCGTTCGCAATCGCAATTCCCGCCTTCCATTATGTACCGCAAGCTTCATTGGATACTTTTGCTGGGCAGTTCGAACTCTCTCTGGCTGGCACGCTAGCTTATGGGAGCTTTTTTGTGCTGGGCGCGTCAGCTGCACTAGCCTATCCCGCATTTTCTCGTCTCAGAGAGATAACTGGCGCCGCTGGCGACGCGTTTCTGTTCCTGGCGTCCCTTGTTCTGCTCAACGCGGATGGCAGCTTTGGTCCCCGGATAAGCAGCCATCAGGGCACCATGCATTTGCTGGAGGGCCTGGGTGCAGCAGGAATGATATTGCTTGCCGCAGGTCACACGTTCGTGCGGCGGGCGCTGCATTGGCCGCCCCTATTATGGGTGGGGCGCGTTTCGTTCAGCCTCTACCTCAGCCATTATGTTTTGTTTCTCGTACTTTGGTGCCTGTTGGGCCCTGCCTTGGGAATCGTTGTCACGCTTCTCACATGCCTGCCTGTAGCTGCGCTTTTCTATCGGTTGGTGGAAGCGCCGACCATCCAGTTGGGCCACCGTTATTTCGGGACCTCCGTCCGGCCCGACGCGGCGACACAGCCGCAGATCTGACCTAGTGGAACAGCGCCGCACCGATGACGGCGAGATGATAGAGGGTGGTGAATTCGCCGTTCCGCACCGTCTGGCGCAAACGATCCTTCGAAACCAGCTGAAGCTGAACGATTTCCAGGTCTCCGGAACAGGGCTCCTGCACATGAACCGCTCCATCGGCACGGAAAACATGCCCTACGCCCACGCCCTGGGTGCTGGAAAGAGCGTAGCTGCCCAAGGATTCCCACTGTTCGCTATGATAGCCAGTTTCTTCCAGCAACTCACGCTGCGCCGCCATCAGCGGATCCTCGCCCTCTTCCAGGCGCCCGGCGGGAAATTCCAGACCGCACCTACGGGCGCCATGCCGATACTCCTCCAGCAACAGGATCTCACCGTTCTGCGTCTGTGCATAGACGACGGAAACGTGAAGCTTGATCTGCCAATAGTCATCGACAATCTGGCCGGACGGCAGCGCCACGGTGTCCACGGAGATAAGGGCCCACACCGGGAGATTGAAGATTTCCCGGCTTTCCAGAACCCAGCAAGGCTGGGCATGGGGAGGCAGGTCTTCCATCAAATCCTCGCGCGGGGAACCCGGTTGGTGAGCCCAGATGGGGTCGAACCATCGGCCCTCTGATTAAAAGTCAGACCCTCTACCGCTGAGCTATGGGCTCCCACTAAAAGCCGAACTATTTAGCAGGCGACTAGGCCGTCAACTGCACAAATTGTGGTGATGCGAGACCTGGCGCCCCCCACCAATGTCGCAGTGCGGATGACCCTGATATGGTATCAACCGGGAAGTGAGCCATAACCTTCATGTCAACGGGGCCTCCGGGTCATCTCCAAATTGGCTGCCCCGGCAAGAAGCGGACCTCGCTGCGACACAAGTCTTCAGCTACGCAGCTATCCAGGGCAAATTCACGGCAAACGCCGTGATCCCGCGGGGCAAGCCGCAAGCATCGCAAAGAAGATGATCCGGAATGTCGAACGAAAGTATCTCGCGCCGCGGCCTAATGATGGGGATTTCCTCGCCCTGCGGCGCAGGCAAGGGGACACTGGCGAAAAAAACTGCTGGCATCGGATAGCAGTATTCACATGTCCGTCAGCGCAACGACCTGACGCAATGCGTCCCGGCGAACAGCATGGCAAGGACTACAATTTTATCGGGCATGAGGATTTCGTTGACTGGGTGTAGGCAGGAGAATTTCTTCAGCATGCCCAAGTTTTTCGGCAATCGGTATGGTACGCCATCCCACCTGGTGGATGAGGCGTTGGCGGGCGCGCCGTGCTGTTCGACATCGACTGGCAGGGGACGCACCAACTGAAGGAAAATATGCGCGACGACTTAGTTAGTATCTTCATTCTGCCGCCCAGCCAGGACGAACTCGCGCGGCGCTCGCGCAGCCGAGCGCAGAACAGTGACGAGGTGGTAGCGGGTCGCATGGCCAAGGCTGCCGATGAAATCATCCATTGGCCTGAGTATGACTATGTCATCGTCAACAGCGATATCGACAAGACGCTGGCCGGCATTCAGGCGATACTTAACGCCGAGCGTTTGAAGCGAAAACGTCAAACAGGGATTTCCGCTTTTGTTGGCCTGCTCGTTTAATGATGAACGGCGCTGCATCGAGTCGTTTCGTTGCAGCAGATTATTGGTGCATCGCAGCCACGATTTCATCGTGCCGTTAACGGAACAAGAGGGTACACATATTGTTGCATCGATTACATTGGCGAACGCCATGACAATCTACTGCGAAGACCCGCACGATACCTGGCACGAAAGCCATATCCTCAGCAGCTTTCGCGCGAGCTACAATGATCACGCGGGTCGAGACCAGACTTGGCTAGGGATGATGGCTGGCCTGGCCGTGTTTTATACGGCTTCCGCCTTGGCATTCCATTCCGTCCTGTAAGGCAAATTGCGCTTTTACAAGGGACCTAAAAACAATGGCTTTTATGTCGGCAGCGTCGCCGCCCGCCGGCCGTTGAACATGGTGACGAATTCCCCCAGCCGCCCGCCGAAAACGGCGTCACGCAAGCCGGACATCAGATCCTGGTAGAAGGTCAGGTTGTGCCAGGTCAGCAACATCGACGCGATGATTTCCTGCGATTTGAAGACATGGTGAAGATAGGCGCGGCTGAACTGCCGGCAGGCGGGGCAACGGCAGGCCGGGTCGAGCGGCGCGGGGTCGTCGGCATGCCGGGCGTTCTTGAGGTTTATCGTCCCCTCCCAGGTAAAGGCCTGGCCGTTGCGCCCGGAACGGGTTGGAAGCACACAGTCGAACATATCGATACCGCGGAGCACCGCACCGACAATGTCATCCGGCTTACCCACGCCCATCAGATAGTGCGGCTTTCCCGTCGGTAGATGCGGGACGGTCCCTTCCAGGGTCTCGAACATCGCTGCCTGTGGCTCTCCAACCGCCAGGCCGCCAACGGCATAGCCGTCAAAGCCGAACTCCTGCAGGGCCTCTGCTGACCGCTGGCGCAGGTCGGGATAGGTACCCCCCTGGACGATGCCGAAACAGGCCCGACCACTGCGCTCCTCGTCGGCCTGCAGATTGAAGGCGTCGCGCGAGCGGCGCGCCCAGCGCATCGACATGGCCAGGGATTTCTCTATTACCGACTTTTCGGCGGGTAACGCCGGGCACTCATCCAGCACCATCTGGATGTCGGAGCCCAGCAGCCGCTGTATCTCCATTGCCCGCTCGGGAGACAAGAATTCGGCATGGCCGTCAATGTGGGACTGAAAGCGCACCCCCTCTTCCGTAATCTTACGCAAAGAAGACAGAGACATCACCTGGAAGCCACCGGAATCAGTAAGGATCGGCCGCTGCCAGTCCATGAATTTGTGCAGGCCTCCTAGCCGAGCAATGCGCTCCGCGCCTGGCCGAAGCATCAGGTGATATGTGTTACCCAGCACGATATCGGCACCAGTTTCGCGAACGCTCTGGGGCAGCATGGCCTTTACCGTGCCAGCGGTACCCACCGGCATGAAGGCGGGGGTACGGATTTCACCTCGCGGTGTATGGATCACGCCGGTGCGGGCAGCGCCATCCGTGGCTAGCAGTTCGAAGCGAAATGCGTTCATGTCGTTTTCAATAGCAAGCAGGCATCGCCATAGGAATAGAAGCGGTAGTCGCGAACTATGGCCTCGGCGTAGGCCGCCTTCATGACCTCATGCCCCATAAAGGCCGAGACCAGCATGAAGAGGGTCGACCGTGGCAAGTGAAAATTGGTCATTAACACGTCAACTGCCCTAAATCGGTAGCCCGGTGTAATAAAAATATCAGTGTTGGTTTCTAAGACCCCTAACTGCCCGCCCTCGTCCGCCGCACTTTCGAGCGTACGAAGACAAGTGGTGCCGACAGCGGCAACACGGCCGCCCCTCTGATGTACCGCGTTCAAACTAGCAGCCGCCTCCACACTGAGTGAGGCATGTTCTGGGTGCATGCGGTGCAGGGCCGTATCTTCGGCCGTCACCGGTAAAAAAGTTCCCAGACCCA
>CANITX010000222.1 GCA_947470575.1 Rhodospirillales bacterium
ACCGTTCGATTTGCTGTTTACCGATGTTGTGCTGACCGGTGGCATCAACGGAGTCGAACTCGCAAAAGCGGCGCGGGTGATGCGGCCGGGCCTGCGGATATTGTTCACGTCCGGATACGCCGAGAACGCCGTAACGCATAACGGACTGCTCGATCCTGGGACTGAACTCCTTAGCAAGCCGTTCATGGCCGACGCTCTGGCCGACAAGATCCGAGGCGTCTTGCGGGAGTAGGGTGTCTTCTCTGCCGACGCGCTGGTGGTGCACGTCCCGACAATCAAGAATGCGATAACTAGTTCAATAGCTTACGAGGTCCTTCGAGGGGCAAATCGTCATATGGGCATCCGGCCGCCGGGGGTGCGAGGTGACCACGCCAGTCCGGAGCTTGGCGGCACCTATGGACCCAAAAGGGCGCTATGATTATCAGGTGGGTCGCAATTGCGTCGCCGCTCCGGAATTCCGGTCTCGTGGGTTATTGAGTGGGCCTTTCGCTGCGCGCGCTTTCGATTCGGACTCGAATCCTTCTTCAGATCGTCGCGATCATCGCCGTGCTGTTTCTTGCGCTAGGCGGCGCTATCTACGCGACCATCGTCAGCCCCATCGTCGACGATCTCGCCGAAGCCGAGATGGCAAAGGCGAGCGACCAAGCTTCGGCAAGCGTGAATGGCCTCGTCGGGCAGATCGAGCGGGTGCTGGTTACCGCCAAAGACTGGGGCGAATTCGGCGCCCTCGATTTCAATGACGTCGATCAGCTCAACCGGTTTTTTGTTCCCGTGCTGCTGAACCGTCCGCAAATCACCGCCGTGATCGTGGCCGACGACCAGGGCCGCGGATATTTCCTGCTGCGTGGCGAGAACGGCGAGTGGGTAAACCAGATCACGAACGTTCCGGAGTTCGGAAACCGTCATCACTGGCTGTACTGGACCGATCTGAAGGCCGCACCCCGCGATGAATGGAAAGTCGCGGACTTCGACCCGAGGACCCGGCCGTGGCACGTCGGGGCAATGGCGCTGGCAGACGACCACGACATCTTTTGGACTGACCCCTACGCGTTCTTCGACACCAATGAGCCCGGAATAACTGCCTCCACGCGCTGGCGCGATCCGACGACCGGACGAACGATGGTCATCGGTCTCGATGTGACACTGATCGAGTTGTCGGAGTTCACTCGCTCCCTGACGGCCCGATCCCGCGGCCGCGTGGCAATCCTCACGCCCGACGAAAAGCTCATCGCCGCGCCAGCCTCCCCGTCGCTGCCCGACCTTGCTGCTGTCCGCCAAGTGCTCATGCAGCCTCTGGATCGCTCGCGCTTCACGGTAACGGGGCCGGCGCTCGATGAATGGAATCGCATTGGGCGGCCCTGGGAACAGTCGGTGCGCGTCCGCGCCGAGGGCGCAGCCTGGGTGGCCTTCTTCTCCCCCGCACGGTTCCGGAACCGCGAGTTCATTACGGTCGCCGTCGCACCACGAAGCGATTTCCTCCCCGGCACTGCGTCGGAAGCGTGGATCGTGATTGCCCTGCTGGTGTCCGGGGGGGCTGCCGCCTACTGGATGGCGTCCGTCCTATCGCAGCGTATCGGCGCCTTGATCAAGCAGACCGAAACGGAAGGCAACAAGTCCAAGGCGCTGCTCGAAGGCGCGCCTGATTCGACCATCATGGTCGACACCACCGGCACAATCCGGGTGGTCAACCGCGCCACCGAAGCCATGTTCGGCTACCTGCGCGATGAGCTGATCGGTCGGCCGATCGAAATCCTGATTCCCTCCAAATACCACGGCCGCCACGTCGGCCTGCGCAACGGCTTTCTGGCGCGGCCATCGGCGCGGGCAATGGGCGAGAATCGCGAGCTCACCGCAGTTGCCAAGGACGGCCGGGAATTTCCCGTCGAGATTGGCCTCAGCCCCATCGAAGGCGCCGGCCTGGTCGCCGCGTCGGTGCGCGATGTCTCATTACGCAAGGCGGTGCAGGAGGACTTGCGCGCCGCCAAGGAAGTCGCGGAGCAGTCGACGCGCGCCAAGGCGGACTTCCTCGCCAACATGAGCCACGAGATCCGCACGCCGATGAACGCGATTATCGGCCTGGCACACCTTGCGCTAAAGACTGACCTGACGGCCAAGCAGCGCGACTACGTCGCCAAGGTCCACAACGCCGGCACGTCGCTCCTCGGCATCATCAACGATATCCTCGATTTCTCGAAGATCGACGCGGGCAAGATCGAGCTCGAAAACGCCTCGTTCGAGCTGGACAGCGTGATGTCGAACATCACGACCGTGGTCGCCCAGAAGGCCCACGACAAGGGCCTCGAAGTGCTGTTCGACATCTCGCCCGTTCTGCCGCCGGTCCTCGTCGGCGACTCGCTCCGGCTCGGCCAGATTCTGACCAACCTTCTGAGCAACGCAATCAAGTTCACCGAGAAGGGCGAGATTCGCCTCACCGCGACACGCCTGGATCGCGCCGGTGACAAGGTGCAGCTGCGATTCTCCGTCCGGGATAGCGGCATCGGCATGACGCCCGAGCAGCGCACCAAGCTGTTTCAGGCCTTCACCCAGGCTGATACGTCGACCACCCGGAAGTACGGGGGCACCGGACTGGGGCTCACCATTTCCAAGCGCCTGGTCGAGATGATGGGTGGCCAAATCTGGGTGGACAGCGAGCCGGGTCACGGCTCCACGTTTTCGTTCACCGCCTGGTTCGGCGTGTCGGACGCCAAGCGACGCATCGTTCCCGAGAAGCTTGGCCACCTGCACGTGTTGGTGGCCGACGACAATGCCGCGGCGCGCGAGGTGATGGAGGATTTGCTCAAGGTTTTGGGGGCGCGCACCGATCTGGTCGCCTCCGGTGAGGAGGCGATCGCCGCTGTGCGCGGCAAAGACGCAAAGGATCCCTATGACGTCGTCCTGATGGACTGGCGCATGCAGGGGATCGACGGCATTGAGGCCGGCCGGCGCATCAAGACCGACGCTTCTCTGCTAAGGCGGCCGGCGGTGATCGTCGTCACCGCTTTCGGCCGCGAGGAAGTGCGCGAGGAGGCCGAGACGGCCGGTATGGCGGGCTTTCTAGTGAAGCCCGTGAACCACTCGACCCTGATCGACTCTCTGGTTGGCGTATTTGCTCCAAATAAGAAGGAGACGTCCGAGCGGTCTGCTGAGTCGGTCTGGGATCTAAGCGGTCTGCGCGTGCTCCTTACCGAAGACAATGACATCAACCAGCAGGTCGCCACCGAGTTGATGGAAGGCGTCGGCATCAACGTCGAAGTCGCCGAAAATGGACGGGTTGCGGTTGAACGGCTCTTGGCGAGTACGGGCACCCGGCCGTTCGACGTAGTTCTAATGGATTTGCAGATGCCGGAAATGGACGGCTATCAGGCTACGGCGCGCTTGCGCGCCGAGCCGCGGTTCGCGGACCTGCCTATCGTTGCAATGACCGCCCATGCTATGGCCGAAGAGCGTGATCGCTGCCTGGCGGCCGGAATGAACGGGCACATCTCCAAGCCCATCGACCCGCACACGCTATATCGCACCCTGGCCGCATACCACTCAACCGGGGGCGCTCGCACCAGCAAGCCTGACCAAGGCGCTGCACCGGACCCAGTGCCACTACCCGATCTGCCCGGCATCGACGTGGCCGGCGGATTGGCGCGCGTCGCGGGAAACCGCTCCCTGTTCTTGAGCCTTCTCAAGACGTTTGCCGAGCGGCACCGGGGCGCCGCCCGCGCGGTCGAGGACGCGCTGGCCGCCGGCGACGTTGAGCGGGCCAAGCGTGAGGCGCATTCGGTCAAGGGCGCGGCGGGGAACCTGGGTATTGTCGCCTTGCAGGCGGCTGCTGCAGACCTTGAGGAGGCGATCGGCGGGGGCAAGAGCGCCGCGTCTGCCATGCCAGCATTCGCCCGAGAACTCGCGGTAGCAGCCGATGTCATTCACAGCAGGCTCGGCGGCGGCCAGGTGCCCGCTGCGGTGAATGCGGCGGCGGCCGCCGCTGAGCCAGAGGGCAGGCCAATCGTCTTGGTCGCCGAAGACGAGCAAACCAACCAGGCCATTGTCCGCCGTCAACTCAACGTTCTCGGCTACGCTTGTGAGATCGCCGAAGATGGCAAGCAGGCCCTGGCGATGCTGGGCGCCCGGACCTACGTGGCGCTACTAACCGATATCCACATGCCCGGTATGGACGGACTGGCGCTTGCGACGGCGATCCGTCGCAGCGAGACCGCCGGCCGGCACCTGCCGATTATCGCCATCGCCGGTACCCTGGAAGATGCGGACGCGGCCCGATTCCGCATCGCGGGCATGGACCACTGGCTTGCCAAGCCGCTCGACATCGGCAAACTCAAGTCCACGTTGCAGCGGTGGACGGCACCCAAGGCCGCACCAGACAGCGCGCCCCCGGCGGACCCCAAAGGCATGACCAGCAGCCCACTCGATCTCACGTTTCTCAAGCAGTCGTTTGGCGACGACATCGCCACGATCAACGAGATTCTGGGCGAATACGTAGCGCCAGCAGGCAACATCGTTGCGGAACTGCACGGCGCATTCGGCAACCGCGATGCCGCGGCCGTCGGTGCCGCGGCCCACAAACTGAAGTCGGCGTCGCGCGCGATCGGTGCGACCGCCCTTGCCGACCTTGGCCAGGTGCTCGAAAAGGCGGGAAAGGACGGCGACTGGACGGTGATTGAGGCTAACATGCCGCCGTTGGCGGGCCTGTTCGAGCACGTCACCGCGCACATTCGCAGCCTATAGAGCGCTGATGCGGACCACCGAGAACAAGACCCGGGTGATGGTCGTGGATGACGAGCCGTTCATCCGCCAGATCGTCTGCCGCATTCTGTTCGACCTCGGCTATCGCCAGACGGTCGAGGCGTCGGACGGAGAGGCCGGTCTGAAGGCCCTGCGCTCGGCATCCTGGCCGATCGGCTTGGTGATGCTCGACATTGCGATGCCGCGGATGGACGGGCTGCAGTTCTTGCGGGCCCTGCGCGGGCCGGAGAGCGGGCACAAGGCGGTTCCCGTCATCATGTTGACCGG
>CANITX010000223.1 GCA_947470575.1 Rhodospirillales bacterium
GATGCCGCTCTTGCCCCTCCGCCGCCTGCCTTGTCACGACCCGGCCCGCCGCGCGATCCGCCACAGGACCTCCGATGCCGATCAGCGGCCTGCTTTCCGCCTATCACGCTCTACCGGCGAACATCCGCGGCATGCTGCTCATGCTCGGGGCGACGATTTCCTTCTCATTGATGCATGCGACGATTCGCTATTTGTCGGAAGGACTGCACCCTTTTCAGGTGGCTTTCTTCCGCAATGCCTTTGGGCTTCTGGTGCTGGCGCCCATCCTCATCCGCCACAAAGGGGCGCCGCTGCGCACGCGCCGCTTGCCGCTTTACCTTACGCGCACGACGCTGAATGCCATCGGCATGCTGTCGTTCTTTTACGCGCTGGCGATCGCGCCCCTGGCCGAGGTGACGGCGCTGAGCTTCCTGGGGCCGATTTTCGCCACCGTGCTGGGCGTTGTGCTGTTGGGCGAAACCGTTGGCCTGCGCCGGTGGATGGCCATCGGGATCGGGTTCCTCGGCGCCCTCGTCATCCTGCGGCCTGGCTTCGAATCAGTGGGGCTGGGTTCCGTCCTGGCGATCGTCGCCTCCTTTTCGTTCGGCCTGATGGTGATGGTGATCAAGCGCCTGGGCACGACGGAGTCCGCTTTGAGCATCACCGCTTACATGGTTGCCCTGCTGGTGCCGGTGACGTTGGTGCCGGCGCTCTTCGTCTGGCAATGGCCGGCGCTGGACCTGTGGCCATGGCTGCTGGTCATGGGGGGATTGGGGTCGACGGCCCACTTGATGATGTCGGGCGCCATCAAACTGGCGCCTACTAATGTCGTGATGCCGGTCGATTTTGCCCGGCTGGTATGGATGGCGCTGATCGGTTACATGCTGTTCTTCGAGGTGCCGACGGTATTCACCTGGATCGGTGGGTTCATGATTTTTGCCAGCGCGACCTATGTCGCCTACCGCGAGAGTCGGGAAGTTCCGCAAAAGGAATAGCGCGCGCCGTTCTCGACGCCGGTTGCAGGGGTAGGTTACAGTATCGCCAACGGTGTGCCGCCACGGCTTTGGCGGTGGGTCAGCAAGGTTCACGTCGATCACAACTTCTTCGGACATGCGGTTTTGTGTTTTCGGCGTCGGCGCCGTCGGCGGTTATGTGCTGGCGCGCTTGACTCAGGCCGGCATTGCCGCGTCGGGCGTGGCCCGTGGCGAAACCTTGGCGGCGATCCGGGCCCGCGGCATCCGTGTCATCGGCGAAGACGGTGTCGAGGAAGATCCCATAAAGCCCGTGCGCGTTTCGGCCGACCCGGCCGAACTCGGACCTCAGGACGTGTTGTTCATCGCCATGAAGGCCCACCGGATCGCCGGCGCGCTGGCCGACATGGCACCGCTCATTGGCCCCGATACGACGGTGGTCACCGCTGTCAACGGTATCCCGTGGTGGTATTTCCACGGCATGCAGGGCGGCGCGAGGCATCAATTGGATAGCGTCGATCCCGGCGGGCGTCTCTGGCAGGCGCTGGGCGCAGAGCGTGCTGTCGGCTGTGTCGTCTATATGGGTGCTTCTGTTCCGCGGCCTGGGGTGGTGATCTGTACCCAACCCCGGCTGGTATTGGGCGAACCGGACGGACGGAGCAGCCCGCGCCTTACGGCGATGGTCGCCGCCTTGACCGCTGCCGGCATCGAGACAGCGGCCACCCCCGACATTCGCACAGCCGTCTGGAAAAAGGTGCTTGGCAATGCCTGGGCCAATCCGGTCAGCGTCATCGCCGGCGCAACCGCGGATAGGATCTGCGCCGACCCCCAGCTGCGCCCCACCTTGATCGCCCTGATGGCGGAAGTCCGCGCTGTTGCTGCCGCGCTTGGCACGGTTCTCGATGTCAACTACGAACAACGAATCGACGAGTCGGCAACGCTCGGCGTATTTAAGAGTTCGACCCTGCAGGATTTCGAGCGTGGCCGAAGTATCGAAATCGACGCGATTCTCGGCGCCGTCGGCGAACTCGGTCGTCTGGCTGGCGTCGCGACCCCAATCGTCGATGCGATTTATGCACTGACCCGTCTGCGTGCCGACATCGCCGGACGGTATCGGAAGCCCTAAGGGCGCGGGCAGTCGCTCAGTCGGTTCTTGCCCGTCCAACCGAAGACCGATTTTTGGTCAATAAATAATCAATCGTTCCAAAACTGCGTATGCGTCCGGCACCGATAAAGTGCGGCACGTTGCCTGCCGTGACGGCAAGCTTCGAAACCTTCGCGGTATTTTTTTTGGCACGCGTCTTGCTCAGCAGCAGTCATATGGTTGGATATGAACGCCCCGCGTCCTGGGACCATGAAAAGAGTGGCGACAATCCTCGGAAATGCCCGTCGGGCGAAGAGGAGGTTGCTGATGTCGAAGTCGATACGTGGATTGAACCCGGTTGTGGCCGGCGTTCTCGTCGTGGCGGCGATGCTGCCGGTAACGGCGAATGCCCAGGCTGCATGTGCCGACCGCGCATCCTTGGTCCACTCTTTATCCAACGACTATGCGGAACGCCCGAACTCGATGGGTCTAGCCGCCAACGGCACCCTATTCGAGATCTTTACGTCTGAAAAAGGCTCGTGGACCATTCTGGCAACGCGCCCCGATGGTGTGTCCTGCTTGGTGGCGACCGGTGAAGGCTGGGGAAGCGTGCCGCGGCTGGCACAGGGCCCTGCTGCCTGAGTTTCCCGATCCCCAAGCCACCACACCATTGCTCCGTATCCGGTTCCGGCGACGCTCCCAGCATTGGGATATGCCCTGACTTCCCCTAAAGCCGGTGGTCAATGCCGCGACCCGGACCAACAGGCAACGGTCGGTCCGTCTCGCTAAAATGCGCATGTATGTTGGTCGCGACCCCTGCTTCCTGGGCCACGATTGCCCTTTGCCGGGGGTGATCCTACGAATTTTTCGGCTGGCTCGTCATTCCGGCAGTTCAATATTTGTACAATTGATGTTGTGATGGGCACGCAACGAAGTGGAAGGGTTATGCTATAAGCCCGGCCATCGACGGGACGGATCAACGCAGATAGGGACATGAAAGACGTGGCCGAACGGGAATCGATGGAATACGACGTCGTCATCGTCGGGGCTGGCGTGGCGGGTCTTGCCGCAGCCATCAGGCTGAGGCGGATTGCCGCCGAACAGGGACGCGACATCCGCGTCTGCGTCGTCGAAAAGGGCTCCGAGGTCGGCGCTCATATCCTGTCGGGTGCCGTCTTCGAGCCGCGCGCGCTCAACGAACTGATTCCCGACTGGAAGGAACAGGGCGCGCCGCTCAACACGCCGGCCACCGAAGACAGCTTCCTGTTGCTGACGGAGAAACACTCCTTCCGCCTGCCGACGCCGCCGCAGATGCATAACCATGGCAACTACGTGATCAGCCTTGGCAATCTCACCCGCTGGCTGGGCGCCCAGGCGGAAGCGGCGGGCGCCGAGATATATCCCGGATTCGCTGCCGCCGAGGTGCTCTACCACGCCGACGGGCGGGTCAAGGGCATTGCTACCGGCGACATGGGCATCGGGCGCGACGGCAAGCCGACGGCGAACTACCAGCCGGGCATGGAATTGCATGCCAAGTACACTCTGTTTGCCGAGGGCTGCCGGGGGTCGCTGTCGAAATCGCTGATGGCGCGCTTCAACCTGCGCGACGGTTGCGATCCACAAACCTATGGCATCGGTATCAAGGAACTGTGGGACGTCGATCCGGCCAAGCATGTGCCGGGCAAGGTGATCCACACCGCCGGCTGGCCGATGGATTTCCGCACCTACGGCGGCTCGTTCCTCTACCACCAGGAAAACAACCAGGTGGCGGTCGGTTTCGTGGTTGGGCTCGACTACGAAAATCCTTATCTCAGTCCCTTCGACGAGATGCAGCGCTTCAAGAGCCATCCGGATATCCGGCCGATTTTCGAAGGCGGTCGGCGGGTGGCCTATGGCGCGCGCGCCTTGAACGAGGGCGGCTTTCAGTCGATCCCTAAGCTGGTATTCCCGGGCGGCGCTTTGATCGGCGCAGCGGCCGGTTTCATGAACGTGCCGAAGGTCAAGGGCTCGCACACGGCGATGAAAAGCGCCATGGTCGCCGCCGATGCGGCGGCCGAGGCCTTGAAGCTCGACATGCCGCCACCCGTGCTCGACGGCTATCCCGAAGCCTTGAAGAAAAGCTGGGTGTGGGACGAGTTGTACCGCTCGCGCAACATCCGGCCATCCTTCCGCTTCGGACTCTGGGCCGGTTTGGCCTATTCCGCCGTCGATACCTATGTCTTCCGTGGCCGGGCGCCGTGGACGTTCCATAACCACGCCGACCATTCGGCGTTGCGCCAAGCTGCCGAATTCGAACCCATCGCCTATCCCAAGCCGGACGGCGTGGTCAGCTTCGATAAGCTGTCGTCGGTGTTCATCTCCAACACCAATCACGAGGAAGACCAGCCGTCACACCTGACGCTGAAGGACGATACGGTGCCGGTGGCGGTCAACCTGAAGACCTACGCCGGCCCCGAGCAACGGTTCTGTCCGGCCGGCGTCTATGAGTTCGTCGCCGACGAGGCGGCCGGTGGCAAGCGGCTACAGATCAACGCGCAGAACTGCGTCCACTGCAAGACCTGCGACATCAAGGATCCGACCCAGAACATCAACTGGGTGGTGCCGGAAGGCGGTGGCGGGCCGAACTATCCGAATATGTAGAGGGAAGCCGGCAGAATATAAAAAGGGGACTCTCTTTGGTGGAGCGGAAGTCTCTGAAATTAAGAGCCAGTTTTCTGGGATCGCTTATGTGCTCATTTCCATGATATTGTGTACCACAGCACGATAGATGTGAAAGAAGGTAAGACATGGCCAAGATTTGGCCCGTCTACGAAGGTAAAGAGCCGACGCGAGGCGAGCCTTGGGCTGAACTTTCGGCATCTGAGGCAATTGCCCTTTTCGGTTTGGAGCCAACTGACTTTATTTCCGATTTAACGACGGTCCCTCGATTTGGACATGCTGACAGTGACCTCTGGTATCTCGGGTATAAGCA
>CANITX010000224.1 GCA_947470575.1 Rhodospirillales bacterium
AATATGGAGAACGCTATCAGCGGGGAACAACCCTTCGGCGGCCAGGTTGCCGCCGGCCAGCCGGCCGGAACGGCGCGGAATGGCCTCAGCTACAAGGACGCCGGCGTCGATATAGACGCGGGGGCCGCCCTCGTCCAGGCCATCAAGCCGGTAGCACGCAGCACCGACCGGCGCGGCACCATGGGCGGTTTGGGCGGATTCGGCGCGCTATTCGATCTCAAAGCCGCGGGTTTCCGCGATCCCCTGCTGGTCGCCGGTACCGACGGCGTCGGCACGAAACTGGCTGTCGCCATCGCCTCGGGCCTTCACGACACGGTCGGCATCGACCTGGTCGCCATGTGCGTCAACGACCTGGTGGTACAGGGTGCCGAGCCGCTGTTCTTCCTCGATTACTATGCCACCGGCAAACTGGAGGTGGCGGTAGGCGCGGCTGTGGTCGGCGGCATCGGCGAGGGCTGCCGGCGGGCCGGATGCGCGCTGATCGGCGGGGAAACCGCCGAAATGCCCGGCATGTACAAGGCCGACGATTACGATCTGGCCGGCTTCGCCGTTGGCGCGGTCGAGCGCGACGCGCTGATCACTGGCCAGCATTGCCGGGTTGGCGACGTTTTGTTGGGCATTGCCGCGAGCGGGGCGCATTCCAACGGCTTTTCGCTGATCCGTCGGATCGTCGAGGTGAGCGGCATCGGTTATGACGAAGCCGCGCCGTTCGATCGGTCGCGCAGCCTGGGCCGCGCCTTGCTGGAGCCAACCCGAATTTATGTAAAGAGCTGCTTGGCCGCCATACGCGGCGGCGGCATTCATGCGCTGGCCCATATCACCGGCGGCGGCATCGTCGAAAACCTGCCCCGCGTGCTGCCCGACGGTATTTCGGCGCGTATCGACGGCCTAGCCTGGAGCCTGCCGCCGCTGTTCCGCTGGCTAGCCGCCGCCGGCGGCGTGGCGCCGGCGGAAATGGCGCGGACCTTCAATTGTGGCCTCGGCATGATCGTCGTCGTCGCGCCCGAAGCCGCCGAAACCGCCCTGCGGACCCTGCGCGAACAGGGCGAAACGGTCTGGCGCATTGGCGAACTGATCGCCGAAGCGGGAACGCCGTCCGTGCACTTGGACGACTGGGACGCGGCATGGCGCGGCTGAAACTCGCTGTCCTGGTTTCCGGCCGGGGCAGCAATCTTCAGGCCCTCATCGACGCCTGCGAAGCGCCGGGTTATCCCGCCGAAATCGCGCTGGTCATTGCCAACGTGGCCGATGCCTTCGGCTTGGCGCGGGCCGAGCGGTCCGGCTTGCCGACCCGCGTCATCGACCACAAAGGCTTTTCCGACCGCGATGCCTTCGACGCCGCGCTGACCCGAAGCATCGAGGAATCCGGCGCCCAGTTGGTCTGCCTGGCCGGGTTCATGCGGCTGTTGACCGCTGGTTTTTGCGAACGCTGGCGCGACCGACTGATCAACATCCATCCGTCGCTACTGCCGGCCTTCAAGGGACTGCATACCCATGAGCGGGTGCTGGAAGCCGGCGTGCGGATCACCGGCTGCACGGTGCATTTCGTGCGCCCGACGATGGACGAAGGCCCGATCATCGCCCAGGCCGCCGTACCGGTGGGCAGCAGCGACAACGCCGAGACGCTGGCCGCGCGGGTGCTGGAACAGGAGCACCGGCTGTATCCGCTGGCGGTGCGCTTGATCGCCGAGGGCCGTGTGACGGTGCACGGCGAGCGGGCCGACATCACGGGCGCTGACGCACCCAGGGGAAGCCTGATCAGCCCGCCGTAACACCGCTGCGGGCGGGTTGAAAACCCGCCCCTACGATGCCGAGGGACGCGGCGTCAGCCGACAACATCCATCTTGGAGAAGAAGAAGGCGATTTCGATGGCGGCGTTTGCCGTGGAATCGGAGCCGTGGGCGGAATTTTCCTGAACGTTCAGGCCGAACGCCTTGCGGATGGTGCCTTCGGCGGCATTGGCCGGATTGGTGGCGCCCATCACTTCACGATGCTTGGCAACGGCGTTTTCGCCTTCCAACACCTGTGCCACCACGGGGCCCGAACACATATATTCGCAAAGCTCGCCATAGAAGGCGCGCTCTGCATGCACGACGTAGAAAGCCTCGGCCTGGGCCCGGGTCAGCCACAGGCGGCGCTGGGCGACGATGCGCAGGTCAGCACCTTCGATCAACGCATTGATCTTCCCCGTGATGTTGCGTCGGGTCGCATCCGGCTTGAGGATCGACAACGTGCGTTCGATAGCCATGGCTGGGTCTTTCATCGTTGGGAACGTGAAAATAGCAAGCAACCGTGAGGGGGTGCCGGCATAAGCCGAACGGTGCCCCCCCGTTTGCGGCGGCGCGTTATATACCCATCGTTCCTGAGTGACAACAGCCAGAGACGATATGCGGGCCGCGGAAAAAATCGCCGCCATGTGTTTGCACCGACCCCCGCCCGTGGTATCAGGCGCGCCATGCTGCGCATCGAAAACCTGACCCTACGCATTGCCGGACGCACCTTGATCCAGGGCGCGTCCTATCTGCTGAACGACGGCCACAAGGCCGGGCTGGTCGGCCGCAACGGCAGTGGCAAGACGACGCTGTTCCGCGTCATCAGCGGCGAGATGGTGCCCGACGACGGCGTCGTCGAGATGCGCCGGGGTATGCGCGTCGGCCGCGTCGCCCAGGAGGCGCCCGACGGGCCGTTGAGCCTGCTGGAGACGGTGCTGGCCGCCGACACGGAACGGGCCGCCCTGCTCGAAGAAGCAGATACCGCCCACGACCCCAACCGGATCGCCCATATCCACGAACGGCTGATCGACATCGACGCGCACAGCGCGCCGTCGCGCGCCGCCGCCATCCTGGCCGGCCTTGGTTTCGACGACGCGGCGCAGGCCCGCCCCTGCCACGAATTCTCCGGCGGCTGGCGGATGCGCGTGGCGCTGGCCGCGGCGCTGTTTGCGCGGCCGGACGTGCTGCTGCTCGACGAGCCGTCGAACCATCTGGATCTGGAAGCCAGCCTGTGGCTGGAATCCTATCTGGCAGCCTGGCGCGGCACGCTACTGATCATCAGCCACGAACGTTCGTTGTTGAACAAGGTCTGTAACGAGATCGTGCATCTCGAACAGCAGACATTGGTGCGTTACACCGGCGATTACGACACCTTCGAGGGCATCCGCCGCGAGCGGCTGATGCTGCAATCGAAGATGAAGGAGCGCCAGGAGGCGGAGCGGGCCCGCATCCAATCCTTCGTCGACCGTTTCCGCGCCAAGGCGACCAAGGCGCGCCAGGCGCAAAGCCGGATGAAAATGCTGGCGCGCATGGAGCCGATCGCCGCCGTGGTCGAGGACGCCAGCCTGTCCCTGCACCTGCCGGAGCCGGAGATGCTGCCGCCGCCGGTCATCTCCATCGACGACGCCGACGTCGGTTACGAACCGGGCAAGCCGATCCTGCGCAAGTTGCGGGCCCGCATCGACATGGACGACCGCATCGCGCTGATCGGTGCCAACGGCAACGGCAAGTCGACGCTGATGAAACTGCTGGCCGGGCGGCTGGGCGTGCAATCGGGAACGATCACCACGGCGCGCAAGCTGCGCATCGGCTATTTCGCGCAGCATCAAGCCGAGGAACTGGTCCCCGACCAGTCGGCCTTTCTGCATATGGCGCGCCGTCTGCCCGGCGTGGCGCCGGCCCGCGTGCGGGCCCACCTCGGCCGCTTCGGCTTCGCGCAAGGCAAGGCCGACACCGTCACCGCCAATCTGTCGGGCGGCGAGAAGGCGCGTCTGCTGTTCGCGCTGATGACCGCCGACAAGCCGCATATCCTGCTGCTCGACGAACCGACCAACCATTTGGACGTGGATGCCCGCGAAGCCTTGGTCGAAGCGCTCAATGCCTTCGCCGGTGCGGTGATCCTGGTCAGCCACGACAGCCACCTGATCGAATTGGTCTGCGACCGGTTGTGGCTGGTCGCCGACGGCGTCTGCACGCCGTTCGACGGCGATATGGACGATTACCGCCGCCACTTGCTGGAACAGCGCCGCAGCCGCAATGACGTCGGCGACGAGGACAACAGCGTGCGTCGCGGTCGCCGCAAATCGCGCGCCGCCGCGCGCTCCGAACTGGCGCCGCTACGCCAGGAAGCCCGGCAGGCGGAAAAGACGGTCGAGACGCTGAGCAAGCGCAAGCTGGAGATGCAGGGCAAGCTCGCCGACCCGATGTTCTACAACGGCCCCGGCGGCCGGGTGGCCGACCTGCAACGCGAACTTGCCATGCTGTCGAAGGACTTGGAACGGGCGGAAACCGCTTGGCTCACCGCCCAGGAAGCCATCGAGGCAGCGGGGGAAGAGGCGGCGGAATAAGCAATTTAGCGCAACCGGCTGTATGCTATAATTAAGTTCGAAACTCTTCGAGATCTGCCCATGACCGCGCTGTCAAACACCAGTTTGATGCTGGACACAAACGTCGAGGCCCGCCTGCAAAAGCTTGCTGCGACCAAACGACGCCCAGCCGATAGGCTGATGTGCGAAGCCATCGAACAATACGTTGCGCGCGAGGAAGGCCGCGAGCAACTGCGCCAAGACGTGCTCGCTGCCTGGGAAGAATATCAAGCGACCGGCCAACACGTGACAGCCGAGGAAGCCGATGCATGGCTTGCGCGGTTAGAAGCGGGTGAGGATGCCGATCCGCCAACTCCACACAAATAGTCCGTGGCACGGATCATTTGGGCACCGTCCGCCCTAAAAGACTTAGTACGTCTTCACAAATTTCTTGCACATCGCAATCCGGGTGCCGCACGACGCGCCAGCCACGCGATCCGCCAAGGCGTCGACACCCTTGCCATGCATCCGGAGAAGGGGCGCCCATTCGAGGAAATGCCGCCTGAGTTTCGCGAATGGTTCATTCGCTTCGGCGACAGCGGTTATGTCGCCTTTTATCGATATGACGGGCAACTCGTACCAATCCTCGCAGTTCGTCACGGTCGAGAAATCGGACTTTGGGGCCTATGACCTCGCTGCGGCTG
>CANITX010000225.1 GCA_947470575.1 Rhodospirillales bacterium
GAGCCAGGATCAACACCAAATATGAGAAGGGCCCCGATCGGGGCCCTTCTCATATCAACCGCAACTGGCTGGCTTTTGCACCAACATCGTGGTGGGAATTGTCGCCGATATTGACAGTGGGCCGCCACCGCGATCGTTGCCCGTCCTTCGAGACGCACCTGCGGTGCTCCTCAGGACGAGGATTTCTTTTTACCTCACCCCTCCAGCCCCATCAGCGAACGGGCGAAGTCGCGGGCCGTGAACGGCCGCAAATCGTCGATGCCCTCGCCGACGCCGACCGCGTGCACCGGCAGCCCGAACTTGTCGGCCAGCGCCACCACCACGCCGCCGCGCGCCGTGCCGTCCAGCTTGGTCATCACCAGGCCGCTGACCGCCACCATGGCGCGGAAGGTTTCCACCTGGCTGTGGGCGTTCTGGCCGACCGTGGCGTCGAGCACCAGGAGGCAGTCGTGCGGCGCCGAGGGGTCGAGCTTCTTCAGCACGCGCACCACCTTCTGCAGCTCCGACATCAGGTCCTTCTTGTTCTGCAGCCGCCCGGCGGTATCGACGATCAGCACGTCGGCGCCATGGGCCTTGGCCGTCTCCAGGGCTTCGTAGGCAAGGCTCGCCGCGTCGCCGCCGATCTGCGAGGCGACGACCGTGCAATCGGCCCGTTCGCCCCACACCTGCAACTGTTCGATGGCGGCGGCGCGAAAAGTATCGCCGGCCGCCAGCACCACACGATGGCCCTGGTCGCGAAGCTGGCGCGCCAGTTTGCCGATGGTCGTCGTCTTGCCGCTGCCGTTGACGCCGCAGACCAGGATGACGTGCGGCTTATGCGCCGGATCGACGATCAGCGGCTTGGCCACCGGTTCCAGTACCTTGGTGATCGATTCGGCCAGCGCGGCGCGCACCTCCTCGGGGGCGATCTCCTTGTCGAAGCGGCCCTTCGCCAGTTCGGCAACGAACCGCGCCGCCGGCCCGACGCCCAGATCGGCGCCGATCAGCAGCTCCTCCAGTTCGTCGAGCGCCGCCTGATCCAGCTTGCGCTTGGTGAACAGGCCGACGATGCCCTCGCCCAGCTTCGCCGACGTGCGGCTCAAGCCCGCCTTCAGCCGGCCGAACCAGCCGGTCTGCGCCCTGCCGTTATCCGGGCTCACGCCGCCAGCCGCCCGCTCAGGCCGCCATCGACGACGCCGACGATGCGCGCCGCCACGATGCTGCCCGCCGCCGCCGTGCCCTCCATCTGCACCGGCGCATACTGCGGACAGCGGCCGCGCCCGTCCTCTTCGATCAGCACCGGCACGGTCCGCCCGACCCGTCCGGCCAGGAACCGCCCCAGCGCCGCCTCGCCCGCCTGGCGCAGCCGCGCCGCCCGCTCGCGGCGCAAGCTGGCCGCCACCTGCGGCATGCGCGCCGCCGGCGTATCCGGGCGCGGCGAATAGGGGAACACGTGGAGATAGGTCAGACCCAGTCTCTCCACCGTGCGCAGGCCGTTCTCGAACATCGCCTCCGTCTCGGTCGGAAAGCCGGCGATCAGGTCGGCGCCGAATACCACGTCGGGCCGCGCCGCCCGCGCCCGTTCGACGATCCGCATCGCATCGGCGATCAGGTGGCGCCGCCGCATGCGCTTCAACACCATGTCGTCGCCCGCCTGCATTGATAGATGCAGGTGCGGCATCAGCCGTTCTTCTTCCGCCAGCGCCGCGATGACCTCGTCGTCCACCGCCGCCGGATCGACCGTCGACAGCCTGAGCCGCGCCAGTCCCGGCACCAGGGTCAGGATGCGCCTGACCAGCCCGCCCAGCGTCGGCCGTCCCGGCAGGTCGGCGCCATAGGAACAGATGTCGACGCCGGTCAGCACCGCCTCGCGATAGCCGGCCTCGACCAGCCGGGCGATCTGCTCGACCACGGCGCCCGCCGGCACGCTGCGGTTCGGTCCGCGCGCGAAGGGAATGATGCAGAACGTGCAGCGGTGATCGCAGCCCTGCTGGATTTCGACGAAGGCCCGCGTCCGCCCGTCGAAGCCGGCCACCAGATGCCCCGCCGTCTCCCGCGCCGTCATGATGTCGGCGACCCGCGCCTTTGGCGCATCGGGGGCGAACAGCGCCTCGGGGCGAAAGCTCGCCGGCTCCATCTTCTCGGCGTTGCCCAACACCCGCGTCACTTCCGGCATGGCGGCGAAACTGTCGGGATCGATCTGCGCCGCGCAGCCGGTCACCACGATGGGGCTGTCCGGATGGTCGCGCCGGAGCTTGCGGATTGCCTGTCGCGCCTGGCGCACCGCCTCCGCCGTCACCGTGCAGGTATTGACGATGATGGCATCGTCCAATCCGGCCTCGACGGCATGGCGCCGCATGACCTCGGATTCGAAGGCATTCAGCCGACAGCCGAACGTCACCACCCGCGTCCCGCCGCTCATGTTCCGGCCCCTGCCAGCAGCGACGGATCGATGGTGCCGGTGAAGCTTATCGCCGCCGGCCCGGTCATCGTGACGCGGCCGTTGTCGCCCCATTCGATGATCAGCGTGCCGCCGTCGAGCACCACCTCGGCCCGCCGCCCGGTCAGTCCGCGCCGATGGGCGGCGACCAGCGTCGCGCAGGCCCCCGTGCCGCAGGCCCGCGTGATGCCGGCGCCCCGTTCCCAAACCCGCATGCGGATGCGCTCGCGCGACATCACTTCGGCCGCCTCGACGTTGATGCGCTTGGGAAACAGCGGATGGTGTTCGATGCGCGGCCCGACGATCTCCAGCGGAATGGCCTCCGCATCGGCGACGAAGAACACCGCGTGCGGATTGCCGACGTTGACCGCGACGGGATCGACCAGCGGCCCTTCGGCAATGCCCAGATGCAGCGTGTCGCAGGCATGGGCCAGCGGGATGTCCTGCCAGTCGGTCAGCACCGGCCCCATGTCGACCGCGATCTGCCCGCCGCCGACGTCGCGGGCCAGCAGCAGGCCGGCCACCGTCTCGATGGCCGCCTCCGGCTTGCCGCTTTCCGCCATCAACTGGGCGGCGATGCAGCGGGTGGCGTTGCCGCAGGCCTCGACCTCGCCGCCGTCGGCATTCAGGATGGTCATATAGACATCGGCCTCGCCCCGGCCCGAGGCGCCGTGGCTGCCCCGCCCGTTCATCGGCGTGCCGACGATGATCAACTGGTCGCAGCCGACCCCCGTCTTGCGGTCCGCGATGGCGCGCACCTGCGCCGCGCTCAGGCGCAGCTCGCGCCGGCGGGTGTCGATGACCACGAAATCGTTGCCGAGCCCGTGCATCTTGGTGAAGGGAAGGCTGTCCATGATCGGCCTAATATGGCGACGAACCCGGCGAAGTCCACCGCTTTAGCGGGGCGGGGCGGTTGCCCATCCTTCGAGACGCACCTGCGGTGCTCCTGAGGATGAGGCCGATTTTATTTTCCTCATCCTGAGGAAGCCGCGAAGCGGCTGTCTCGAAGCCTCATCCTGAGGAAGCCGCGAAGCGGCTGTCTCGAAGCCTCATCCTGAGGAGGGCCGAAGGCCCGTCTCGAAGCCTCATCCTGAGGAGGGCCGAAGGCCCGTCTCGAAGCCTCATCCTGAGGAGGGCCGAAGGCCCGTCTCGAAGGATGGGCATCCACCGCAGCGCACCCCTAGCGGATCTCCGCCGCCTCGATCCGCCCGCCGGTCATGATCCCGGCCATATGCCGCATGACCTCGACCTCCTTGCCGCGAAAGCCGTGCTGGGAATAGGCCTCGCACGGCGCCCCCGAAAAATCCGATCCGCCGGCAACGCTCACCAGCGGAATGTGAAATTTCGCGGCGATCCGCTCGACGCTCGCATAGCGCGTCACCCCGCACGGATCGTCCCGGTGATGCACGAATGCCTGCGGCACGCCGATCTGCCCATAATCGAAATCCCGCATCTCGCCCGCCCGCTCGACCTCGGTGATCGTCGCCGTATGCAGGACCCCGGCGTAAAGCCCGCCGCCGTGCGCCGCCATGAAGGCCGAAGACACGGTGCCCAGGCTGGTGCCGATCAGCCATACGGAGGCGAGCGACGGCGCGCGCCCCCGCACCGCCTCGATCAGCTTCTGCACATCCGCCTGGCGCGCCGCCGATGCCTGATAGCGGCTGGAACAGCTATCGCCGCTGTCGGATCGGCAATCGACGATCAGCGTGGCGATCCGCTCGGAGGCGAGATGCCGGCGCGCCCGGATCAAAAAATTGCCGTTCAGCTTGGATCGCACCATCGCCCCGTTCTCGACCACCGGGCGCACCACCGACGGATTGCCCGGCAGCAGCACCGCCAGAATATCGGGCACCCCGCCGCCGGCCTTGACCGAATAGACGCCCACCTGCGTGACCCCCGGCGCGATCTCGACCGCTACCAGCTCCTCGAACAGGCCCTCGGCGGCAGTGGGCGTCTCCTGCGCCGCGCCGGGCAGGGCGGCGGTGCAAAGCCAGAGCAGGCCAAGGGCGATGCGCGGCAAGGCAGCGGCTCTGTGGGATTTGGCGTGGCCCATGGGATCGCTTCCGGGTTGGTCGATGGTCCCAACTCTACGCGCTCGTGGCGGCCTTCGCATCGATTTCCACCCCCCGCGTGTTCGCAAAATTTGCGAGCCCCCCCCCCCAAGCTGCGCGGCATTGCTGTCCCCGTATGCCCTGGGGCAAGGTTGTGGCCATGCGGGACCCCTTTATAAGGTTCGTCGTTGTCGTCGGGCTGATAGTTGTCGCCATCGGCCTCTTTGCGGCCTTCTCGGATTCAGGGCAATTGCCTCATTGGGTCAACGTCCTGGTGGCGATTGCCCTTGTCCTTGTGGGGATAGCCTATGGGATTTGGTGGTATTGGCGGCATTGGTGGTAGGCGGGGAGTCGGCGCGGATGGTCACGCCGCTGGCGGGGAACGGTGGATCAAACTGTCACTGCATCATCCCCCCCCCCCCCAACCCCCCCCCCCCCACCCCCCC
>CANITX010000226.1 GCA_947470575.1 Rhodospirillales bacterium
CTCCAGCGGCGCGCCGGCCTGTCGCGCGCCGCCTTGGAAGCCCTGGCGCGCGGCGATGCCTACGGCTCGCTGAACCTTGGCCGGCGCGAGGCGCTGTGGGCGGTGCGCGGACTGGAGGCGGCGCCCCTGCTGCCGCTGTTCGCCGCTGCCGAAAACAGGGGAGCGCCGCCAACTTCGCGCGAACCCGCCGTCCACCTGCCGCCGATGGTTCTCGGCGAACAGGTGGCCGAGGATTACCGCAGCCTGCGCCTGTCGCTGCGCGCCCATCCGCTGGCCGTGCTGCGCCCGGCGGTGGCGGCGGCGGGCTACGTCCCCTGTTCCCGCCTCTACGAACTGAAACACGGCCAGCGGGCAACGGTGGCCGGCCTGGTCACGGCGCGCCAGCAGCCGGGCAGCGCCAAAGGCATCATCTTCGCCACGCTGGAGGATGAATCGGCCATCGGCAATATCATCGTCTGGCCCGATACCTTCGAGAAATTCCGCCACGCTGTGCTCGGCAGTCGCGTCATGGGGGTTGCCGGCACCGTGCAGCGCGAAGGCATCGTCGTCCACCTGCTGGCCGACCGCGTCGCCGACTTGAGCCACCTGCTCGACCGGCTCGACCAGGCCGGCCCGGACGCCGCGCAGCTGCCGGCCGGCGAAGCCATCCGCATCCCGTCGCGGGATTTTCATTGAGGAGATGCCGTTTAACACCCGGCGCCACAGGGTCTAAGCTGCCAACGAATCGAACCGGCGGAAAACAAGGCAGCCATCATGAGCGCATCGGCCATCGCCATCCCTGTGCATATCCTGGCCGCGCTGGCCTGGGTCGGCGGCATGTTCTTTGCCTACATGGTCCTGCGCCCGGCGCTGGCCGGGATGGAGGCGCCGCGACGGCTCGCCGTGTGGCAAGGCGTCTTCGACCGCTTCTTTCCCTGGGTCTGGGCCGCCGCCTTTCTGCTGCCGATGACCGGCTACTGGATGGTGCAGATGGACATGGGCGGCTTTCGCAACGCCGGCCTGCACGTCCACATCATGAACGGGATCGGCCTCGTCATGATCGGCCTGTTCGTCTACCTCTACGGCAGTCTTTACCGCCGTTTCGTCGACGCGGTGGCCGCAGGCGACTGGCCGGCGGCCGGCGGTCTTATCGCCGCCATCCGCCGCATCGTTGGCATCAATCTGATCCTCGGTATCGTCACCATCGTCATCGGTTCGTCCGGAAGGTTCTGGTGAGCGACGCCCTGCATAGCATTCCGCCGGACGAGATCCGCCGGCTCGAAGCCTTGGGTGCCGAAGCCTGGCCGGCCAGCGAGGTGCAGCATCTGGATGGCTGGCAGCTCGGACTTTCCGTCGGCGTCAGCCGGCGCGCCAACTCCCTGCTGCCGCTGGGTCCCTTGACCGGGCGCGGCCTCGACGACGCCATTGACGAGGTCGAATGGCGCTATGCCAGCCACGGCCTGACGCCCTGCTTCAAGATGACCGGTGCCGCCCTGCCGGCGGAACTCGGCGCGGCGCTCGACCGCCGCCGCTACAGCATCGAACAGCACTCCCAGGTCCTTACCGCCGATGCTGCCGCCGTCGCCGCCCAGGAAGACGGCAGCCATGGCGTCCATATGCTCGATGCCCCCGAAGCGCATTGGGCCGCCACCTGTTGGCCCCCCGGCGGCGATGGCAACGAAGCCGCCGGCCGCTTCGCCATCGCCAAGCGCCTGCCCGAACCGCGCGTCTTCGCCCTGGCGGAACTCGGCGGCGCGGCCGGCGGCGCGGGACTTGCCGTTGCCCAAGGCGACTGGGCCTGCCTCGCCGCGATCAATGTCCTGCCCGACTTCCGCCGCCGGGGCCTGGCCAAAGCCATCGTTACTGCTCTCGCCGCCTGGGCGGTCGAACGGGAGGTTCGCCGCCTCTACCTGCAGGTGAAGGTCAGCAACGCGCCGGCGCGCCGGCTTTACGACCAACTCGGCTTCCATTTCGCCTATGCCTATCACTACAGGATGCCACCGCGCCGATGAACCCGAAGCCGCCGCCAACCGCCGCCGATGTCGACATTCTCGAACGGGCAACCCCCTTCCAGGGATATTTCCGTATCGATCGCTACCGGCTGCGCCACCGCTTGTTCTCCGGCGGCTGGTCCCAGCCCTTCAGCCGCGAGATCTTCGAGCGCGGCCACGCCATCGTTGCCGTGCTCTACGACCCCAACCGCGACGCCCTGGTTCTGGTCGAACAATTCCGCATGGGCGCCTTCGCGGCGCAGCAGTCGCCCTGGCTTGCCGAGAACGAAGGCCCTTGGCTCGTCGAACCCGTCGCCGGCATCATCGACCCAGGCGAAGCTCCGGAAGATGTGGTGCGCCGCGAAGCGATGGAAGAAGCCGGCTGCACGGTCACCGACTTGATCTTCGCCTGCAAATACCTGGCAAGCGCCGGCGGCAGTTCGGAAGTCGTCCACGTCTACTGCGGACGTGTCGATTCCCAAGGCATCGGCGGCATCCATGGCCTGGATCATGAACACGAAGATATCCGCGTGCTGGTAGTCCCCGCGGGCGAGGCCCTCGGCTGGCTCGACTCCGGGCGCCTGATCAGCGCCAGCGCCATCGTCGGCCTGCAATGGTTCCGCCAGCATCGGGAAGCGCTAAGGAAACGCTGGATGGCAACGGGCGGCGCTTGATCGCCTTACCGGCGGGCGATAGTCTTCCCGCCGTCCGATGCCCCACGCTCGGGCGTCTTTTCAACGCAACCCGCGCCCCAACCCAACGAGCCCGGAACCGGACCGATCCATGGACATTCGCAAGGACTTTTGCGCCGCCATCGGCAACACGCCGCTGATCCGCCTCACCCAGGCGTCCGAGGCGACCGGCTGCGAAATCCTCGCCAAGGCCGAATTCCTCAATCCCGGCAGTTCGGTGAAGGACCGCGCCGCGCTGGCCATCGTGCTCGATGCCGAGGAACGCGGCGTCTTGAAGCCGGGCGGCGTCATCGTCGAAGGCACGGCCGGCAATACCGGCATCGGTCTCGCCCTGGTCGGCAATGCACGCGGCTATCGCACGGTGATCGTCATCCCGGAGACGCAAAGCCAGGAAAAGAAGGACATGCTGCGCCTGTGCGGGGCCGATCTGCGCGAGGTCCCCGCCGTTCCCTATAAGGACCCCGGCAATTATGTGCATGTTTCCGAGCGGCTGGCCCGCGAACTGGCCGGCAGCGAACCGAACGGCGCCATCTGGGCCAACCAATTCGACAACGTCGCCAATCGCACCGGCCACTATCGCACTACCGGGCCGGAAATTTGGCAGCAGACCGACGGCAAAGTCGACGGCTTCATTTGCTCGGTCGGCACCGGCGGCACCCTGGCCGGCGTCGGCCTGGCGCTGAAGGAAAAGAGCCCGAAGGTGCAGATCGGCTTGGCCGACCCGATGGGCGCCGCGCTTTACCACTACTATAAGCACGGCGAACTAAAGGCCGAAGGCTCCTCGATCACCGAAGGCATCGGCCAGGGCCGCATCACCAAGAACCTGCAAGGCGCTCCCGTCGACCGGGCCTATCAGATCTCGGATACCGAAGCCCTGCCTTATTGCTTCGACCTGTTGAAATACGAAGGCCTGTGCGTTGGCGGCTCGTCGGGGATCAATGTGGCCGGCGCCGTGCGCATGGCGCGTGAGATGGGGCCCGGCCATACGATCGTCACTATTCTTTGCGATTATGGCACCCGCTATTTCAGCAAGCTGTTCAATCCGGCCTTCCTACGCCAGAACAACCTGCCGGTACCCGACTGGCTGGAATAGCCGACCCCGCGCTCGACAGAATTAGGAACCGCACATGCCCGCCTCCCGCTCCGACGCGCTGGTCGACACCGACTGGCTGGCCACCCACCTCCACGATGCCAACGTGCGGGTGCTGGACGCCACCAATTTTCTGCCCACCGTGCCGCGCGACCCGCGTGCCGAATATCTCCAGAAGCATATTCCCGGAGCCGTCTTTTTTTCTGTGGATGAGATCGCCGACCGCAGTACCGACCTGCCGCACATGCTGCCCAGCCCCGCCTTCTTCGCCCAGGAAGTCGGCAAGCTCGGTATCGACAACGACACCCGCGTCATCGTCTACGATGCCAACGGCGGCACCTCTGCTTCCGCCCGGGTATGGTGGACCTTCCGCATCTTCGGCCATGACAATGTCGCCATTCTCAACGGCGGCCTGCCGAAATGGCTGGCCGAAGGCCGGCCGGTCGAATCCGGCGAGGTCAAGCCGGCGCCACGCACCTTCAAGGCGACGTTTCGGCCGAACATGGTGCGCTCGCGTCAGCAGGTCATCGCCAATATCTCCGGCAAGGCCGAACAGGTGGTCGATGCCCGCACGTTGGGCCGCTTCAACGGCAAGGAGCCGGAACCCCGGCCATCGAAGAAGGTCGGCCGCATTCCGGGCAGCTACTGCGTGCCGGTCGGCACCTTGGTCGATCCCGAGCGCAACATGGTGCTGCGCTCGCCCGAGGAGATCGCCAAGCGCTTCAAGGATGCCGGCGTCGACCTGACCAAGCCGATCGTCACCACCTGCGGGTCCGGCGTCACCGCGTCGTTCCTGGCGCTTGGCCTTTATCTGATCGGGCGCGAAGATATTGCCGTTTACGACGGCTCCTGGGCGGAATGGGGCAATGCGCCGGATACGCCGGTAGAACCTTGATCCGCGGTGCGGGCGGAGTACTTCTGCCATGAAAAAAGATACTCGCCTCGTTGTCGCCGGCCGCGATCCGGATAGCAACTTCGGCATCGTCAATCCGCCCGTTTACCATGCCTCGACGATCCTCTCGAAAACGATCGCCGAGCGCGACGCGAAGCGGAAGGA
>CANITX010000227.1 GCA_947470575.1 Rhodospirillales bacterium
CGGGCGTCCACCAGGGTTCAGCCATGCCGCCGACAGCTCCGCTTTTGGACCAAGGCACGCGCTCCGATCTAGCTATTTGCGCAGAGATAAGTATGTTGCGCGCAGAGAAAAGCGCCGTGGGCGCGCCAAGAGGAAATTTCCGCCATGGTCAAAGTCATCGCCAGTTCCGTCCGCAAGGGCAACATTCTCGACGTCGAGGGTAGGTTGTACGCCGTCCTGTCCGCGGAAAGCTTCTTCCCGGGCAAGGGCACGCCGACCACTCAGATCGATATGCGCCGGCTGTCCGACGGGGTCAAAACCACGCAACGTTACCGCACCACCGAGCAGCTCGAACGCGCCTATGTCGAGGACCGGGAGCATAGCTATCTCTATAAGGATGGCGACGATTATGTGTTCATGAATCCGGAGAGCTTCGAGCAGGTCACCGTTCCCGCCGCCGTCATCGGCGACCAGGCGGTCTATCTCCAGGAAGGCATGCCGTGCATGGTTTCGGTTCACGAGGGCGTCGCCGTCTCCATCGAACTGCCGCAGCGGGTGACGCTGGAAGTGGTGGAAACCGAGCCGACGATGAAAGGCCAGACGGCCTCTTCCTCTTACAAGCCGGCGGTCCTTTCCAACGGCGTGCGCACCCTGGTGCCCGGTCACATCGTTCCCGGCACCAAGGTTGTGGTGACGACCGCCGACGGTGCCTACGCCGAACGCGCCAAGGATTAGCCGTAGGGCCATCGGCCAAACGGCCGATGGCGGAGCCGGCGCATCCTGCGCTATCCTGCCGATAACGCACCGGCAGTCCTGCCGGCCAATCAGGAGGCGCGTCAGCTCATGCCCATTCCGGTCGAACCGATCGATCCCCAGCGTCCCGACTTCGTCGGCACGGTCAGCGGCGTCGACTTGCGCCGCGGCGGCGATTCCCTGCGGGTGGATGTCGAAACGGCGGTGGACAGGTTCGCCGTCGTCATTTTCCGCAACCAGCCGTTCAGCGACGACGAGCAGCTTGCCTTCAGTTCCCGCTTCGGCGACCTGGAGACCAGCCGCAACTCCATCCACCCCACGCACAAGCACCGCTTCGACAACCGGCTGTCGGATATCTCGAACCTCAACTTCGAAGGCAAGATCGTGCCTGCCGACGACCGGCGCTGGATGAAGTCGCTGGCCAACCGGTTGTGGCATTCGGACAGCAGCTACAAGCCGACGCCGTCCAAGTATTCCATGCTGTCGGCGCGCATTTTGCCGTCCTGGGGCGGCGAAACCGAATTCGCCGATCTGCGCGCCGCCTACGACGCCCTTTCCGCGCGCAAGAAGGCCGGGATCGAAGACTTGGTGGCGATGCATTCGGAAGCCTTCTCGCGCGCCAAGATCGGCTTCACCGACTACGCCCCCAACGAGGTGGCGCTGAACACGCCGGTACCGCAGACGCTGGTCCGCACCCATCCCGGATCGAAGCGCAAGACCTTGTTCCTGGCCTCCCATGCGGGCGAGATCGTCGGCATGACGGTGCCGGAAGGCCGCATGCTGCTCAGCGACCTGATGGAGCATGCCACCCAGCGCGAATTCGTTTACCGCCACGAGTGGCGGGTTGGCGACTTCGTGATCTGGGACAACCGCTGCGTCATGCATCGCGCCCGCGAGTTCGATGCCAGCGAAGTCCGCGACATGCGCCGCTCCACGGTGGCCGACAGCGCGCCGACATTGGAGCAGAAGCGGAGGCAGGAAGCGGCGGCCTAGGATTCAAGCGACACGCCGTAATCGATCGTCACCGGGCTTCGACGATGAGAAAAAAAATGCCGGCGCCGCCGTCGAATCGTTCGATCTCGCCGGTCACCAGATATTCGGGCGCCAGCTCGAGGACCGCCTTCTCGACGATGTCGCGCAGAGCATCGTCCGACAACGATGACGATGCCGGCTCTTCGTATCCGACCATGACCTGGATGGAATTCGGCGTCCCCGCCGACGCATAGCTGGGAGTCACCAGCATGAAGCCATGGTCGTGGGCGGTCGCCAGGCCCCTATCGGCCGATCCGTTGCCGACGGCTTTGGCCAAGCCCATTCGAGCGGCTTGATCGACGTTGGCGTTCCAAGCTGCATAGTCCATGGCGAACATGGCGGCGGTGTCCTGTTTCGAGAGGATGGTCTCTTGACCCGGAACACTTTGCGCATGGCCCGGCCTGGGCAGCAGGGCCATCAGCAAAAGTGCGAACGCCAGCGAATATCTCATATGCATGGCTCCCTCCTCTCGTGCCGGCGCCCATCATAGGCCGGGCAAGTCCGTTGGGGTACGGCGATGTCTGCGGAGTTTTCATGGATAATTCGGTGCGCCGATTTCTTCAATCCCCCCGAGTGATAACCGTCACTGCGCGATGCAGATTGGTCGGAAATAATAGCAAATGATCGAGGGGCTTGTTTTGAGAGGTCCTGAAGTCAGGACCTGAATTCGTGTATTTGTATATTGCGAGGTAATCATGGTTTTCGGAAAGGTGGCGCTTCTCGGGGGCTGGGCTGCGGTCGGTACCTTATTGTCCGTGTCGACAGCCAGCGCGATACCCTTAACAACCTGGAACTTCACGTGTGAAGCCGCCGGGCAATCCAACTGTACATCTAATAACGCCAATGATTTGGCCCTTAGATTGTTGGGCAATACCCAGACATTTCTGGCGACCGACGCGGTTCATAACCTGACCGCCTCCGCGTGGTCCTATGGTTCGTCCACCGCGACGCCCCGGAACCTGGTTCTGGTCGATACAACGGCAGGCGCGGTCGATGTTTGGAACCTCGGCGACTGCTCCATCAACAATACCGGCACCAACGGTTGTAGAACCAACCCCTCGCTGAGTGGCGACTTGCCGCAGATCGACAACGGGCCCCTCGACGAATTCGTCGCGCTGGATCTGAATACCAATGCGTGGTCGGCACGGCAGGTGGTCTTGAGCGACGTTACGAACCTCGAGGGCACCGCGAACGACGACGAGTGGTACATTTATGGCAGCAACACCGCGCCGGGAGCCGGTTGGTTCGGTGCGACGCTTCTGGTCAGCGGACGAGCCGGTACGGAAACCACCGATACCTTTGGCATGGTGTCCGAAACCTATAGCAATTCGTTGCTGACCCTTAACTTCAACGAAGCCATCGCAGGTCTCCATCCGTTCCGTTACATCTATGTGGGAACGAATGCGAATACTCATAACAATGAAAATGAGGACGGCGAGGACCATTTCTATCTGCGCTCCTTCTCCGGCCAGGTGCAAAACGTACCGGAGCCTGGAACGCTTGGCCTGCTCAGCCTCGGCTTCGCCGGTCTCGGTGTGATAGCGCGTCGCCGCCGCGCCGCCTGACGGGCAGCGCAGCTTCCAACGAATAAGCCCGCCAGATGCGTGTCTGGCGGGCTTTTTCGTTGTCAACGTCGGAATAAGGCGGCTTAACATCGGCCATCGTGTCTGGGGTTCCGGCTGGCCGATACGTTAAGGGCAGCGTCTCTCCGTTATCCCTTGCCGAGTTCTTTGAGCACCGCCGTGCCACCGACCGAGACCAGTCGGAAATCCGAGGTCGGCGTGACGATGTTGAAGCCTTCCTTGCGCATTTGCGCGGCGTAATCGGTGCGTGTCGCATGCACGCCGGCAACCTTGCCGTGGCGATGCGCCGCCTGGCGGATCTTGGCGATCAGGTCGGCGACGGGGCCGGTGAAGTTGTCCTGCGTCGCCGCGTGTCCGTGCGCCAGCGCCAAGTCGGATGGGCCGATGTAGACGCCGTCGAGCCCCGGCGTCGACAAGATTTCGTCCAGCTTCTCCATGCCTTCGGCAGTTTCGATCATCGCCAGAGTGACGATCTCCTTATTGGCATTCACCTGGTAATCGCTACCGCCGTAAAGGATGCCGCGATAGGGACCGTTCGAGCGATAGCCGTCCGGGGGGAAGCGGCAGGCGCCGACGAAGCGCAAGGCTTCTTCGCGGTTGCTGACCATCGGGCAGATGATGCCGTAGGCGCCCATGTCGAGCAGCCGCATGATGATGCCCGGCTCGTTCCACGGCGCGCGCGCCATCGGCACGGCATTGCCGATGGAAATCATCTGCAACAGTTGCAGCGCATGGCCTTCGTCGACGCCGCCGTGCTGCAGATCGACGGTGATGCTGTCCCAGGGTTGGCGCGCCACGATTTCCGCCGACAAGGTATTCGGTAGCTGCAGCCAGCCGTTGATCGCCGTTTGGCCAGACTTCCATATTTCGCGTAACCGGTTGGTGCGCATCTTTTTGCTTCCCTGTTTCCGTATCCGCCATCCAAGCGATGCCGGCTCTTGGCGCAAGAGATTGCCGCCATGAGCATGCATTGGCAAGCCTGGAGCGCGTCGCGAAAGACGCCTGTTAGGCGTCGCGGAGGTCGCCTTATGGACGGGCGCGACGGTTGGCGAAGGTGACGGCGATGGGCTTTTCGAAGAAGTGCCAGGAGAGGCTGGCCACGGCAAAGGAAAGCACCGTACCGGCAAGCGCAGCCGGGTAATTGGTCACGCCCAGCCACTGGACGAAGTGCCAGAGGAAGGGGTGAACGATGTAGAGCCCGTAGCTTATGACGCCGGTATAGATCAGCGGCGGCCATTGCAGAATGGCCCTACCGGCACCGGTGAAGCCGCGCATGGCGCCGATGACCAGCCAGGCAAAGGCGAGCGACATCGCCGTTTCGCAGAGCGTGCCGACCGGCGTGCCATAGACGAACTGCGTTCCCACGCCGCCTAACAGAAACAGCACGGCGGCAACCCATCCCATACCGGGTGCCGACAGCCACGCCAATACATCCCGCCGGC
>CANITX010000228.1 GCA_947470575.1 Rhodospirillales bacterium
TGGGTCCGTGACTTCGGTCGGTGTCGTCGGTCCGTTGGGCCGACTCGCGACCCTGCGTCACGGCCGCGACGTTGGCGGCGATTCGGACGAATTTCAAGATCGATTCAGTTAGGGCGTCAGCACGATCTTACCGATGTGTTCGCTGCTTTCCATCAGGCGGTGGGCGGCGGCGGATTCGGCCAAGGGGAAGGTGGCGTGGATCACCGGGCGCAGGCGGCCGGCGTCGATCAGCGGCCAGACGCGGGCGCGCAAGGCGGTGGCGATGGCGGCCTTGGCGGCGTCGGTGCGCGAGCGCAAGGTCGAGCCGGTGACGGTCAGGCGTTTGAGCATCACCGGCATCAGATTGAGTTCGACCTTGGGTCCCTTGAGGAAGGCGATGAACACCAGGCGGCCGTCGGGGGCCAGGGCGGCGATGTTCTTGGCGACGTAATCGCCGCCGACCATGTCGAGGATGACGTCGACCCCTTTGCCCCCCGTGAAGGCCTTGGCGGCTTCGACGAAATCCTCGTTGCGGTAGTTGACGGCGCGTCCGGCGCCGAGCTTGAGGCAGGCCTGGCATTTGTCGTCGCTGCCGGCGGTAACGATGACCGGCGAGCCCATGGCGTGGGCGATCTGGATGGCGGTGGTGCCGATGCCGCTGGAGCCGCCGTGGATCAGCAGGCTTTCGCCAGGCTTCAGGCCGGCGCGGTCGAAGACGTTGCTCCACACGGTGAAGCAGGTCTCGGGCAGGGCGGCGGCCTCGATCATGGAAAAGCCGGCCGGCACCGGCAGGCAATGGGCCGCCGAGACCGCGACGTACTCGGCATAACCGCCGCCGTTGACCAGGGCGCAGACCGTATCGCCCAGCCGCCACGGGCCGGCGGCGGTGGCGCCGCCTTCGCCGCTGAGGCGTGGACCGAGCGCCACCACCCGGCCGGCGACTTCGAGACCGGGCAGGTCGGAAGCGCCGGGCGGGGCCGGGTAGAGCCCCTGGCGCTGGACCACGTCGGGACGGTTGACCCCGGCGGCGGCGACCGCGATCAGCACCTCGCCGGGCTTCAGCGTGGGCAGCCCCCGGCGCACCGGCTTCAGCACCTCGGGCCCGCCCTTGCCGTCGATCTCGACGCAGGCCATGTCGGGAGGCAGGGTAGGGGCGGCGGCTTCGCTCATCGGAGGTTTCCTTCTGTCAGCGCACCGAATGGGTCTAAAATCCCGACGCGACGAATGCAAGGCGAAGCCGCGTCGACGGCTCGGGCGGCTGTCCATGCTTCGAGACAGCCGCTACGCGGCTTCCTCAGGATGAGGCCGGTTTTTCAATTTCCTCATCCTGAGGAGCACCGCAGGTGCGTCTCGAAGGATGGGCAGCCGGCGCGGCGCTGGCCGGTGGCCCCCGGTTTGGTTTAAGACTCGCCGGTCGAGCAAAGCTTGGAGAGCCCTGCCATGGACCTGGAAGACCTGGAACCGCAGCACCGGCCGGCGCCGAAAAAGAACCTGGAGATCATGTCGGTCGACGCGCTGGGCGAGTATATCGCCGTGCTGGAAGCCGAAATCGCACGGGCTCGCGACGCCATCAAGGCCAAGCAGGCGGCCCGCGCCGGAGCGGAGTCGGTGTTCAAGCGCTGAGCCTGCTCCCTCTCCCCACCAGGGGAGAAGGCAAAAACAACGGAACATGGGAGGAAACGATCATGGCGAATCCGAACGGCGAGCGCTTTCCTGTCCGCCTGGACTGGCTGGCGCGGCGGCAGGAAGAGATTCTCGAACCCGACTTGGCGATCGTCGACACCCATCACCACATGCGCGAAGGCGCCGGCCAGCGCTATATGTTCGACGAATTGCTGGCCGACGTGAACAGTGGCCACAAGGTGGTGGCCACCGTGTTCATGCAGTCGGGCACCAAGACGGGGGCGATGTACCGGGCCGACGCCGATCCCGATTTCGCGCCGGTCGGCGAGACCGAATTCGCCAACGGCATCGCGGCGATGGGCGCCAGCGGCGGCTACGGCCCGGCGCGGCTGTGCGCCGGCATCATCGGGGCGGCCGACATGACGCTGGGTTCGCGCCTGCGTCCCGTGTTGGAAGCGCACATCCATGCCGGCGGCGGCCGCTTTCGCGGCATCCGCCAGTCGTTGACCTGGGATGCCTGGGAAGGCCTGTGCCCGCCCAGCGAGCAGCATCGCAAGGCGGTGCTGGAAAGTCCCAAGATGCGCGAGTCCCTGGCCTGTTTCGCGCCGCTCGGCCTGGTCTACGAAGCCTGGGTCAACTATCCGCAGATGCCGACGATGATCGGCCACATGAAGGCCTGCCCCGATACGTCCTTCGTGCTCAACCACCTGGGCGGGCCGCTGCATGTCGGGCCTTACGCCAACGACCGGGCGCAGCGTTTCGCCGAATGGAAGGCGGCGTTGCGGTCGGCGGCGGAACTTCCGAACGTCGTCTGCAAGCTGGGCGGCATCGGCATGCATTACGCCGGCTTCGAATTCCACAAGAACCCAGAGCCGCCGTCGTCGCAGATGCTGGCCGATGCCTGGCGGCCTTACGTGGAGACCTGCATCGAAGCCTTCGGTGCGAAGCGCTGCGTGGTGGAAAGCAACTTCCCGGTCGACAAGGCGGTGTGCAGCTATCCGATCCTGTGGAACGCGCTGAAACGCATGACGGCGGGCGCCTCGGCGGATGAAAAGACGGCGATCTTCAGCGGCACGGCGAAGCGGGTTTATCGACTGGGGATTTGAGGCGGAAGCGCCGGCGTCGGTTGGAGTTCGTATGTCCGTTAAACGCGCTCGCGAACTGAGGCGGAACGCGACCGAGGCCGAGAAGAAGTTATGGCGAGGCTTGCGCTCGCGATTCGGCAAAGCGGTGAAATTTCGCCGTCAGCACCCTGTCGGCGGCTACATCGTCGATTTCGTCGTCCTTGAATCGTGGCTGATCGTCGAGGTGGACGGCGGCCAGCACGCCGGCGATGGCCCCGAACGCACGGACGATCTGATGGCGCTGGGCTATCGGCTGATCCGGTTCTGGAATAACGACGTCATCGACAATATCGAAGGCGTGCTGGCGGAGGTTGCCGTCGCACTCGAACAACGGTGAAGTTTCCTCCCTCTCCCCTGTTGGGGAGAGGGAGGGGCCCGCGTCAGCGGGAGGGTGAGGGGGAACAGGACTCGCCGTCGAGAATCTCCGGCGGCGCGGCGGCGCTATCGAGCTTCATCTGGCCGAATCCGGTTCCCCCTCACCCCAACCCTCTCCCCAACAGGGGAGAGGGAGCACTGTCATTACTCGAAGGCGATGGCGTCCAGCGCCGGGGCGACGGATTTGGCGGTGTCGAGGGCGCGCAGGAGAGTTGCCGCCTCGGCCGCCTTGGCCTTGCCCAGCACCGGTTCGGCCAGCCCGGTGAACTTGGCGGTGACTTCGTCGTCGTTCATCGGGTTCTGCGTCGTGCCGCGCGGGTTCTTGATTTCGAACACGGTCTTCTTGCCGTCGGTGCCGGTCACCGTGGCGCGCATGAAATAGGTGAAGGGATAGGTCGCCTTGTAGATCTTCTCGACCTCTTCGGAGTTGTGAACCTTGATCTTGTTCATCAGCGGGCGGATCGCCGGGTCGGCCACCAGGTGCGGCTCGTAGGACTTCACGGTGATGGTGCCGTCGGCGAAGGTGCGCGCGAAGATGTAGGGCATGGAGTGATCCGCCGTCTCGCGGGTTTTCGGGTCCCACTTCTCCGGCTCGCTCGCCGTTTCGTGCCAGGCCGACCAGTAGGTATCGATGTCGATGGCGGCGATCTGTTCGGCCTTGAACTGCTTGCGCACGTCGAGCGCCGCCCAGACGGCGGTCAGGGTGTTGCCCTCGACCGGCCAGTATTTCAGCTTGCTCGCCGGCAGGATCCACTTGCCGCCCTCGCTTGCCCAGGGCAGCAGCTCGAAGGGACCGGTGATCTGTTCGAACAGGCCGTGACGGCCCTCGAAGGGCTTGTCCGGGCTGGTCATGCCCTCGGCCGCCAGCAGGGTGGCGAAAACCGCGTTGCGGCAGGCGAACGAGGTGGCGGCGCCCTTCCAATGCGACAGCAGGCCGGCGCGGGTGGCGCGCATCGGCACGTTGGCGACGCACATGATGGATACCGCGTGGCCGATGCGTTCGGCCGGCAGGCCCAACAGGTGGCCGACGCCGGCCGCAGCACCGATGCCGATGGCGAAGCCCTGGTCCCAGCCCTTTTCGCGCATCTCGGTGGCCTTGACCATGCGCAGGCCGACTTCGTAGGCCACCACGATGGACGACAGCAGGCGCTTGCCGTCGGCTCCGGCGGCTTCGGCCAGGGCCAGCAGCGCGCCGATCATGTCGCTCGGGTGGCCGGCGTGGTGGCCGTCGTTGAAGTCGAGGTAGCGGATCATGGCGGTGTTGACGAAGGTCGCCGATTCGGCGCTGGCCCGCTGGCTCGATCCGATGACGCGGCCGGGATACTGGGTCGGCGCGCCGCCGGCGGTCAGGCGCTTGCCGATACGCACCGCATCGCAATCCTTGCCGCCGAGCGCGCAGCCGAGAGCGTCGATGACGCGGGTCTTGGCGGCGGCGATGATGTGGGCCGGGATGTCGGAAAATTTCAGGCCGTGCGCGTAATCGGCGATGCGGCGCGTCATGGCGTCCATGGCGTTCTCCCTGTTGCGGGCCCGCTGGGCGGGACTCGTTGCGTGGGCGGCATCTTACAGGGAAGCGCCAGCGGCGGGACGGGGAAAATGCGCGTGCGTCGCCGGCCCATCCTTCGAGACGCCCCTTCGGGGCTCCTCAGGATGAGGTGATCTTTCTTCTCGGCCTCATCCTGAGGAA
>CANITX010000229.1 GCA_947470575.1 Rhodospirillales bacterium
TCTTGCAGGAGTGCTGCGGCTATGTGGGACAAAGGTGACGTCGGCAAGGGGTGGCCGGCTCATCACGGCGCTTCCGTAGAGTCCCCGATCCGGGTCGGAATAGTACGTAAAGCCACGAGTGGTCGCTACCTGACGCAGGACGTTGTCCCATTCAGGTGTCACTTCCGTGAAAAAGGCGATGTCGGGTCGCTGTGCATCGAACAGCTGCGCGACGGCGACGGTGTCGTGGCCGCCATATTGAACATTGAAACTCGATATGCGGAACTGCGGACCTTCGCATCGGAAAGGCTGGCTGGCGGCAGTCTCCGCGGTCGGCGCGGTTGCCATTAACCCAATCAGCGCTCCGGACGCGGCAATGGAAAATACACGCAGAATGCGGTTGCGGAACACGGCGGCCTGTATCAGGAGGCCCAGCGTGAGCCAGGGGATGAAATGGGCAAAGGCGTCGACCCACCAGGCCTCCACGCCGAAGGTCAGCAGGGTGACCACGGGTGCCTGAATTCCGATAAGCATGACCACGACGGGCATCGGGGGGAAGGCAGTAGTGTTCGATGGCATGGGAGAAGGCGGTCCTAATGTTTGGAGGCCGGCAACATCCGACGCTAGACGGCCATGCCGGCGCACCAGCCGCTCGACCAGGCCCATTGAAAATTGTAGCCGCCGAGCCAGCCGGTGACGTCGACTGCCTCGCCGATAAAATAGAGGCCAGGAACCTTGCGGGCCTCCATTGTTCGTGACGACAGGTCGGCCGTGTCGATGCCACCGACGGTAACTTCGGCCTTGGCGTAGCCTTCCGTACCGGCCGGTGTGAAGGACCAGGTCTTCAGCGCCGCCGCCGCGGTATCGAGCGCACGGTCCGACAGGCTGCCCATGGGCCGGTCGGGCAGCAGGCGTGCGGCCAGGGCACGGGCCAGGCGCGCCGGCAGGCATTCAGCCAGCACGGTCTGCGGCTCGGCCTTCGGCCGCGCGTGGCGACGGTCGCGCAGCAAGGCGGCGACGTCCTGGTCCGGCAGCATGTCGATGGCGATAGGCCCGCCGCCCTGCCAATAGGACGAAATCTGCAGGATGGCTGGGCCGGACAGGCCGCGGTGCGTAAACAGCATCTTCTCGCGAAAGGCGGGTCGCCCGTGGGAGACGACGGCGTCGAAGGAAATACCGGCCAACGGCCGGATCAGGGCAAGGTCTTCCTCACTGGCCGTCAGCGGCACCAAGCCCGGCCGTGGCTCGACGAGCCCGAGGCCGAAGCGCCGCGCCATGTCATGGGCGAAGCCGGTAGCGCCCATCTTCGGGATGGAAAGGCCGCCGCTGGCCATCACCAGGGCTGGAGACTCGAAGGCGCCTTGATCGGCCGAGAGGTGGAAGCGGTCTGCTTTGACGATGTCGGTGATACGTTGGCCAAGCCGCACCTCGACGCCGGCAGCATGGCATTCCGCCAGCAGCATGGCGACGACCTGTCGCGCCGGGCCGTCGCAGAACAGCTGCCCCAGGGTCTTCTCGTGATAAGCGATGCCGTGCTTCTCGATCAGTGCGATAAAGTCGTGTTGGCTGTAGCGGCTGAGCGCCGATTTGCAGAAGTGCGGATTGTTGGACAGGAAGCGATCCGCTGCCGCATGCAGATTAGTGAAGTTGCACCTTCCGCCGCCGGAGATCAGAATCTTGGCGCCCGGTTCCGGCCCGCGGTCCAGCAGCAACACCCGCCGGCCCCGGCTACCGGCCGTCATGGCGCACATCAGGCCGGCGGCCCCGGCACCGATGATGATAACGTCGAAGGATGGCATCGTGTGGGAGATATCCGGCGGGTAAGAGGGGCCGAAGCTACCTATAGAACGACAGGTCGGGTCCGCGCAGCCGCTTTCTGCGCCAAGGCATGACTTGCGATGCTTCTCCTCTGGGGTATATCTGAAAAGGTGGGGCCGCCCGGCCCGTTAACGAAGGGCGAATGATGTCCAAGGCCTTTACCCGCGAATCCGACGATGCCGATGAAGCCGAACCCGAACCGGCAACGACGCCGAAGGTACGCAACTTGATCACGCCGGCCGGACTGGCGCGATTGAACGAGGAACGGCATAGCCTGCTGCGGGTCGAAAGGCCGAAAGTGGTGGAAACGGTATCGTGGGCGGCCGGCAACGGCGACCGCTCGGAGAATGGCGACTACATTTACGGCAAGAAGCGATTGCGCGAGATCGACCGGCGTATCCGCCATCTCACCAAGCGGATCGAGAGCGCCGAACCTGTCGATCCTCTCAAGCAGAAGAACCGCGAGCAGGTGTTTTTCGGCGCCACCGTCACCTATGTCGATTCCGACGACCAGGAACGTACCGTGCGCATCGTCGGCATCGATGAAGCATCGAGCGACGACGGCAGGATAAGTTGGATTTCGCCCGTTGCCCGCGCGCTGATGCGGGCTCAGGTGGGGGATATCGTCGAATTGCGTACGCCGGTTGGGCCTGAGTCCATCGAAGTGACTCGGATCGAATATCGGGACACTTGACCTTGGGCTAGCGGCGAAAGACGACGGTCAGGTTGTTGGCCGGCATCGCCACGATCTCGACCAATTGAAAGCCGGCAGCTTCGGCTAGCGCCATGACCTCGGTGTCCAGGCAACGCACGCCCCAACTCGGATCGCGGGCGCGCAATTCCGTATCGAAGGCGGCGTTGGAAGGTGCGGTGTGGTTCCCCTGACGCCTGAATGGCCCATACAGGATCAAGGGTGCGCTGGCGGGAAGGATGCGGCCGGCGCCAGCGAACAGCCCCTCGGCAGCTGTCCACGGAGCAATGTGGATCATGTTGCAGCACAAGACGGCATCGGCGTGGTGGATCGGCCAATCGGCAGCGCGGGTGTCCAGGACAATGGCCGGCCGGATGCGCGGGCACGCGCTGTCGGCGGCATGTGCGTCGATACCGGCTAAGGCGACCCGGCTTGCCTCTGTCGGTTGCCATTCGATTTCCGCTGCGAGCCGCGGCGTCATAAAGGCAGCGTGCTCACCGCTGCCGCTGGCGATTTCCAACAGCAATCCACCGTCCGGCAGCACCCGCTGTAGTACCGCGAGGATCGGTTCCCGGTTGCGCAATGTCGCCGGTGCGTGACGGCGTTCCGTTCCGAGTTCCATGACGTCGTCCCTCGTTCCTGCTTAATGCGCCTTGTGCGTGGGGAGAGGCGGTGGCATAGGACGCCGCCATGACCACCCGCCCTCACATCGCCGCCGGCGACAGCTACGGCAAAGGCATTGCCTGCCAGCTTTTCGCTGTGCTGGTTTTCACCTGCATGGCCAGCTTAATCAAGTCATTGGGTCCGGGCTACTCGACGGCGCAGATCGTGTTCTTCCGCTCATTGCCGGCACTGATCCCGTTGCTGCTCTATCTGCCCTCCCAGGGCGGCTGGTCGGCGCTGCGCACCCGGCGTCCCGGGTTGCAGGCTGTGCGCGCTACCGCCGGACTTGCCTCGATGTTCTGCGGCTTTTACGCCATCGCCTATATGACGTTGGCGGATTACGTTGCGATCAGCTTCACCGCTCCCTTGTTCGGGACCCTGCTATCGATCCCGCTGCTGGGCGAACGGGTCGGCTATCAGCGCCTGGCAGCATGCCTGGTCGGCTTTTCCGGCATCCTGATCATGGTCGGCCCGACGGGCGCCGGCATCGATCTCTCGGCCGGGCTCGCCATCGCATCTGCCTTTCTTTATGGCGTAGTGATGGTGACCATGCGCCGGCTGGGCGGCATCGATAACAGCGCTGCCACCGTCTTCTATTTCACATTCGGCAGTGCTTGCATCGGGGGCGCGATCATGATGTTCGATTGGGTGTCGCCGACACCGCGCGACTTGGTGCTGCTGGCGACCATCGGCATTCTCGGTGGCATCGGCCAGATTTTTATGACGCAGGCGTTTCGCCTGGCACCACCTTCCGTCGTTGCGCCGTTCGATTACACGGCCATGGTGTGGGCGCTGCTGATCGGCTGGCTGGTGTTCAATGGCCTTCCCACTGTGCAATCGTTGCTGGGCGCGGCGGTCATCTGCTCCTCGGGCCTGTTCATCCTCTATCGCGAAACGATCCGCGGCGTGCGCAAGGCCCCGGTAAAGCAGTCGAGCATCTAAGGGCGAACGTCTTACGTCGAAGCAGTCCGCTTCATGGCATCTGCCGGCGCGCCTTCAAGGATCGCCGCCAGCCTTTTTCGTTTGGCGAATGTGATCAAGCAAAGCACAAGCCCGATGGCGCCTGCGATCATCATAGGAATCTGCAACCCGATGCGGTCGGCTGTCCAGCCGATAACGAATGTTCCCAGTCCGGGAGCGGCGCCGTTGATCATTCCATAGAGGCTGAAAACCCGCCCGCGCATGGCGTCGTCGACATTGGACTGGACCAGTGTCTGGGAGACGATGGTTTGTAGAATGATTCCCGTTCCGGCGCCGGCCACGCAGAACAGTGCAAAGGCGAAGTTCGTCGTGCTGGCGAACAAAATCGTTGCCAATGAACTGCAGATGCCGGCGACCGCAAAGACTGTCGTCAGGCCTTTCAGCCCAACGCGCCAGGACGCCCACAGCCCACCCAGCAACGCACCGACTCCAAGTGACAGGTTAAGGATGCTGAGGCCTGTGGCGCCCCGGGCGAATACCGCGTCGGCGAAACCTGGGAACAGCTCGATGACCGGCCGGACACAGGTCATGAAGATGGCGATGATCAGCATCAGCGGGCCGATTCCCGGATGCCGCCGCACGTAGCGAACGCCCTCAAAGGCTTCGAGCACGAATCCCCTGCTAACTCCGAGGATACTTGGGAGAGAGGGAA
>CANITX010000230.1 GCA_947470575.1 Rhodospirillales bacterium
TGCCGCGCTGGCGCGACCCTCGCGCAGCCGGGCACCGAGGGTCACGTTGTCGAGCACCGTGGCCCAGGGCAGCAGCAGGTCCTGTTGCGCCATATAGGCGCAGCGTCCGGGTAGCGGGCGACCGTCGTCGCACACGACGTTGACGTCGGACCCGGGCGGCAGCAGTCCGGCGATGAGACGCACCAATGTGGATTTACCGACGCCGCTTTCGCCAAGCAGGCAGGTCCACTGGCGGGCGGGCAGGGTGAGGTGCAAATCCGCGAATAGCGCGACGCCCTCGAAAGCCACCCGGGCGGCATCGATGGAAACGGAGAAAGACGGGGGTGACGTCGGAGAAGCGAGGTCGTTCATAGACGCACTGTTCCCTACGCCGGCATAATCCGGATCAGGTTCGTGGGGTCGTTTCGCCTTGGAAACCTCTCAGCCGGACCAACCGGCTCCCCCCAGTGAAGGCCGCGACTATGCCCCGGCATGGCGCCTGCGGCAAGGGCACTCGGCAGAGGGCGTGAATCGCCGGTGATTTATGGTAAGTAGGGAGCGATGATCGCTTCACGCCCACATGCCAATGCCAACAAAACGATAGCCACCCGACCGGTACTGCGCCGACGCCTGCGCAGGCTGGCCGTAACGCTGTTGACCATGGCCTTATTGGGAGCCGTGCTGAGCCCGCTGCTCGGTACGAGGCTATTGAATTTCGGCATCTGGAACCAGGCGGAACCGGTGCTCATCGGGATTCACGCCTGTGCAGCCTTGGCAGCCCTGGCCCTGTGTTTGCTGGCGATTGCTTCCAGCCCGCTGGCCGGGCCCGTGCGCCATCCCGTCGTGTTGACGGCTGTTGGCCTGACGCTTTGGAGCGTCGCCGTCGGCCTATTCAATGGGGTTCCGGGGGCCGCCATCTTTGGTTCGCCCGAGCTGGGCGAGGGCGGCTTGTGGTTTCTATCGTTTGCCGTGCTGACCGTAGCCATGGCTGCCATCCGACGCCTGCGCCTTCCCGCCTTGATCGTGGCGGGCAGCGCACTTGTTCTGAGCGCCATCGTTGCCGCTGCGACGGTGCTGTTTTTACGCGGCATCGCAGATTTGCCGGTGCCGTTATACTTCGCCGACTACCAGGCATTCTCCGGCCTCTACGTCGGTGTCGTCGGATTCATGCTGCTGCGACGGCGGAACCGGCTCTGGGCCGGGATCGCCGCCGCCACGGGCGTCGCCATTGTCGCTAGCTCTAACAATAATGCAGGCTTTGCCGCCCTATTTGCAGCGGCGCCTTTGGGCGTGCTTAGCCTGTGGCTACTATCCCGCTATGCCGGTGAACGTTGGACGCGCCTTGGCGGTGCCGGGCTGACCGTGCTTGCCGTCATCGCCATCACGTCCCTGGTCGTGGGCATCGATTTTCAACGCCTGGCAAACTCGAAAGGCCCGCTGGCGGGACCGGCGAACTCCGTGGTCTCGCGCCATCACCTGCTGAGCATTGTTGTGGACCAGGTCGCCGCCACGCCTCGCCTCCTGATCGGCGGACTGGGCTGGGGCCGTTTTAGCGAAAGTTTCACTGCCCAATTGCCGATCGAGTGGGTCAATTTGCGTGACGACACAATATCGTGGGGCGAGGAATCGGGGCAGTTGCAGGCGGCTTGGTGGGATGCCGTCAATCGTGTCGATTTTCATAGTCATAACAGCTTCGTTCAGGCAGTTCTGGAAGCCGGGGTTCCTGGGGGACTGCTCTACCTGATGCTGTTCTTGTGGTTGCCTCTGATCGGCCGGCGCGAAGCGGGAATGCTGCCGGCCTATGTGGCTATGGGTGCCGCTATGATTGCCGCCCTGTGGTTTCAAATGCCGGAAAACCTGCCTTTCATGGCCCTCTGTTGGGGCGTGTTGATCGGTCCCTCGGGATTTCGGCGTACCGCGCGGCGGCAGGCGGCTGAGTCTCCTACCCGGCCGATGGCCATAGCAGGGACGGCGGCAGCGGCGCTGCTGCTGATGCTCGGCACCGGTTGGTTGGTCCGGTTCGTCCCCATGGCCTATTACTTCTCGGCAGAGCAAGCGGCACCGCTGTATCGCGACGGTATACGCCAACCCTGTGCCGCGGGGCTCGACGACCTTGGACGGGGTGGCCTGCACCTTGGTCACCGTCTTGGTACGCTGGTGTCCTTTACGCGGCGGGAGATTCTCGATGGCCGAACGCCGGAACCGCAGATGGTCGACATCCTGCGCGGTCTGACGTGCACGGCGGAGCAGTATCTTGATGAGCATGGCGGTTTGCGCCTGGGGGTCGTTGCCCTTAACGAGCGTGCGGAGTTCGCGTTTCTCGACCTTCCTCCGGAATTGGCGGACATTCACGAGGGCTTGTCCGCGACATGGCGGAAGCGGCTGGACGCCGTCCTGGCACAGGCACCCCGGCGCACCGATCTGGCGATCCCATATCTTCTGAACCGGCTGGCGGCGGGAGACGAAGCTGGCTTGGCCGATCTATCCCGGCGCCTTTACGCTCGCGACCCCCACGATCCCGTCGCGTTATGGTTCTCCGGCCTGGCTCTGATCGCGCACCCGCAGGGGCGCGACGACGGACTTGGGCGGATGCGTGCGGCACTGGCAGGCGGTATCGAGCGCCTCATGCCAGTCGATCCTGAGGTCAAGGCCCAGCTTGTGCCCGTCACGTTCGATGTTTCGAAGGAGCGGCAGGTGATTGTTGCCACGACGGGTGGCGAGGTGAAGTTCGACGTCACTGTCCTCGGGGTGACAAGCGCAGATTACGGTCGGTTGACCAGCCGCACGTCGATGCCGGCCGGGGGGGGCATGGTTGTTTCAGGTTATCGAGCTGGAACCGTCGATGTGGCGCTCGACCAGACCTTTATTTCATACGATCTGTTGTTCGTCGGAGCCGACGGGCGGATCGCGCAGATCGTTTCAACAACGATGCCGCGGGCTACATTGCCGGTGAGTGTCGAGGGCGATATCGCGGCCGTCGTCTGGTTGAATGGCGGTATTGCGGCCCGCTATTCCATGGCAATCGGCGATCGGGTGATTCTGCGGTAAGCGGGTTTCCTGACACAGCGGGCTAGGCTGCCATCCCGCCTTGGGAGCGACGCTGACGGCTGCCTCTGCGACGATGCGGGTGTGCAGCGTCTCGGTATTTGCGATCGCAACGATATTGAGGAAAGCAACGTTTCTGGAGGCCTCATCTACCTGACCGGAGAAACGGACCGGCACAAGTTCCGAAGTTGTGGCGCCGTGTGCTTGCGATCCGGAACGAGCTTTCCCGGAGCGCGGCAAAACGTAAAATGGCGCGCGTATCACGGCGCCACGCGCTATTCCCGTAACATCGCTTGCTGCCCTGCAACAGTCGACGGCACCGATCGTTCGCGCTCCTAAAACCTCGTGAGATCGGCAAAAGAAAAGGCCCCCGCTTGAAAGCGGGGCCCCCAGTCCGGCGCGATGCCGGTTCGGATCAGAATTCCGCGCGTAGGCGGATGATGCCCGTGTATTCGTCGTATTGATCGCGGAACTGTACGGTAGTGCCTTCGATAAAGGCGCTCACCGCAGGGCTGAGCTGGATGTTGGCACCCAGCCCGAGACGCAGACCGAAGTCGGAGTCTTGCGGTTGGATCTGGTTCGCCGCGACCCTCGGATCGTTCGTCTTCGCGAAGTCGAACTCACCGCGAGCCAAGACGTAAGGCTCGAACGAACCGAAGCTGTAGCCGACCTTGGCGCCCAACAAAGCCTGGCCGAGGTGCGTGCTTTGATCGCCGACCTGGACCGTGGTGCCGGTGGTACCCCGTTCAGTGAAGGCATCGCGGCTCTCATGGGTGTAGAGGGCACCGGCCTCGCCGCCCAAACGCCACTTTTCGATCGGCCGGTTGTACGACAACACAGCGGAGCCGAAGAACCGGTCGGCATCGGTGCTGCTCGAGAACTTCTCGGAAGTCACCGGATCGAGGCGCGTTTGGTCATAGCTGATCGAGCCGTAGCCCACGGTGGCGTCCAGGCTCAACTCCTTGGTGAACTTGAAGGACACATAGGGCGCGACCAAGTAGCCGTCGGCTTCGATGGTGCCGCGGTTGAAGGAGGTGTCGAGGTCGGTGACTTCGTATCCAATGGCGACGCCGACCAGCAACTGATTGTTGAGCAACTGCTTATCGATGCCGATCATGCCGGTCATCAGATTGCCGTCGAAGGCCACCGCAGTCTCGTTGTAATCGACATAGGTGTACTTGCCTTGCAGCCACACGCCTATGCCGTTTTCACCGGCACCGGCAGCCAAGCCCAGTTCGCCGTTGCGGCGCTCTTCGTCCATCGACATGGCCGTGATGCCGGAGGGGCTGTTCGCGGCGGTGTTGACGGCGGAAATACGGGAGGAGATCAAACCGACGGTCTGCGCCGTGGCCGCCCGCAAGGTTTGCACCGCGGTAACCACAGAGCCGGACGAGTTCGAGGTGTTGTTGGTCGTACAGGCGTCGGTATAGCTACCGCGGGACGGATAGGTCCCGTTTCCCGAGAAATAAGAACCGTTGGTGCCGTAGACCGCGTTGGAACACGAATAGCCGTTGAGCGACGTTAGAGTGAACGTTTGCGCCCATACCTGGCTGGAGGCAAAAAGCATTAAAGCCGCAAATACGGCGACAGCGCCCGTCTGCATAAAACGTATAAACTTCATCTCAGTCCTCCAAGACCATTTAAATGTACGGCCAACCCTTTGCGGATCCCAGCCGGTGCTGCGCTACCAATGAGGCTGTTTGTCGTCGCGGTGCCTCCTGAGAGGCCCCTAGCTAACTGTAACCTCTACCCCCA
>CANITX010000231.1 GCA_947470575.1 Rhodospirillales bacterium
GGTACCGGCAACGAAGGGAACCGCACGCATCCCGCCCCGCAATGTGGCAAGCCGCGCCTCGTCGAGGCCGGCGAACAGCGGCACCGCCCGCAAATCCGCGATGCTGACTGCGTCTCCCATGTCGGCCTTGCTCCCCTGCCTCGTCATCAGGTCATTGCGCCGAACGATATCGCCAGCTAGGGGTCAAGCGGAAGTGCCGCCTTATCGCACGGCTATGAGAAATTCGCGCAAGCGGGCAACGAAGGCGTCTCGCCTTTCCGCATGCACCCAATGTCCAGCGCCGTCGATAGCGGCAATCTCAGCGTGGGGGAACAGGCCACGGATGGCGGTGCGGTGTTCGGGAAGGACGTAGTCGGACAGCGCCCCGACGACGAAGAGAGCTGGGCCGGCAAAGGTCTCGCCAGGCGCGAATTCCGGGAATCCCGACAGCGTGTCGAGGTTGGCATCGATGGCGGCGAGGTTGAACTGCCACGTAAAGCCACTGTCGGCGGGCACGAGGCTAAGGCCGAGAAAGGCGCGCAGGCCGGAATCGTCGATACGCTGGGCGAGACGCGCATCGGCTTCGCTGCGCCGCTGAATGCCTGCAAGATCGGTCGCCCGCAGGGCGGCGATCAGTTCGCGGTGACGGGGCCGGTAACTGACAGGCGCGATATCCACCACAGTCAGCGAGCCGACCAGTTCGGGATGGCGTAAGGCCAGCATCATAGCGGTCTTACCGCCCATGCTATGGCCGATCACGGCGGCGCCGGATAAGGCGTGTTCGAGGATGAATCCACGCACGTCGTCGGCCATTTCTTCGTAGGTCATGGTGCCGGCGTGCGGCGATTTGCCGTGATTGCGCAGATCGACAAGGTGGACCCGATAGGTGTCGGCCAGCTGCTTGGCCACCACCGTCCAGTTGCGCGCCGAACCGAACAGGCCGTGCAGGATCAACAGCGGCGGTCCGACGCCTTGGGTCTCGTAGGCCAGTTGCATGAGCACGAAGCCTAGCGCGCCCGGGACATCACTTCGGCGGCAAGCGCGCGGATTTCCTCGGCGGCACGACCGCGGCTTTCGCTTTCGACAACACCTTTGCCTTCGATCATCGAAGCGGCGAAGGACACCCGGTTGCCCAACACCGCTTCGGCGATGGCGAGTTTGTCCTTGTCGAGCTGAGCGCGCATGGCATCGGCCAAACGACCGCGCGCCGGCATTCGGTTGAGCACAATGAGGGCCGGAATCTTCTCCTGGGCGGCCAGTTCGACGGTGCTGCGCGTTGCCCAAATGTCGACCGGCGAGGGCTGTACCGGCACCAGCACCAACTGGCCGGCGCGGATCGCCGCCTTCGCCTCGTTTTCGGCATGCGGCGCCGTATCGACGATGATGACGTCGTAGCTGCGCTTCAGCCGGTCGAGTTCGACACCGACGCGCCAGCCGGAAGCCTCGCGGAGCAGGAAGGTATCGTCATCGGCACCGGGCCCTTCGCGGCGCAAATCGTACCAATGGGTCAGGCTGCGCTGCGGGTCGGTATCGATCAGGGCGACCTTACGGCCTTCGGCATGTAAGGCAGCAGCCAATTGCGCCACCACCGTGGTTTTGCCCGCACCGCCCTTCTGCTGGGCCACCGTCAGAACGAAGGCGGACATATCGACTCCCCACATAGCCGAAGGTACGACTGGATGAAACTAAACCGCAGCGACGGCTGGCACAAGACGTTTGCTGCAATGCAGCAAATTCATGTTTCCCGCCTTTATGCGAGGGCGCATACCCTTTGGTATTCGCTGAAAGCCAAATACAGGTGATAGAAACTGGAGGCGGGTGCGGAGGCCGCCATCGGCCGCCCATCGGCGGCGAACTGGTCCTGCCAAACGCCGTGGCCGGTGGCAAGATAGCGGGCGAAAATGGCATCCAGCGTCGCCTGGGCGCGGCCCAAGGCAGCAGTATCGGCCGTTTGCTCAGCCATGGCGAGGTGAGCCTTCAGCGCCTCGGTCTGCACCCATAGCCGCTTGCTGCCCTGGCGCGCCCCGCCGTCGCGGCCGACCACGTCGTAAGCGAGTCCATCGACCGGGTCGGTACCTTTTACCACCGCGAATCGGTAGAGGGGGTGAGCGGCACGGGCGGCTTCCCGATCACCGGACAGCCCTGCGTATTGGTGCAGCAGCCAGGTCCATTCGTAGTGATGACCCGGTTCCAAGTGCGTGCCTTCGTCGCCCGGCGCGGGCGCCCAGTCCTCGGAGAAGAATTCGCCCAAGGTGCCGCTGGCAGGATCGATGAAGTGGCGGCGCATCAACGCCACCAGGGCGCCGGCACGCTTCAGGTAGTCCGCCTCGCCCGTCGCCTCGAAGAGCGCCATCAGTGCTTCCATCAGGTGCATGTGCGGATTCTGCCGGCGCGGCAAGGCATCGGGCAGGGATTCGCGATAACCGCCGTTGGCCGCCGCCAGGCGGGTGTCCAAAAAGTCGAGGGTGCGCCTTGCCCAATCGAGGGACGCCGCCCCGCCGAAGGCCCGGTGATGGGAGGCGAAGGCCAACAGGGCGAAAGCCTGTTCGTAGGATTCGCGGCGGTCGTTGGCGACCTTACCGTCGGCACCCAGGCTGAAAACAAAGCCGCCGTCCGGGTGCCAGAATCGTTCCGTCAGATGTTTGAAACCGGCATCGGCAGCGGCTCGCGCCGGTCCCGGCCAGCCATCGATAAACGCATGACAATAAACGTAAATCTGGCGTGCCTGGACGCGCATGCGCTGCACCCCGCCCGGCTGGGGCCGGCCATCCAATCCCAGGCTTTCGGCGAACCCGCCGGCCGGATCGAGGCCGGCCTTGGCCCAAGCCGGCAATGCCTGCTCGAACAGCCAGCGGCGGACCCCCGCGGCATCGATCATTCGGCGTCTCCTCCCCGGATGTGGGCATGATAGCGTTCGGCCAGCGCCATGGTCACCGAACCGGCCCGGCCGTTGCCGATGGAAGTGTCGTCGATGCGGGTGACCGGCAGCACGTAGGACGAGGCGCTGGTCTGAAATGCCTCGCTGGCGGCCTTCGCCTCGGCCACCGTGAATGGCCGTTCGACCAGAGAAAGTCCAAGCTCGGCGGCCAGTTCGAGAACCCGGCGACGGGTGACACCCCACAGGATGTCGTGGCTGCGCGGCCGGGTGACGAGTTGTTTGTCCTTGGTGACGATCCAGGCGTTGGAGGACGAGCCTTCGGTGACGTAGCCGTCATCGTCGACCTGCCAGGCATCCTTGAAGCCGCCTTCGAGGGCCCGCTGCTTGGCCCAGGCATTGGGCAACAGCGCCGTGGTCTTGATGTCGCGGCGGCCCCAGCGGATATCGGGGACCGTTTTGACGCCGATGCCGGCGAAGCTAGCCGCCGGATCGGGCGGGGCGACCCGGCGCGCCGTCATGATGACGTTGGGGGCAAGCCCCTTGGGAAAAGGGGCGGCGTTGCGCGGCGCGGTGCCGCGGCTGATCTGCATATAGACGATGCCGTCCAGGATGCGGTTGCGCCGGACGACTTCGCGGACGACGACGCCGAGGGCCGGGCGCGACATCGGCATCGGGATGCCGAGTTCGGCCAGCGAGCGTTCCAGCCGTTCCAGATGGTAGCCTTCGTCGATCGGGGCGCCGTGATAGATCAGCACCACTTCATAAACCGCATCGGCGAACTGTAGCCCCCGGTCCTCGGCCGGCATCGCCGGTTCGGATAGCGGCCGATAGCGGCCGTTGACATAGGCGATGCGGGACATGGCGGAGGTTCATTCTCAGGACAGTTAGGGGGCGGACGAACGCCGTGGCGCATCGTGGCCATCGGCCGATTCGCGGTCAAGCCGTCAATACCGGCGGACAGGATTTCCGCGACAAGCCATCCGTTTCCTGGTATTTTAACTACAATACTTTTCGGGAGTATCGGTCCGGGCCGGGACCGCGTCGCCGCAGGTTGTGGAGAGCGGCAGGCGAAAGGGTTGGACGTTGGTGCCAGAGTATTCGCTTGGCACCTCGAAGCATCGGCCACCCGCGTCATGCCGCGATTTCGGTTCCTGTGACCCTCGTCACTGGCCGGGGGCCGCGATTGCGGTAGGGTTTGCTGAGTGAATATGGCCCTGTAGGGCCCTGATTGTTCAGGGGATGATGCAAATGGCGGCGATCGAAGGCGTGGGAATTGGGGCGGCTGGGGCTTCGGGGGTTGCACCGGCGGTGTTGTCGGCGAACGGCGATACGGTACGCCTTCCCACGGGCCTTGAGCTTCAGGACGCGGCCTTTTCGCGGGTCGGCTCCGACCTGGTAGTGCGCGCTGCCGACGGCGAAAGCGCCGTGGTGCGCGGCTTCTTCGATCACGCCGAACGGCCGCAGCTGCTGTTCGAAGGCGGCGAAAAGCACATTTCCGGCGATCTCGCCGCCCGTCTGGCCGGGCCGCTGGCCCCGGGCCAGGTGGCGCAGGCCGCACCGGCGGCGACCCTCGGCGAGCCCATCGGCAAGGTCGAAAGCGTCGGCGGCACCGTCAACGTCATCCATACCGACGGCACCCGCGCCCAATTGGACGTCGGCGATCCCGTCTTCCAGGGCGACATCCTCGAATCGGCGGCCAAGGGCGGCGTCGGCATCGTGTTGGCCGACGAGACCACCTTTTCCATGGGCCCCAGCGGGCGCATGGTTTTGGACGAGATGATCTACGATCCGGGCACGCACCAAGGCAACATGGCCATCTCGGTGCTGCAGGGTATCTTCACCTTCGTCAGCGGCAACATCGCCAAAACCGACCCGGAC
>CANITX010000232.1 GCA_947470575.1 Rhodospirillales bacterium
ATCCAAGCCTGCCTCCCCTCATTTAGGGCGTCCGCGCCTGCCCTCGCCCTTGTCAGGCGGCCAGCGATGTCACCGGCACGTCGGGGACCCACAGATAGCCGTCGATATCCAGGATGCTGGCCTCTCTCAGGCCATGAGCCTTATTCATGGCGCTGGCCAGGACGGTCATTCCCATGGCGCGCGCCGCCGCCTCGGCAGCGTCCGGATCGCGACCGTGCAACCTGAGTTCCGCACCTATGCCCCGTGGCAGGTCCGCCGTCAGGCTGCCGAACAGCGGGTGCTTGTCATACGTATGGTCAGCATGCAGCATCCACTCGGCCCCGCACCCCCGGAGCATGGCGAAATCGGGATCGGCATAGACCAGCTCGGCGCCCAGGACCTGTCGGTGGAAGGGCAAGGATGCCTCGATGTCGCGTACGAGCAGGTTAACCCCTAATCCCTTCAACGTTCGGGCATAGGCCGGAGCCGGCATCCACGGATCGGCGGTCCGCTTCTTCATGTGTGTCTCCGGCATTGGGGTGGACCGTGGATCTACCCCGGTTCAAGTATCCATCTAACGGCAGGAAGCGCGTGGAATACAAGACGGCGTTGCCGCAATCGGCTATAATAATCGCTGCTTCAGCTAAGACTTGACGGAAGGCCATGCGGATACCCATCGTCTAACGGGTATCTTAAAATTCCTATGACGAAAGTGAATGCACCATGGCGATGATCGATCCGTTCGGCAGATCGGTCTCTTATCTGCGGGTCTCGGTAACCGACCGCTGCGACTTCCGTTGCGTCTATTGCATGGCGGAGAACATGACGTTCCTGCCCAAGGCGGACCTGCTGACGCTGGAAGAACTCGATCGGGTTTGCAGCGCCTTTATCCGCAAAGGCGTGCGCAAGCTCCGGCTGACCGGCGGCGAGCCCCTGGTCCGCCGTGACGTCATAACCTTGTTTCAGGGCCTTGGTCGCCACCTGGGCCAGGGTACCCTCGATGAACTGACGTTGACCACCAATGGCAGCCAATTGGACCGTTTCGCCGGCGACCTATACCGCGCCGGCGTGCGCCGCCTCAATGTCTCGCTCGATACGCTCGATGCCGAACGCTTCCGGCGCATCACCCGCTGGGGCAAGCTGGACCAAGTCATGTCCGGTATCCGGGCGGCGAAAGAAGCAGGACTGCACATCAAGATCAATACGGTCGCTTTGAAGGGCGTCAACCAAGACGAATACCACGATCTCGTTGCCTGGTGCGGCGAACAAAAGCACGATCTTACTTTCATCGAGACCATGCCGATGGGCGAGATCGAAGAAGACCGCATGGATCAGTATCTGCCGCTGACCGAAGTGCGTGACGATCTGGCCCGGCGCTGGACTTTGGTCGATACCGAAGAGACCACCGGCGGCCCCGCCCGCTATGTCCGCGTCCGGGAAACCGGCCAGCGCATCGGCTTCATCACGCCCCACACCCATAATTTCTGCGAATTGTGTAACCGGGTGCGCCTGACCTGCACAGGCACTCTGTATATGTGCCTGGGTCAACACGACAAAGCGGACCTGAGGGCGCCCTTGCGCGCTGGAAATGGCGACCGAGCCCTGGATTTAGCCATCGATGAGGCGATCGGGCGCAAACCAAAGGGCCATGATTTCATTATGGAACGCGGGCATGTCGCGGTCGTCGGGCGCCATATGAGCGTAACAGGAGGCTAACCCCTCCGTAGCAGTGGCGTTGCAGCGCAGCATCGCTATACTCGGACATCGATTCCGGGCAAGTGGGCCAGGACCATCCATGCGTTTCCGTTCCATCGCCTTTCTCGCCGCCGGCACCCCGGAGGCGAGCCAAGCCTGCCAACGTCTGTCGCAACGATACGGCTCCGTTTCTCCCGACGAGGCGGACGTCGTCGTGGCCTTGGGCGGCGACGGTTTCATGCTGCATACGCTGCACCGCTTCATGGGAAGGAACGTGCCCATCTACGGCATGAACCGCGGCACGGTCGGCTTCCTGATGAACGACTACCGCGAAGACGATCTGCCCGAACGCCTGGACCGTGCGCAATCCGTGGCCTTGCATCCGCTGCGCATGACCGCCGTCGACGTTCATGGCCGTGAATCCCAGACCCTGGCCATCAACGAGGTCTCGCTGCTGCGCCAGACCCATCTGGCGGCGAAGATTCGCATTCTGGTCGACGGCGTCGTCCGGCTCGAAGAAATGATCTGCGACGGTGTGCTGATCGCCACGCCGGCGGGCAGCACCGCCTACAATCTTTCCGCCTATGGCCCGATCATCCCGGTCGGCGCCGGCCTACTGGCCCTGACCCCGATCAGCGTCTTCAGGCCGCGCCGCTGGCGCGGTGCGCTACTGCCACACCATGCCACCGTGCGTTTCGACATTCTTTACGCCGAAGAGCGGCCGGTGAGCGCCGTGGCCGATTCCTCGGAGGTCCGCGACGTCGCTTCGGTCACGGTGCGCGAGGATCGCAGCCTGTCGCCGACCCTGCTTTACGACCCCGAACACAACCTGGAAGAACGGATCATCAAGGAACAATTTCAACCATGATGAGCCGGCCTGCGTGGTTGAATGCTACCGCTTGGGTGATACCCGCCGCCGTCGCGCTGTCCCTGGGCGTAGTCGGCGGCAAGCTGTTCACCATCATCAGTGCGCCCATGCCATGGATCCTTGGAGCCATGTTCGCCAACATGGTTGCCGCCATGTCGGGCGTCAAAGCACGGGTGCCGCCGCTGCTGCTGATGGTGATGATGGGCGTACTCGGCGTCATGAGCGGATCGAGCTTCGGACCGGATTTCTTGTCGCGAATTCCGCAATGGACGATCAGCCTGATCATCGTCGTGGTCTTCGTTTTCGCCGTTGCCGGCGCCACCTACTACATGCTGCGGCGCGTCTTCGGCTATTCGATGCTCAACGCCTATTTCTGTTCTTCGCCCGGTGGCCTGACGATGATGTCTATCATCGGGCAATCCATGGGCGGCGACGTGCGCGATATCGCTCTGGTGCATAGCACGCGCCTCGCCCTGACCTTGGCGGCTCTCGGTCTCTGGTTGGCTTTCGCCGGGCATCCGCCGGTCGATGCGATGGCCGCGCCCGCCGGCGGCTACCGCATCCAGGTCATCGACGCGCTGTTGCTGATCGGCTGCATGGTGGCCGGGGTTTGGCTGGCCGAGCGCCTGCGTATGGATGGCGGCCATTTCATCGGACCGATGATCCTAAGCGCCGCCGTCCACATGGCTGGCTTCACGGACGCCACAACGCCCAGCGTTTTAGCTGCCGTTGCCCAGGTAACTCTCGGTTCGAACATCGGCACCCGGTTCGGCGATACCACCATCCGGCGCGTCGTCGACACGATTGGCATTGGGGCGCTGACCGCCATCATCTCGCTAGGGCTTGCCGCCGCCATAACCGCTACCCTGGCCGCACCCCTCGATGTCGAGGCCGCCGCGTTGCTGATCTCTCTGGCCCCCGCCGGATTTCCGATGATGGTGCTGGTAGCCGTCGCGCTCCATCTGGACATCGCCTTCGTCACCATCCACCAGCTTGCCCGGGTGGTCATCGTCGTTTTCGTCGGACCGGCGCTGATCCGCTATATCGCTGCCAAATCCAATCTGACGCTGCGCGACCGTACCTACGACTGACGCTTCGCCGGCGATGGCCGATTGTCGATGCCGACGGCCTCGGCGACCCCGGAAAATCCATCGCGGCGCAGCAGCGATGCCAGTTCGCGCCTGATCCGATCGGCAAGGTGCGGGCCTTCGTAGACCATGGCGCTGTAAAACTGAACCAGCGAGGCACCGGCCCGAATCTTGGCGTAGGCATCGGCGCCGCAGGAAACGCCGCCAACGCCGATCAACGGCAGCCTGCCCCCGGTCAGCCGATACATGGCAGCCAACACCGTTGTCGACGGCCCCAGCAGAGGGGCGCCGCTAAGTCCGCCGGCCTCTCCACGTTGCGCATCGGCCAAGGCGTCCGGCCGCGCGACCGTCGTGTTGGTGGCGATCAATCCGTCGATGCCGGATGCCAAGGCTACCGCCGCGATGTCTTCCATATCCTCAGACGTCAGATCGGGCGCGATTTTTACCAGCAGAGGCGGTCGACGCGGCTCGGCGACGAGGGCGTCGCGCACGGCGCCGAGAAGATCGGCCAATGCCTGACGCCGTTGCAGATCGCGCAGTCCGGGGGTGTTGGGCGACGATACGTTGACCACCAGATAGTCCGCGACCGGGGCAAAAACCCTGACCCCGGCGACGTAATCGGCCAGGGCATCGGTGCTGTCCTTGTTCCGCCCTAGATTGACGCCGACGATGCCACCTGAGGAAGTCCTGGAGCGCCGGCTCAGGTTGCGCGCCACATTCTCGTGGCCTGTACTGTTGAAACCCATGCGGTTGATGACCGCACGGTCGGCAGACAGGCGGAACAACCGTGGGCGAGGATTTCCCGGCTGCGGATACGGCGTTACGCTGCCGATCTCGACGAAACCGAACCCCATGGCGAGCATCGGGTCGGGTACCTCGCCATCCTTGTCGAACCCCGCAGCCAATCCGATGGGATTGGGCATGTCCAAGCCGAAAACGCGGGTATGCAGAACGGGATCGTCGTAGGCCCGCGGCGACGGGACAATCCCGAGACGCAGAGTGCGAACGGCCAGTTTATGGGCTGCTTCGGGATCGACGCAGCGCAGCAACGGCGCCGCCAAGCGATA
>CANITX010000233.1 GCA_947470575.1 Rhodospirillales bacterium
AACACGACGTCGCCCAATTGTTCTTGGGCGTAATTCGTGATCCCGACCACGGCGACCCCATCTTCGATGCGAATCCATTCGTGATCTCGGGTAAACTTGACGGCAGCCATGGACGTCTCCTCAGGAGCGGCTTGTTTGGGGTGGTTAGGTCTTGGCGTAACGGTGCGGCACGAAGGGTAGGGCGACAATCCGCCCCGGGATTATCTTTCCGCGGATGTCGAAGCCAACGAGCGTATCGGGCGCGGCGTGGGCGGAATCGACATAGCCCATGGCGATGGGATGGCCGACCGTCGGTCCGAATCCGCCGCTGGTCACCTCGCCGATAGGGTTGCCGGCCGCATCCAGAATCGGCGTGTGTGCCCGTGCGGGTACGCGGCCGTCGGGGCGCAGTCCGACACGCTTCCGGGTCGGGCCTTCGGCCAGCTGACGCAGGATAATGTCGGCTCCGAGGAAATCCGCGAAGCTGCGCCGCCGTTCGCTGATGGTCCAGCCCAACGCCGCCTCGATGGGCGTGGTGGTCTCGTCGATGTCGTTGCCGTAAAGGCAGAGCCCGGCTTCGAGACGCAAGGAATCGCGGGCGCCGAGGCCGATCGGCTTGACCTCCGGTTCATCGAGCAACAGGCGGGCGACATCGACGGCGTCTTCGGCGGGCAGGGATATTTCGAAGCCGTCTTCGCCGGTGTAGCCCGAGCGGGTCACGACGCAGGAAACGTTGCCCAACTTCAGGGTTTCGCGGTGCATGAACAGGATATGGCGGGCGGCGGGCGCCAGCCGGGTCAGCACGTCGCCTGCCGCCGGGCCTTGCAACGCCAGTAGGGCCCGGTCGTCGCGAACCGTGATCTCGCACCGTCCTGCAAGCCGTTCGCGCAGGTGGGCGAAATCCACCTCCTTGCGTGCGGCATTCACGACCAAAGCGATATGGCTGCCGCCGGCCGTCACGATCAGATCGTCGATGATGCCGCCAGCCTCGTTGGTCAGGACCGTATAGCGCATACGCCCAGTATTCAGTCCTTGGATATCGGCGGGAACCAAAGTTTCCAAGGCGGCGGCGACGTCGTCGCCGCGAAGGATGGCTTGTCCCATGTGAGATACGTCGAACAGACCGGCTGCTTCGCGGGTGTGACGATGTTCGGCAAGGATTCCTTCGTATTGAATGGGCAGCAAATAGCCGGCAAACGGGACCAGGCGGGCGCCCAACTCCCGGTGCAGATCGTAAAGCGGTGTTCGCTTCGCTGCCTGGGCATCCGCGACGGTCGGTTCGGCCGCTGGTTCGGTCACCGGATTCTCCAACAACACAGGTGGTAGGGCCACGACCTTACAACATCGTCTGACGCTGCTTCTGTTTCGGGACCGGAAAGGCTCGTCGGGCCAACGAGGCTGCGTCTTCGGTGAGGCCCTTCATGTTCCAACGCCCGTCGGGGCAAGAATCCGGTTCCTGCATCCCAGAACGTCATTCCCGGCCGGCCTTTTGCCTGAGAGGTCGCGGAGCGGCTAGCTCCTAGGGCGCCAATTCAGCTGCCAGTCTACCGGCTGCTCCGGCAAGGTCAACGGCTAGAGGCTTCGGTGGGCGGCTAGCGCGTAACGCCTCAGCGCGGCGCTCCAGGGCGCCGGCGGTTGTAGGTCACTTCGTCCGGGGTCAATTGGAAACCGGTGAAAATTTCGAAGTCGAGGCCCGTTTTCCCTGCTGCCAACGGAATTGTTATCGGCACCGGCGTATCGCGTACGGGGATCGAAGCGGCGTTACCCGAGAACGATACGTCAATATCAAAGACTTGCTTTTCGAGAACGTTGCGGTCCGGGTCGGTAATGGCAATGAAGTAGCGGAAGGGGGCGATACGTTGGCGATCGGCGGGGCCACGAGTGGCGGTGATATGTAGCCCGAGCGTGACGACGACTTTTCCAGCCTTCGTCTTTTTGTCGATATTGTATTCGCAGGTCAGGTCGTAGCCGGTGATCTCGGCTTCATTGACGACATCGGCCAAATCCTGTCCGCCGCCTTGCGCAAAGCGCGTCACGGTGGACGCTTCCTTGAGCACCGATATCGACGGGCAAGGCGGCGGAGGGGGTGCCCCCGTCAACGATGCCCAGGTGCCGCATCCCGTGAGGGCCAACAGGCAGGCTAAAGCCACAAGTCTAGGAAAGATTGCGGAGGGCTTCAGCGCCTGCCTGTCGGGAAATGTCGTCGGCTGTCGACCCCTACTGCCGAAACGGAGCGCCATCATTGCAGCATGAACTGGATTCTGCGGACGAGATGGCGCACCGGGCGGCTCAAGGCAGGGTTTTGTGGGCGCCGTCGCAGAACGGTTTCGTCGCCGAATGCTTGCAGCCACAAAATTTCACGGTTTCGCTGCGCTCGGCAACCATCACCACCGGCTTGAACTCGGTCGTCTTATGGGTGCCGTCACAGAACGGCTGTTTGGCGCTGAGTCCGCAACTGCACCATGCGTAGCGTTGTCCGGCTTCGACATCGACGGTGTAGGGTTTGCGTTGTGGGATTTGGGGCTGGCTGCCTGCCATGGTTATCTCCCTGGGTGGGTTGCTGGCGATCGAACGGGTAGCGCGACGCGGCGCCGATTCGGAGCTTAGAGGAGCCAACGAGGCGGCTCAAGGCCGCGTGGCGTTGCCATCGGTGAATTGGATCAGGGTGCCGGCAACCTTGCTGAGGGCGCGCGCCCGCGCCCAAGCGTTGTCGATGCCCTCCGAGGTATAGAGCGCCCGGCGGAACGCCAACCAAGCCGAATCCCGTTCGCCGATGTCAAGGTGGCTGCGCGCAACGTCGCTGAACAGCCAGACGCGGGTTAAGGCACTTTTGATGTCTTCGGATGCCGCTTCGGCCAAAGCTTCCGTTTCGGTAGCCCCCCCAGCGTCGCCGGCGCGCCGTCGCTCCGCGGCCAGCGACCACAGGACCTGGGCGCGCAATTGGACGTCGGAAATCGTTTGCGCGATGGTGGCCGCTTCCTGAAAGAACGCCGTTCCCTCCCGGCGTCCCATTTCGGCGAGTGTCAGCGCGATACGACTCAGTGCGAAAGCGCGGGCATAGGGGAATTCGATGGATTGGGTCATCGCTTCGGCCCGGCGTACCAAATTTCGCGCCGCAGCCCCCTCGCCAGCGCCGAGGTGAACCGAGGCGATCGCACACAACACCACAGCCTGATAGCGCGCCGCGCCGATGCCTTCCGCCGTTTCGAGGGCGCGCCCGGCATTCCCGTCTCGGGCCAGCGCCCGGGCTGCGGCGATGAGGACCGGTGTGCGGTCGCCGTTTGGATCGACCTCTTCGAGGATGGCCAGCGCCTGTGCTGGGCGGCCTCTTTCGGCTTCGGCTGTTGCAATATAGCGTAAGGCGGCGGCGCGTTCGTTCGTTGTCTGACCAAGGTGGGCCAGTTGTGTCGCTTCGCCCAACATGTCGTCGGCTGCCGCGATTTCGCCGGTCTCCGCCAGAATGGTCGCGAGACGGGCCATATAGGACACCCGTTGAGTATGCGTAACCGCCGGACCTAGGGCGGCAACCAGTTCGTCAACGGCTCTGACGGTAGCTTCGGTGTCACGGCGCCGAGCATGGATAGCGGCGATGGCGGCCAAGGCTTCAAGCCGCTTTTCGGCGTCGGGGATGATGGCGGTGGCGGCTAGGGCATCGTCGGCGCGCCCGGCCGAAGCCTGAGCCTCGGCAATTTCGCGCAACGCCACCATGATCAAGCGCGGATCCTCGATTCGCCCGACAGTGTCCATGGCGCCATCGACCATGCCCGCCCTGGCCTGGGCCGCCAGCAATTCGCCCAGCGCCCAATCGCGCATGTTATTCTTGGGTATTGCCTTCGCGCTTTCCGCCGCTTCATCGAGCAGGCAGCGGGCCGTCGGGTCCTGAAAGCAGGGAGCCGCGTTGCGTGCGGCATTGGCGACGTCGGTGGGTCGTTCGCCTTCGACCAGGTGCCGGGTGGCGGCATGGTCGCGCAGGGATTGACGCGCCCGTTCGATGTTCTGTTCGCGACTTTTCTCCAGGCGATTGAGCAAGGTTTTGACGTTGAAGGCGGTCTCCAGGTGAATGGCCAGCTTTTCGCTGGCCAAGCCGTCTTCGACCATGTCATTGCGTCGCTGGTAGACGACGATGGCTTGTTCGGTCTGTTCGTTCTGCCGTCCGTTGATCGGGCCGGTGTAAAGTCCGATGGCGGCCAAGCCGCGTTGGACGCGTTCGACGATGGAGTCCGAAACCTTGGAATTGAGGGCTTCAACCCCCGGCACATAACGGTCGAGAGCGGCCAATTCGATGGCCTGGGCGTCTGCGCCCCTGGGGCCGCCGGCAAGCACGGCAACGGCGATCGGCATGGCGAACAGGAATGATCGGCGCATGGCAGCTCCGCTCCAACGGAGCAATATCGGGCTTCATTGCGGTGCTGACAAGGGTGGGTGCACGACGCTGCCGCTTGCCAAGCGGGCGTGCCCTCCCGTATGAAACCGGGCCGCAAGGAGGATGCATGGCCGTCTACACAGAGGTCTCCGACGACGAGGTCAACGCCTTCGTTGTCCGCTACGACATCGGCGAGGTGCTTTCCTGCAAAGGGATCGCCGAAGGTATTGAGAACTCTAACTATCTGCTGACCACCGAACGCGGCCCCTTCATCCTGACCCTCTATGAAAAGCGGGTGAAGCCGGACGAATTGCCGTTCTTTCTCGACTTG
>CANITX010000234.1 GCA_947470575.1 Rhodospirillales bacterium
GCCAGCAACCTGATCGACCTGGATAGTGACCCAACAAAGTTGCTGGAGATCGTCCGTGTTGGCAAGCAGCTGCTGATCAGTCGCGGTTCGTTGACTACCTTCTCCATCGCCAACGACGTGGCGAAGTACTTCGCCATTCTGCCGGCGCTGTTTGTCGCCGCCTATCCGCAGCTTGAAGGGCTCAACGTCATGGGGCTTGCCAGTCCGCAAAGCGCCATCCTGTCGGCGGTTATTTTCAACGCCTTGATTATCGTCGCCCTGATTCCTCTGGCCCTGCGCGGCGTCGCCTACACGCCGGAGGGCGCCTCCGCCCTGCTGCGCCGCAATTTGCTGGTTTACGGTCTCGGTGGCCTGATCGTGCCGTTCGTCGGCATCAAAATCATCGATCTGGCTGTCACGAGCCTTGGTCTCGTCTGAGCGCAAAGGAAGGCACCATGCTCAAATACCTGCGTCCGGCCCTTGGCCTGACGATTGTCATGACCTTGCTGACCGGCTTGGTTTATCCTCTTGCCATGACCGGCATTGCCCAGGCGGTATTCCCGGAACAGGCTGACGGTAGCCTCGTTTCCCGTGATGGAAATGTGGTCGGTTCGCGCCTGATCGGCCAGCCGTTCGCCAAGGATGGTTATTTCCATCCACGCCCCTCCGCTGCGGGCGAGGGCTATGCTGCCGATAATTCCAGCGGCTCTAATCTTGGGCCGACCAGTCACGTGCTTATCGAAGCGGTGCGCGACCGGGCTCAGGTGCTGAACGGGCAAAATGCCAAGCGTCCGGTGCCGATCGACCTGGTAACGGCTTCGGGCAGCGGTCTCGATCCTCATATCTCGCCACAGGCCGCGGCCTTTCAGGTTTCCCGTGTCGCTACGGCGCGTGGCTTGCCTGAAGCACGACTGCGCGATCTTGTCGGGGCGCATATCGAGCGGCGGACGGCGGGATTCTTGGGTGAACCCAGAATCAACGTGCTTTCGCTCAATATGGCCCTCGATGAGTTGGAGAATGGGCGAGGCGCTAGATGACGCAGCAGGACGACCGACCGGCGCCGGAAGCGCTGCTGGCGGAGGCCAAGAAGGAAGGACGAGGCAAGTTGAAGGTCTTTCTCGGCGCCTATCCGGGCGTCGGCAAGACGTTTGCCATGTTGCAAGCGGCACAAGAACGACGCCGCGAGGGCATCGATGTCGTCGTCGGCATCGTCGAAACCCACGGTCGGGCGGAAACCGAAGCACTCCTGCACGATCTCGATATCCTGCCGCGCAAGCATATGCCTTACCGGGGGTTGGCCTTCGGCGAGATGGATCTGGAGGCCATTCTGTCGCGCCAGCCCCGCCTCGTCCTGGTCGACGAATTGGCCCATACCAATATCGAAGGCGGGCGTCACGAAAAGCGCTGGCAAGATGTCGAGGAGATTCTTGCCGCCGGCATCGATGTCTATACCACCCTCAACGTCCAGCACATCGAAAGTCTGAACGACGTCATCGCGCGCATCTCGGGCGTTCGCGTTCGCGAAACGTTGCCGGATAAGGCCCTCGAACTGGCGGACGAGTTCGAACTCATCGATTTGCCGCCGGACGATTTGCTACAGCGGCTACGCGACGGCAAGGTCTACGTCACCGAACAAGTTGGCCGGGCCATGCGCCACTTCTTCAGCAAGGCTAACCTGACGGCCCTGCGCGAGTTGGCCATGCGCGTTGCCGCCGAGCGGGTCGATGCGCAGATGGTCGACTACATGCGCGCACATGCGGTTCCTGGCCCGTGGCCGGCTCAGGACCGCCTGCTCGTCTGCGTCAATGAATCTCCGGTCGCCAAAAATCTGGTCCGGGCGGCGCGGCGCATCGCGGAGCGCCAGCGTATCCCTTGGATTGCCGTCAATGTGCAGACGACGCGTCACGCCGGTCTCGATGACGTGGCCAAGGACCGCATTGCCGAAGCCTTGCGGCTTGCCGAAAGCCTGGGTGGCGAGGTGGTGACGCTGCACGCGGAATCCGATGTCGTCGCGGAACTGCTGTCGTTTGCCCGCCAGTTCAATGCGACCCGCCTGCTCGTCGGACGGCCGCGCCGCCGGCGATGGACCGGCCTGTTCCGCGAAGCGGTGACCCAGCGGTTGATCGACAATGCCGCGCCATTTGAAATCACCATCGTCTCGCCGCTCGAGCCGGAGCCGACGCGCGAACGCATCGGCGGTGGCGACGTGCGGGTTTCGTTCGATTGGCGGGCTTACTTGCTAGCAACCGGTATGGTCGCTGTCGCGACTGCAGCTGCTTACATTGTTTGGCATCTGCTGCCGCTACCCAACATCTCGTTGGTCTTCGTCGTCGCGGTTTTGCTGGCGGCCACGCTCTGCGGTCTAGGTCCATCCATCTATGCCAGTTTTCTTAGCTTTCTCCTCTACAATTTTCTTTTTACCGAGCCGATTTACACGTTCACTGTGTTTCGTCAGGAAGAATTATTCACGATCATTTTTTTCCTGTTCGTGGCCATTGTCGTCGGCAATCTGGCGGCGCGCCTGACGCGGCAAGTGGAGACGATGCGCAGCGCCGCTCGTCGTACCGCCAACCTGTTCGATTTCAGCCGGCGCATTGCCGCTGCCGCTTCGCTCGACGACGTGCTTTGGGCCGCGGTTCATCACGTGGCCTCCACCCTGCCATGCCGTTCGCTGGTGTTGTTGCCCGACGAAAAGGGACCGTTGCACATTGCTGCCGGATATCCGCCCGAAGACCAGTTGTCCTTGAAGGACCGCGGGGCGGCCGAATGGGCCTGGGAGAACGGCCGGCCTGCTGGGTGGAAGTCCGATACCCTGCCGTCGGCCGATTGGCTGTTCCTGCCGCTGACGACGCGGCGCGGCGCGGTGGGGTTGCTGGGCGTCTCCTTCGAAGACCGGCAGAGACCGATGATGGCCGAACAGCATCGCCTGTTGGATGCCTTGGTCGATCAGGTGGCCGTTGCTGTGGAACGTACCAATCTGGCGACCGCTATCGAGGATGCGCGCGTGCTGACGGAAACCGAACAACTGCGTGCCGCCCTGCTGTCGTCCGTATCCCATGACCTGCGCACGCCGTTGGTCTCGATCATCGGCTCCGCTACCAGTTTGGCCAGCTATTCCGATGCCCTGACGAACGAGGACCGGCAGCAGCTGATTTTGACCATTCTGGAGGAAGGCGAACGTCTCAACCGGTTCGTTCAGAATTTGCTCGACATGACCCGCCTCGGCTACGGCGCCCTCCAGCCAAACAAGGAATGGTGCGACCCCCGCGAGATCGCCGGTAGGGCGTTAAAGCGTTTGGGGAAATCTATCGGTAGCCGGCGGATCGTCTTTGACGTGCCAGAAAACTTGCCGGCTCTGCATGTCGATCCGGTTCTGATTGAACAGGTGTTGGTCAACATTCTCGACAATGCGGTCAAGTATACGGATGCTGTCGGTGAAATCGGCATTGCCGCCAGCCGGAGGGGAGACCTTTTGGTTATTCATGTGACCGACGATGGACAGGGCATTCCGGAGGAGGAGCGCGAGGCTGTATTCGATGTTTTCTATCGTGTCCGAGCCCGTGATCGCCAGCGTGCCGGCACTGGATTGGGTCTGTCCATCTGCCGCGGCATCATCGAGGCTCATGGCGGTCGGATTGCTGCTAAGGCGCCGGCAGGGGGGCGAGGTACGCTTATCGAGATCACGTTGCCGGTGGCCAATCCGCCGGCCTTGATCGCAGGCGATGATGAACGGTTGGCGGAGCCCAATGCAGCAGTTGGCCGGAGGGATGGGTGAGCGGCGAACGCATTTTGGTCATCGACGACGAACCTCAGGTTCGCAGGTTCCTGCAGATTGCCCTGCGCGCCCACGGCTATGAGGTGATCGAGGCGTTGAACGGCGAGTCGGCGATCGAGAAATGCGCCACCGAAAATCCTGCCCTGGTCATTCTCGATCTTGGCCTGCCCGACCTCGACGGCCAGCAGGTCATCGCCCGTCTGCGCGAGTGGTCACAGGTACCGATCATCGTTTTGTCCGTACGTGCCGACGAGACGGAGAAAGTCCGCGCTCTCGATCATGGTGCCAACGACTATGTCACCAAGCCGTTCGGTATCGGCGAGTTGTTGGCCCGTATTCGTGCAACCTTGCGCGCCCATCAGATGGATCGACCGGGCAACTCGGAAGTGACAGTGGGAGATCTGGTCATCGATATTGCCGTGCACCGGGTCCGTCTGCGCGGCGAGACGGTCAAGCTGACCCGCCGGGAATTCGATATCCTGCGTCTGCTTGCCCTCAATGCGGGGCGGATCGTCACACATCGGCAGATGCTGCACGACATTTGGGGGCCGGCGCACGAAAGCGAGACCCATTATCTGCGCATCTACGTCGGTCAGCTGCGTCAAAAGCTCGGGGACGATCCGGCCAACCCCCGTTACATCGAAAACGAGCCCGGCGTCGGTTATCGGTTGATGACGCAGGACGGCGATGCATAGCGCGGCTCGCCACAATGACGGAATGGCGATATCCGTGTGACGGCAATCACATTGTGACGCGTGTCACTGATCTGCTCCCTTTAGAGCGGTCCAAAAGTTAACTTAGACTGGACCCTGAAGGAGACGGAACATGGGCAAGAAGCACGGGCCTGAAGAAGTTATCGGCAAGCTGCGCGAGGCGGAGATCGTATTGGCGCAAGGC
>CANITX010000235.1 GCA_947470575.1 Rhodospirillales bacterium
CCGCCTTGCGCCAATACGATCTCCGCCTCGCGCAGCTTGCCGATAACTTCTTCAGGCCCGTGCTTCTTGCCCATGTTCCGTCTCCTTCAGGGTCCAGTCTAAGTTAACTTTTGGACCGCTCTAAAGGGGGCAGATCACTAATGGGGGCCGATCACGCGCGACCAGGTTGCTGCATGGCTGGACCAGGATGACCTGATACGCTAGTGATTATGACTAACAGTTTTCAGGCGTCGCTCTGACCATCCGCATTCAGGTCGGAGATCGTCAGTTGATTCCGGGGACGCTTCGGAATGGGAGCGGGGGAGCATCTTGGACTGGGAGAAAACAATCGAGCCGGCATGGCTCGCGCGCGCGATGCGCGTATGCACGATTTTGGCTATCCCGGTCGGCGTTTTCGCCATTATTCTCAGGACGCATGAGCCGATCGCTGCGCCGCACGGCTGGCTTATCGTCGATCTTATCTGGATCGTGACTGCCTACTTGGCGCTCGATCTCGTGCTCCGGTTCGGCTTCGCCGTCTCCGAGATACTCCGCTATCCCGACGATTTTAGGCACCTGCTGCATATCTATCTCGCCGATTTCAATACCATCACCGATATCGTCGCGGCGTTTGCGGTTCCCCTTCCGGCCATGTTCGGGGCATCGGTGGAAACGGCGGAGCTGTTCGGACTGCTGTGGCTGCTCAAGCTCGCACGTCACGCGCATGGGTTGTCGTTGCTGGGACGCGTCATTCGCAGTTCAGCGCAGGCGCTGCTTTCCGTGCTGCTGAGTTTCAGTTTGGTTCTGATCGCCGCGTCGACAGTTGCGTATCTCGCCGAACGGGAGACGCAACCCGAGCAATTCGGCAGCATTCCGCTCGCAATGTGGTGGGCGATTGTGACGTTGACCACGACAGGATACGGCGACGCCACGCCCGCCACGCTAGCCGGCCGCGTGCTCGCCGGCGCGGTAATGATGTGCGGCATCGGTGTGTTCGCATTGTGGGCCGGCATCATCGCTTCGGGATTCTCCGATGAATTGAAGCGTCGGGATTTTCTCCGCACTTGGGATCTGGTCGCGAAGGTGCCGTTCTTCAGCAATCTGGGCGCAGACCTGATCGCCTCGGTGGCGCGCCGGCTTAAGCGACGCGACGTATCCAACGGGCAGGTTCTCGTGCGCCGCGGCCAACCGGGCGAGTCGATGTTCTTCATCGTCTCCGGTGAGGTCGAAATCCAGGTAGAGCCAAAGCCGGTGCGCATGCGCGCGGGCAACTTCTTCGGCGAATTGGCACTCATTACCGGTGCGCCGCGCTCAGCCACGGTCACCGCCGCGCTGCCATGCGTCCTGCTTGAACTCGATGTCGCTGATTTCCGCCTGCTTACCGCGGAGCGGCCGGAGCTGATGCGCGCCATCGCCGCCGAAGCCGACCGCCACGCCCAACGGGCTGGTACGAAGGGCGGCTGACGGGGTGGCGCGTTTTCCGGCCTAAATGCAGTATCAAATGAATTATGACGTCGCTGTGATTCCACAGGCCAGTGTTTGGAGGCCGCCTTGGGCGTGACCTTCGGGATTGCCTCCATCAGGCGCAGGACCTGGATGAACTCGCGCTTACCACGATTGCCCATGCGCGCCTCCAGAAGATGGCGAAGGTGCTGGAATATCTCGGGCAGATCCCAGCACTGCAATGGCGCCGCCTGATCGAGCGCATTCGGCTTCGTCTCGATCAACGCCAGATAATGCAGTGGGTTGGAAACGAACACGCCCTGGCCATAGGATCGCGGGTGCCGGGCGATCTCCTCCCCGCGACACAAGATCACGACCTCCTCGACGAAGCCCTTCACCATGACCTCCTGGAACTCGTAGGCCGTCGGCGTCGAATAGTCATTGCCGCGATAGCGTACCAGGGCGGTGGAGGAGACCCGCGCCGCCCGCTTCTCGCACGGCTCAAGCGGCACCGCAGGCAGCTCGCGGAGGGCTGCGGTGTCGGCGGCCAAGCGCACGCCGATCGTCTCGGCATGACGCCCGGCGCGCTCCGACTGCCGCCCGCGTCGATCAGTTGGGCGTTGAACACCTCGTAGCTCGCCGCAACCAGGATCGGCGTCATGAAGTTCGCCCGTGCATACTTCACCAGGCCCTCGACCTTGCCCTTGTCATTGCCTTTTCCAGGTCGCCCAAACCGGTCCTTGAAGAGGTAATGGCTGACCAGTTCGGTGAACGCCCGTGTCCGTTCCCGCTTGCCGTCGCCGCAGATCTTTGCCACCGAGATCTTGAGATTGTCGTAAAGGATCGACAGCGGCACCCCGCCAAAGAACGCAAACGCCGATACGTGCCCATCCAGGAACGCTTCGGTCGTCTCCGCTGGATAGCCCTTCACGAAGCAAGCATCCGATTGCGGCAGGTCCATGCAAAAGAAGTGGATCTTCTGGCGAACCCCGCCGATCTCCCCGACCGCCTCGCCGAAGTCGACCTGCGCATGGCCGGGCGGATGAGCCAAGGGCACGAACGTCTCCCGCCCGCGCCCCCGTTCGATCCGCACATGATCCTTCACGACTGTGTAGCCGCCGCCAAACCCGTGCTCGTCGCGAAGCCGCTCGAATATGCGCTTGGCCGTGTGGCGCTGCTTAACAGGGGCCGCCCGATCTGTCTCCAGAATCGCCTCGATTACTGGAATAAACGGTCCAAGCTTCGGCTTGTTCGCAGGGCTCTCTCGCCTGTAGCCGGGAGGCATCGAATACCGGCACATCTTCGAAACCGTCTCACGGCTCAGTCCAAAAACACGGGCCGCCTCGCGCCGGCTCTTGCCCTCGGCATAAACAAACCGCCGAACCGCTGCATAAACCTCCACGGTGAACATCCCTTTGGCTTCCTCTCGTCAACTTGACAAGAGAAAGCTCTACCGCTGGCCGGATTTTAATCCGCCGCAGCCGCAAAATGCCGCCGCTTCAGTGGCCTACTTTGTCACCGCCGTAAACAGGGTCGAGCGCTGTGAAAACATCGCCGAAGGTGTCGTGCGACGCTACCCCGTCCTTGAACGGTAGAAACCGGCGCAGAAACTCCAGCTTCATCTTGCCGAACGTCGAAACCTCAACCCAGGAGTCAGCCCCGCAGATCACCGCGCACAGGCTCACCAGAAGAACCTCGCCCAAAGGACACAGCGTCTTGGCCGACTGGCGCGGATCCTCCAGCCGGGCAAAATGCGCCAAAAACCCGATCTCATCCCGATCTTCTTCAGACATCCGAGCCTCCACAAAAGGGAGACTCCTATTACCCTCTCCGATTCCGAAGATTCAAGCGATTGCCCTGCGGTGCCTCTTGTCTGCTATTCCAAAGTTGTGTATATAAAATAGGATGGAAATCATACGTTCGGAAAAGATGACAGACCTGGGAGCCATTGCCGGCACGACGTCGGCAATGACGGTCATTCCAGCTGTATCCGGTCAGCCGGTCGTCCTGCCGCCTGGCATCGAGCTCGATGACGCGGCCTTCTCGCGGGTCGGCGCCGATCTGGTGGTGCGCGCCGCCGACGGCGAGACCGCTGTCGTGCGTGGCTTCTACCTGCAGGCCGAACGGCCGCCTCTATTCTTCGAAGGCGGCGAGAAGCATATCTCGGGCGAACTTGCCATTCGCCTCGCTGGGCCGCTTGCCCCGGGCCAGATCGTTCAGGTCGGTGCCGCCAATCTGGGCGATCCGATCGGCCGGGTCGAGAACGTCGGCGGCACCGTGACGGCGACCCGCTCCGACGGCAGCCGCATCCAAATCAACGTCGGCGATCCCGTCTATCAAGGCGATGTTCTCGAAAGCGCTGCCACGGGCGGCGTCGGCGTCGTGCTTGCCGATGAGACGACCTTTTCCATGGGCCCCGATGGCCGCATGGTGTTGGACGAAATGATCTACGATCCGGGCAGTCAGCGGGGCAGCCTCGCCATGTCGGTTCTGCAAGGCGTATTCACCTTTGTCAGCGGTCAAGTCGCCAAGACCAATCCCGATGCTATGGTGTTAGAAACGCCGGTCGCCACCATCGGCATCCGCGGCACGCAGCTCGGCTTCCGGATTGCCGGCGGAAGCATGGAGATCGTCAACCTGCCGCACTCGGATGGCTCGCTGGGCGAAATCACCGTCAAAAATGCCGTCGGCGTGACGACCTTGAATTCTTCGTATCAGGCCGTCCAGGTGTTGGGCATCAACGCGCTAGCGAGCCAGCCTTTCACGCTGTCGCCAGGGGGCATGGTCAATCTGCTCGGCGGCTCGTTGGCTTTTCTGCCGCCATCGCCGGGCGCCAACCGCTTTGGCGTTGAGCCGCAGGGCCAGGGGGCGCACACGGCAGCCAGCACGAGCTTGGATAGCGAGAGCCGCCCTGCCGGTGAGCTCCAGGGCACTGTATCTTCCGGCGCCGCTCCAGGTGAATCCGGCGCCCTGCCGCCTGAAAGCGGTGCAGTGGCGCCGCCCGAAGCGGCCCTGCCGCTGCCGCCCGAAGCGGCCCTGCTGCTGCCGCCCGCAGCGGCCCTGCCGCCTGAAAGCGCTGCATTGGCGCCACCACCGGGGCCGCCTGAAGAAGGCCTGGAAAACTTCCTAACTGCCGCCGGGGCTGGCCAGGTACTTACAGAAAGCGCTGCATTTGCACCGCCGCC
>CANITX010000236.1 GCA_947470575.1 Rhodospirillales bacterium
AGAATGTTGCCATTCCGGCCGTGATCGATGCGAAGGCGATTGGTGGCAAAGGTATTACCGGCACGGTGGATGGTGTTGTGTTGTTTCTCGGTTCGCCGAATGCGGTCGCGGAGCAGGCGGCGCTTCCGGCCGATATCCTCAAGAGAGTCGAGTCTCTGAACGACGAAGGCAAAACGGTTTCTGTGCTTTTGGTTGGAGAGAAAGTCGCTGGCTTGATCGCCATGCGCGACGAGCCGCGTCCAGATGCCAAAGTAGGACTTAAGAGACTCACCGATGCGGGCATAAAAATCATCATGCTGACCGGCGATAACAAGCGCACGGCCACGGCGATCGGCAAGGATCTCGGCATCGAGGTCAAGGCCGAACTAATGCCGCAGGACAAGCAGAAGATCGTGACCGAACTCAAGCAGCAGGGGCTGATCGTCGCCAAGGTTGGCGATGGCATAAACGATGCTCCTGCGCTGGCAGCTGCCGATGTGGGCATCGCCATGGGCGGCGGCACCGATGTCGCACTCGAAACCGCGGACGCGGCGGTGCTGCATGGCCGGGTCTTGGATATTGCGGCGATGGTTGATCTCTCGAAGCGCACCATGAGCAACATTCATCAGAACATCACCATGGCACTTGGCTTGAAGGCCGTGTTTCTGGTGACGACGATCGTCGGTATCACCGGCCTTTGGCCAGCGATCCTTGCCGATACCGGGGCCACGGTGCTCGTGACGATGAATGCGCTTCGGCTGTTGAGGCCGCCGCCAGCGGGCTAGAACCCACCCTTAATATAGGTTGGCTTGGGTCTAGCTGTAGGCAATGAAGCGCTAGGGTAGGTCACCAATCCTCTAACTGGCTGGGCCAAAGAACTTCAGGATGCCCGCGCAGCATTTCCAAAGCACCGTCGGGGTACGCTGATGATATTGAGCCAATTCAGGCACGCCTGATGTTTTCGATGCGAACGTGAGATGCTGGCGGTCCTCGGCTCCGATCCAGCTACGACCGACGAGACCGATTATCCGCGTCATCATCGGCGTCCTGCTCGCCCTGCCTCTGTCCGCCTGCGACAGCTGGTGGGGCGAGAACAAGATACCGCTATCCAGCGAGCGCATCTCCGTGCTGCAGCACGAAAGAGAACTACGGCCCGACCCGGGAACCGAGGAGGGCTCCGTCCTGCTGCCGCCGCCGTCGCCGAACGACGATTGGCCCCAGTCGGGCGGCTAGCGATGCGCTAATCATGGCGCCTCTTCCTTCCGCGCCTCTTCTTTCTCACCCCGCAAAGAGCTGACAAGAAATAGAACGACCCCAAAGCTGATGAAAATGTCGGCAATATTGAAGGCCGGCCAGTGCCAATCGCCCCAGTGGATATCCAGGAAATCCGTGACCGCGCCGCGCAACCAACGATCAATATTATTGCCGAGTGCGCCACCGGCGATCATCGCCAGACCGAAGCGCTCCAGCGCAACCCTCACTCGAAACGCCCAATAGGCGATGGCCACGATGATCGCCAACGTGATCAAGATCAGCAATTCCTGACGACCCGCGAACGCTCCTTCGAACAGCCCGAAGCTGAGGCCGGTGTTGAAGCCCAGCCTCAGGTTGAAGAACGGCGTTACCTCAATCATGTGGGGCGGATGCATGATTTGCGTGAGGATGATCCATTTGCTCGCTTGATCGGCGGCAAATGCCACCATCATGACAAGCACGACCTGGAGGAACACCGGGCGCATTGCTTTAAGACTTAATCGAATAGCTTCTGAATCCATGAGTTCCGCCGATGAAACCAGGTGAGTGGTCGCGATGGTAATTGCTCTAGCCACTATAGATTCAAGAGGAAATCCGATGCGGGGGTGGTGGCCAGGGCAATAGGCTGATTGGCTGAGCCTTGTCCGCATTGCCTGTGACCTAGGGTTTTTCCCTAGAAGCCGCTCCTCGATCTGCCGTGCCTATCGGACTAGCCGGAGCAGCCGTGCGTGGCGGCCGACGCGATTTCTGAACGGGTGGCCTGAGCCGTTTGGCTGTTGATGAAAATAGGCCAGTTCGATTTTTCCTCTTGAACCTCTAGTGACTAGAGATAGTAGCTTGGTCTGAGGCAGGCGGTAGATCTGCCGGGTGCCGTGCGTGAGCATTCGTTTATGGGGAGGAGGATCGCAATCAGGGGAATCTGCCGGTCGTCAAAGATCTGCAAAGTGAGTGAGTGGCAATGAAGCTTTTTAGAATTTGCCACAAGCCCTGACGCAAAATGCCATGAGTGAGTTGGTTCTATGGATGTTGGTGATCGCAGCGGTAGCTGCCATTACCGTCCCGGTCGGCCTGCGCTATTGGAATTTGCAACATCTACAGAGCTTAGAAGAATTAAGGCGCATTGATGTCGGAGGATGGCTGTTACCGGCCTATCACGGCAGCGTGCCGCTCGTCGGCACGGTCAAGGTGAAGGGTTGGACCTACCAGCTTTCCCGGGATGCAATTGCGATCCTCGCGGGTCCGTTTGGCTGATATCAAAGCCCCGGCCAGCGGATCATGAGGCCGACACCGGCAAAGATTGCATCGGATGAATGTCAGTTAAGGTCGGCAACGATCCCGGCAAAGCAGGCGCCTTTCGGAAGAATGATGGAGCAAAGCGATGATTGCTGAAATCGGCCATTTCGCCCTGGTGCTGGCGCTGTTCGTCGCCTTCGTGCAGGGCACCCTGCCGCTGATCGGCGCGGCGCGCGGCATCGCGCCGTGGGTGGCGCTCGCCCGTCCCGCCGCCGCGGCGCAGCTCATCCTCATCGCCATCGCCTTCGCGGCGCTGACCCACGCCTACGTCACCTCCGACTTCTCCGTCTACAACGTCGCGGAGAATTCCCATTCCGCCAAGCCGATGATCTACAAGATCAGTGGCGTCTGGGGGAACCACGAGGGCTCGATGCTGCTGTGGGTGCTGATCCTCGCCACTTTCGGCGCCGCCGTGGCGCTGTTCGGCAACAACCTGCCGCCGACCTTGCGGGCCCGCGCGCTGGCCGTGCAGGCGCTGCTCGCCGTCGGCTTCCTGGCCTTCATCCTGTTCACCTCGAACCCGTTCGAGCGGCTGCTGCCGGCGCCGCCCGACGGGCAGGGGCTGAACCCGCTGCTGCAGGATCCCGGCCTCGCCTTCCATCCGCCGTTCCTCTATCTCGGCTACGTCGGCTTCTCGATGGCCTTCTCCTTCGCCATGGCCGCCCTGATCGAAGGCCGCGTCGACGCCGCCTGGGCGCGCTGGGTCAGGCCGTGGACGCTCGTCGCCTGGTCCTTCCTGACCACCGGCATCGCCCTCGGTTCCTGGTGGGCCTACTATGAGCTCGGCTGGGGCGGCTGGTGGTTTTGGGATCCGGTGGAGAACGCCTCGTTCATGCCCTGGCTGGTGGGCACGGCGCTGCTGCATTCCTCGATCGTCGTCGAAAAGCGCGACACGCTGAAAGGCTGGACCATCTTCCTGGCCATCCTCGCCTTCGCCTTCAGCCTGTTGGGCACCTTCCTGGTGCGCTCCGGCATCCTGACCTCGGTGCATACCTTCGCCAGCGACCCGTCGCGCGGCACCTTCATCCTGGGCCTGCTGGTGATCTACATCGGCGGCGCCTTCGCGCTGTTCGCCTGGCGCGGCCCGACGCTGAAGTCGGGCGGCTTGTTCCGGCCGATCTCGCGCGAGGGCGGCCTCGTTGTCAACAACCTCATCCTGACCGTGGCCACCGCCGCCGTGCTGCTCGGCACCCTCTACCCGCTGCTGCTCGATGCGCTCGGCGGCGGCAAGATCTCGGTCGGCCCGCCGTTCTTCAACGCCGTCTTCGTGCCGCTGATGGTGCCGCTGATCGCGGTGATGGCGGTCGGCCCGTTGCTGCCGTGGAAGCGCGCCGACGTCGGCGGTGCGCTGCAGCGACTGACGGTGGCCATGGCGGTTGCCGTCACCGTCGTGCTCGCCACCTGGCTGGTCTACGACCGCGGCACGCTGCTCGCCGGTTTCGGCATGGGGCTAGCCGCCTGGCTGTTCGTCGGCGCGCTTGTCGAATTCGCCGGGCGCATCCAGCTCGGCCGGGCGCCCTTCGGTGAAAGCCTGCGCCGGCTGGCCCGGCTGCCGCGCTCGGCCTTCGGCATGACGCTGGCCCACGCCGGCTTCGCCATCGTCGTCGCCGGCGTCACCGCTTCGTCGGCGTGGAAGACGGAAAGCGTCCAGGCCATGCGGCCGGGCGACACGGTCAGCGTCGGCGGCTACGAATACACCTTCGAAGGCGCGCGGCGCACCCAGGGGCCGAACTACATCGCCGACCGCGGCACCTTCACGGTGCGCAAGGACGGCGCCGTGTTCGTCGTCCTCTACCCGGAGAAGCGCAGCTACCCGGTCGAGAAGAACCAGACCACCGAGGCGGCGATCCACCCGACGTTCCTGGGCGACCTCTACGCGGTGATCGGCGATCCAGCCGGCAACGGCGCCTACGTGACGCGCATCTACTTCAACCCGCTGGTCGCCTGGATGTGGACCGGCGTCCTGGTCATGGTTGGCGGCGGCGTGGTCAGCTTGACCGACCGGCGCCTGCGCATCGGCGCGCCGTCGCGCGCCCGCGTCGGCGGCGCGGCGGCGGCGGGGGCCTGAGGGC
>CANITX010000237.1 GCA_947470575.1 Rhodospirillales bacterium
GCCTCGCACAAAGCCGTTCGAAGCGAAAACGCTGAGCCAGGATCAACACCAAATATGAGAAGGGCCCCGATCGGGGCCCTTCTCATATCAACCGCAACTGGCTGGCTTTTGCACCAACATCGTGGTGGGAATTGTCGCCGATATTGACACTTCGCCGTTTCTGAAACGGTGAGCGAAACGTTTCGCCGGTTAAAGCCTGTCATGCCTCGCGAAAGCGGGGCATCCCTTTTCCGGTACCGCCAAAAAGCGATGGCCCGGTCAAGCCGGGCCATGACGCGCTCTTTTAATTTTTAAAGGAAGAAGGCGCGCGTCACTTGGACGTCATCCGCCAGACGCCGTCCCAGTCGGTCGGCGGGTCGGACTTCATCAGCTCGCAGCGCTCGATATAGACCTTCGACAGCTTGTCATGGTCGTTGGCCTTGAGGCACTCCTCGAAGGAGTGGATGGCCTTGTCCCAGTTTCCCGCCTTGTAGCTCTTGCGGCCCTCGCGGAAGTGGTTCACCACCTCCATGAGGTTGGGGAAAGTCTCGTCGCTGTGATAGTCGAGCACCTCATAGACGCCCACCGGCAGGCTCTTGCCGACGACGACGACATCGTCGATGTCGCGGACGCGGTACGTCCCTTTGAGCTTCTTGAAAGTGTTGTCGCTGATCAGGATGCGCGCGCCGTATTGCTTGCAGGCGCTTTCCAGGCGCGCCGCGGTGTTCACGCCGTCGCCGATCAGGGTGTAGTTCATGCGCTTGGGCGAGCCGATGTTGCCCGACATCACTTCGTCGGTGTTGAGCCCGATGCCCATGTCGGCCGGGAGCTGGCCCTTCGACTTGCGCTCGATGTTCCAGTTCCACAGGCTCTTGATCATGTTGATGGCAGCGCGGACAGCCCGATCTTCGTCATCGTCATGGGCTATCGGCAGGCCGAAGGCGGCCATGATGGCGTCGCCGATGAACTTGTCGAGCATGCCGTCTTGTTTGCTGATCTCCTCCACCATCAAGGTGAAGTAGTCGTTCAGGAAGCCGACTGTGCCCTGGGCGCCCAGGCTTTCGGTGATCGGCGTGAAGCCGCGGATGTCGGTGAACATGATGGTGGCCATCGCACTCTTGCCGCCGAGGATGTCCTCCTGCTTGCCGGAACCCATGAGCTGGGCGGCGATGCCGGGATCCATGTAGCGCGACATGGTCGACTTCATGCGCTTCTCAGTGCTGATGTCCTCGAGCATGAGCATGGCGCCGAGCTTCTTTCCTTCGGTGCTCATCAGGGGCTGGAGGGTGACGTTGACGGTCGCCTTCTCGCCTTTGAACTCCATCTCCGCGTCCATCATCTCGAATGAGGTGGTGTTCTCCTGGACTTCCTTCGATTTTTCGACGACCCAGGCATTGGCCCCGGTGAAGAACTCCGCGAAGGGCTTGCCGATGATATCGGCGGCCTTGACCTTCATGATGCGGAAGCCGGCCTTGTTGCAGGTGACAATCTGGCCGTCTTCGTTCGAGGTGATGACCGCGTTCGACATGCTTTCCAGCATGCTCTCGTTGTAGTTTTTCATGTTCTGGACGTCGTCGAACAGCTTCGCGTTCTCGAGCGCGATCGACACCTGTCCAGTGAAGGCCTTGAGCCGCGATTCGTCCTCGTCGTTGAAAGGTCCGCCGCGCTTGTTCAGGACCTGCGTGACGCCGATGACCTTGCCGGCCTTATTGACGACCGGGACGCACAGGATCGAGCGCGTGAAGTAGCCGGTCTTCTTGTCGAAGGCCGGGTTGAAGCGCAGGTCGGCGTAGGCGTAGGGGATGTTGATGGTCTTGCCGGCCTTGAAGACCGCGCCGGCGATGCCGAGGTGATTGGGCAGGCGGATCTGGATGGCATCGAGCCCGCCGCCGACCTGCGACCAGAGCTCGTTGGTCTTCTCGTCGTTGAGGAAGAGGGTGGAGCGGTCGGCCTTCAGCATGCGCGCCGCTTCGCCCATGACCTTCTGCAGCAGGACGGTCAAGTCGATCTCGGAAGTGACGTCGGCGACCACGTCGAGGAACTCGAGCTCGGTCGCGCGCGACTTCTTCATCCGCTCGACGAACTGGGTGCTTTGCAGGGCGACCGCCGCCTGGGTGGTCATGGCCTCCAGCAACGACAGGTCTTCCGTCGTGAACTTGGCGGTGCCGCCCTTCTTGTTCAGCGCCTCGGCGACGCCGATGACCTCGCCCTTCACGGTGCGCACCGGGGCGCACATGATGGTCTTGGTTTCGAAGCCGGTCTGCCGGTCGATGGCACGGTTGAAGCGGGGATCGGAGTAGGCGTCGTCGATGATGATGTATTCGCCGGTGGTGAAGACGTGGCCGGCGATACCGCTGGTGTTCAGCAGCCGGATCTCGCGGCGGATATCGCCTTGGGCGACCCGCGAATAGAGCTCGCCGGTCTGATCGTCGTTGAGGAAGAGGGTGGCGCGTTCGCAGCTAGTCTCGCGCGAGGTCAGCTCGACCAGCATCTCCAGCACGTCGCTCAGGCTCTCGATGCCGGCGACTTCGCGCGAGATGTTCAGCAGCATCTCGGCGCGATGCAGCTTCTGATCGACCGTGAAGTGGGCGGGACCAGTGGAGCGCGAGGCCACCGGCTTCTTGCTCTTCGTCTTGATGGAGGGGCGCTCGCGCAGCTTTGGCTGTGCCTTGCTGCGACCCTCAGAAGAGCCGCCGTTAGCCTGCCGCGAGGTCGATTTCGGCCTGCCGTTACCGTCCATTGCACTTCTCCAGTTCGGTACGCAGGGCGGAAATGGTGTCGTGAAGCTGCCGGAGCTCGTCGCGGGCCGCTCGTTCCATATCCTGAATCTTCGCTTCGTAGTCGCCCTTGAGGGTATCCATATCATCCCGGAGAACGGTTACGGTTCTCTTAAGTTGGACGATCTCGCTGGTCGAATCGGCGATCGATTTTTGGACGGCCTCTTGCTTGCTAACTTGAAGATTTTCAAGCTCTTCACGGAGGGAACTTGCAGTTGCTTTTAACTGGACAGCCTCGCTGTGGGACTCGGCAATGGCCTTCTGGATGGCTTCGGACTTGCTGATCTGGAGGTTTTCCATCTCCTCCCGAAGGGCGTGCGCGGTGGCGCGCAACTGGGTGATCTCGCCCTGGGAGTCGGCGATGGCGCGCTGTACGGATTCGTCCTTCTCGATCTGCTTGGATTCAAGGCTGTCGCGAAGCGCGCCGGCGGTCTTCTTGAGCTGAATGATCTCGCCCTGGGAAATGGCGATAGCGCGCTGAACGCTTTCGGCCTTCTCCGCCTGCTGGTCTTCCAATTCCTTGCGCAGGGCGTGGATGGTCTGGCGCAGGTGACGCAGCTCGGTCTCGGCCTCATAGAGAGGCGAGGTCGTAGGGTCTGCGGAATCGTGCTGCTGCAGTCCGCTCATTTATTCACGCCGGGGCGCAAAGGCCATCTTCCCCTCCAACCAGGCCGCTTCTGCGGCCGGTCCCCTCGATCGACGGACTAAGTCCATGCCCGAGAGCCATCCCGGCCACTACCAAAGTTAAAGTTGCATCGCGTTACTGCCATACTCCCCGCCAAGGCCTCTCGCGTCAAGTTTTCTGCGCTTTACGCCTAATCTGAAGCGGATGGCGCGTGCCCCCCGCAGCCTGTAGACTACCGCCCAACTGAATAGCTGCTTGGGGTGGAGCATGCCGAAGGGGGTAGGCTGGCTCTGGTACGACAAGAATCAAAAGGCCGCTGGATTCTCACGTCAAGTGCAACACCTGATGTTTTCAAGGAATGCCTCGGCGGGAGTTTTGTATCCGAGGCATTTTCTGGGCGTTGAGTTGACGGCCCATGTGATCTCGTCGATATCGCGGGCCGTGTAGTTTGTGATGTCAGTTTTTCTCGGCATGTCGCGGCGTAGAATTCCGTTGGCGTTTTTGATGGCCCCGCGTTGCCAAGGGGAGTGTGGATCGCAGAAGTACGTCATCACGCCCAAGGCGGCCTCCAAGCGCAGGTTCTCGTGGAATTCTCCACCGTTATCAAAGGTCAGGGTTTTGCACGCCGGCCTGGGCAGAGTGCTCAGCACCCTGGTGATGACCTGAGCTGTCTCCGTCGCCGTTTTGGTCTTCAAGGGGGCGGTGAGGATAAACCTAGTTTTGCGCTCGCACACAGTAAGCAGGTTGCCGCGCTGGGTGCGGAACTGCATCAGATCGCCCTCCCAATGGCCAAACTCATCGCGCGAAGCCACGGTTTGGGGGCGTTCATGGATGGAGCGCCGCCCTTTGAGCGGATCGCGGCGGCGCTTGAAGTAGCGCCTGCCTCGGCTGGCCTTGGCCCTGGGCAGGAAGCGGTAAAGCTTCTCGGGCTTCGTTCGCGGGTGGTAGATGAACCGGTAGATTGTCTCTACGCCGACGGGGTGATCTGATCCCTCCAGCCTGAGCCTGCCCGCGATCTGCTCCGGCGACCATCCCATCGC
>CANITX010000238.1 GCA_947470575.1 Rhodospirillales bacterium
GAGACGGGGGACCGCCTGACCCCCAGCCATGCGGGCAAGAACACCAGGCGACATCGCTACTATGTCTCCCGGCGGCTCGTCACCGGAACGAGAGAGCAGCAGGATCTGGCGGCGTGGCGTCTGCCGGGCGAACAGCTCGAGCGCGTCGTGGCCGATGGGATCGTTCGGCATCTGCGGCGGCTGCGCGATGAGAACCGCTTCCTGGTCGATCCATCGCCGTCAGCATGGCGCCACATCGAGCATGCGTTCGAAAAGGTCGTCACAGCCGTGGAGAGCCGGCAATCACCGTTCTGGCCGGAGATCGTAAGCCGGGGACAGATCGCGCCGGGACTGCTCAGTCTGGATCTTGACGGTGGTGCGCTTGGCAAAGAGCTCGACATTGACCCTGTCACCATCGCCGCTCACGCCGTGTCGGTTCAGGTGCCTTTCCAACTGCGTCGCCGCGGTGTCGAAGCCAGGATGGTGACGGGTCTGGAAGCGCCCGCGGTCGACCCCTTGCTCTGCCGGACGATCGCCCGAGCGCTCGACTGGATGGACGAGGTTCGCGGCGGGCGTCCGATCGCCGGCATCGCGGCGGCCGAGGGCGTAACGGAACGGTTCATCCGAGCGCGGCTGCCCATGGCGCTGCTGTCGCCTGCGATCGTTACCGCCATCGAACAGGGCCGGCAACCGCCAACCCTGACAACCGAGACGCTGGTGCGGATGACAATACCCACTGACTGGACGATCCAGGCCAAGGTCCTGGGCATCGCAGGCTAAACCCGCTTCCCTGCTCCGCCACCATCGCTCCCTGCTGTTGCCTGCAAATTCCCTGCTCGCCGGAAAAAATTCGCTGCTCCGTTGAGTAGGGAATTCTGCGATCAAGCCACTGAAAATTAAGCTGTTATCAACCCCGGATTCACCCGGCTCGGGCTGATTCCCGGTCAAATTCGCTGCAAACCACGCCGGAGCAGGGAATCCGGACCGTCAAAATGAGGCCTCGGAGACGCCGGCGGGAAATGCCCATGAAGCGCCTGCCGGAGACCGTCTCCGCAGCACACATGGGGTCCGTAACCGCCGGGAAACCGGCGGTTTTGGCAGCAGGTGGGAAAAATGCGGGGATCAGGGATTGTGGGTGGCGGAGGGAGTGGGATTCGAACCCACGATACGCGTTAACGTATACACGCTTTCCAAGCGTGCGCCTTCAGCCACTCGGCCATCCCTCCTCGCCCGGCCGCCAGCACTAGGCGGCGCGGGGGCGAGCACGTAGCCCGCCCCGGCGGGGTCGGCAAGCTAGCGGAGGCGACCCACCCTTGCAATGGGTTTAGCACGGGCCGTTGACTTGGCAGCCGCCGGCTTCGCGGCGGACTTAGCCTTGCCGTCCTTGAGATAGTCGTGGAGCACGCGGCCATAGGGCAAGGTCAGGTCGGCGATGATGTGGCGCCCGCCGGTGATCTTGACGACCGGCAGGTCGGCCAGCGGCGCGTTGACGTGCGGGATCAGGTGCAGGCGTGCGTCGCCGTTCCAGGCGCCCTTTACCGTCACCTCGGTAAGGTTGTAGGCGACGAGCTGGGCGATCGCCGGCGAACCGTCGACGCCGGGGATAAACTTCAGGTTGCACTGGGTCTTCTGCATGGACTGCAGGGTCTTGCCGCCGTCACGCGCCTGGCTGTCGTGCTTGTAGGTCATGGTACCGACGGAAACCAACTGGCCGGCGTAGTGCAGCGTCCCGGTCAGGGTATCCTTCACCACTTCCAGCTTCGGATGGGCATATTTCTTGGGAAAGCCCCAGATCTCGCGACCGGCGACGATTGGCGGATCATCGTCCAGGTACATCTGGGCGGTGAAGTTGATCGGCTTTCCCTGGTAGGTGCAGGGGATGACGATGCCTGATTCCGTATAGTCGCCGAAGCCGGAACTGTCCGGCATGCGGATCCACTCGCAGAAGACCAGGTCGTCCACCGGCTCGAGCGGCTCGGGCACGGCGGCGCGCACCGCATCCCGGTCGCTCTTGTAGATGATGATGAAATATTCGCGGTTGATGAAGCGGTAGGGGCCCTTGGGATAGCTGGGACCCGCTGCCGGCATCGAAGGCAGTGCGAGGATCTGATCGCGGTTCATCGGCAGGGCTCCATCACAAATAGGTTTCGTGGATATCGATGGTCGATTCCTTGCCGATGCGCTGGAAGTTGGCCGCCAACCAACGTTCGGCGGCGGCTCGTCCAGCGTCGCGCAGGAATTGCAGGAAGTCCCAATCGGCGTTGAGCTTGCTGGTGGCGCCGAGCTCGGTCATCACCGCGTCGTCGGAGATGCCGTGGACGTTCATCTTCTTCAGGTTGACGCCACGCACCGCGTTCTCGTCGATCAGTTTGGTGACGAAGGCGATGGCGCGCATCTCGCGCATGAGCGAGGAATTGAAACTGATCTCGTTGATGCGGTTGAGGATGTCGGTGGCCGAACGAGGCACCTCCTCGCGGCGCAGCGGATTGATGTGGATGATCAGCACGTCGGTGCTGTCGCAGTGGTAGATCAGCGGATAGAGCGGCGGATTGCCCATGTAACCGCCATCCCAATAGGCCTCGCCGTCGATCTCGACCGCCTGGAACATGAACGGCAGGCAAGCCGAGGCGAGCACCGCGTCAACGCTGATCTCCTTGTTGCGAAAGACCTTGATCTTGCCCGACCGCACGTTGGTGGCGCACAGGAAGACCTTGATCGGGCAGCTGCCGCTGTGGATGGCCTCGAAGTCGACGCTGGCTTCCAGCACCTTGCGCAACGGATTGAAGTTGGTCGGGTTGAACTGGTAGGGCGACATCAGCCGGGTCATCAGGTCGAGGTACATGAAGATCGGCGAGCCTTCCAGCGACCGGTTGTTCATCATCCGGTCGAGCGGCGTCGGCTGCAGCGGGCCCTGGCTCGCCGCGTGGCTGATCCGCCGCCAGAAATTGAGCAGTGCTTCGCGCGCCCCGTCGGCGCCGCCGATGGTCAGCCCATAGGCCAGCACGGCGGCGTTCATCGCCCCGGCGCTGGTCGCCGCGGCACCCTCGAAATTGACCCGTCCATCTTCGAGCAGGCGGTCGAGCACGCCCCAGGTGAAGGCGCCGTGCGCACCGCCGCCCTGCAGGGCCAGGTTGACCACCCGGTATTCGGTCGACTGCTGCGATGAAATGTCGGACTGCGCCGCTTTGGCCTTGCGCATCACCCCCGACGTCTTGGCGGCGACCGCCGGGCGGCGCCTTCCGACATGCTTCACCATGCCCTTCCCTCTAAACCCCAAGCACCCCAGTCTCCGGCCGGCTCTTTGTCGTCAGTGAGCCGTCCAGCCGCCGTCAGCCGGAATGGCCGTTCCGGTGATCGAGGCTGCGCCCTCCGAACAGAGGAAGGCGGCCAACGCCCCCATCTCTTCGACGGTGGCGAATTTCTTGTTCGGCTGCTGCGCCAGCAGGACTTCGCGGATCACCCGGTCGCGCGAGATGCCGTGGGCCTTCGCCTGGTCGTCGATCTGCTTTTCGACCAGCGGCGTGAAGACGTAGCCCGGGCAGATGGCGTTGCAGGTGACGCCATTCTCGGCGGCTTCCAAAGCCGTCACCTTGGTGAAGCCGACGATGCCGTGCTTGGCAGCGACATAAGCCGACTTGAACGGCGAGGCGACCAGGCCGTGGGCCGAGGCGATGTTGATGATGCGGCCCCAGCCGCGCTCCTTCATGCCTTTGATCGTCAGGCGCGTCGTGTGGAAGGCGGCGGTGAGGTTGAGCGCGATGATCAGGTCCCAGCGCGCCGTCGGGAAGTCCTCGATCGGCGAGACGAACTGGATGCCGGCGTTGTTGACGACGATGTCGACCCGGCCGAAGCGCTTGACCACCCGCTCGACCATCGCCTCGATGACCTCGGGCTTCGACAGGTCGGCGCCTTCATAGGCGACCGGAACGCCATAATCCTTGGCGACGCCGTCGCGGATGCCGGCGACCTTGGCTTCCTCTTCGATGCCGTTCAGCACCAGCGACGCACCCTGGGCGCCCAGCGCTTTGGCGATGCCGAGCCCGATGCCGCTGCTGGAGCCGGTGACAAGGGCAACCCGGCCTTCGAGCGGACGCAGCGCGGTGGCGGACGTGGGTCGTTCAGCGGTGGTGGTCATGAATCTCTCCCTTTCCCCTGGGGCCCATCCCCCGTGGCGCGGCGCGGCGGCCGCCAACCAGCGCCACCTGTGCCGTAATGAACCACGATAATGCGCCATTCCGGGAAAACAGTCGAGAGGCTAAATTCTCATTCCAAGTGCAACACCGTTATGCTTCGGAGTTGCGATGGGAATTCACTATGGTCAGCTCGACCTTGATGAGCGTTACGAGCTTTATCGTCTCCGGGAGGACGGTAGAGGCGTTCGAGAGATCGGCCGCCTGATGGGC
>CANITX010000239.1 GCA_947470575.1 Rhodospirillales bacterium
GCGCAAACGCCTGCACCCGCAGCATTGGGACTATCTGATGGGCGGCACCGGTACCGAAACGACCTTGAAGCGCAACCGCCTGGCCATCGATTCGCTGGCGCTGCGCTCGCGCGTGCTGCGCGACGTCACCAAGGTGGACGCCACCTGGACCGTGCTCGGGCGCAAGGTGCGCCTGCCGGTGCTGCTGGCCCCGATCGGCGGCGTCGAGGCTTTCGATCCCGATGGCGCAGCCGCTGTCGGCCGGGCCTCGGCCAAGTTCGGCGTGCCCCACATGCTGAGTTCGGCCTGCGCGCCGGGCCTGGAGAAGACGGCGGCGGCAGCCAAGAATTTCCGCATGTACCAGCTTTACGTGCGCGGCGACGACAGCTTCGTCGACGACGTGGTCAAGCGGGCCTTGGACAACGGCTTTCACGGCTTCTGCGTCACGGTCGATTCGGCGGTCTACAGCCGGCGCGAACGCGACATCACCAGCCGCTACGCCAAGCCGTGGCGGCGCCGGGCGACCGGGCTCGAATATCAGAGCGGCTTCACCTGGGCCAACGTCCGGCGCTTCCGCCAGAAGCACCCGGACGTGCCGTTGATCCTCAAGGGCATCGCCACGCCCGAGGACGCAGCCATCTGCGTCGAACACGGCGTTTCGGTGGTCTACGTCTCCAACCACGGCGGCCGCCAGCTCGACCAGGGGCTGGGCAGCCTGTCGGTGGTGCCGGAAGTGGTCGAGGCGGTTGCCGGCAAGGCCAAGGTCTGGGTCGACGGCGGCTTCATGCGCGGCACCGACATCGTCAAGGCCATCGCCTCGGGCGCCGACTGCGTCGGCCTCGGCCGGTTCCAAGGTCTGGCGGTGGCGGCCGGCGGCACCAAGGTGCTGGTCCGGGCGCTCGAACTGCTGGAAGAGGAAGTGAAGGAAGCGCTGGCGCTGATGGGGCAGTCCAAGCTCGCCGACGTCAACGCCTCGTGCCTGCGCAAGGCCGAACCGGTGGTCGAGCCGCATGTGCTGAGCGCGTTTCAGCTGCTGGGCGTGCCGCCGGGCGGCAGCTACAACTTCTGAGACGTAGCCTTTCGTAGACCGCCGCGAGCCGCATCCGTTGCTCGCGGCGGTTGTTTTTTATCTCAAGAAAACTCGCGGCGGATGCGTTCGGTATGTTCGCCGGCCGCCGGCACCCGCCCGAAGTTCAGATTGTCCAACGCGGTACGGGCCGGCGGTGCCGGCATGGCGACCGGACCGTGCGGCGCTTCGACGCTGACCCGGCGCAATGCCGGGTGGGTCGAGAGGCCGGCGACCTCATTGACGAAACCGAAGGCAATGCCGGCTTTTTTCAACTTTTCCGATAGCTCGCCGCGACCGCATTTTCCGAACACGGCGGCGATGTCGCGCTCCAGCGCCGGGCGATTGGCGACGCGGGAAATGCCGTCCTTGTAGGGCCCCGCCGCCGCCCATTCCGGGTGGCCCAAAACCTCGCCCGCGAAGCGCGCCCATTCACGTTCGTTCTGGATCGAAATGACGACGCGGGCGCCATCGGCCAGCTCGTAGGTTTCGTAGGGCGCGATGGAGGGATGGCGCAGGCCGACCCGGCCCGGCGCCTTCCCGGCGTAATCGTGAAACAGCAGCGGCACGGTCATCCAATCGGCCATGGCATCGAACAGGGAGACCTGGATCGCCGCACCCCGCCCCGTGCGTTCGCGGGCGAACAGGGCTTGCAGGATGGCGGCGTGGGCATACATGCCGGCGCCGATATCGCAGCAGGAGACGCCGACCCGGGCCGGCGCCTCGGGCCCGCCGGTGATGCTGGCCAGCCCTGACTCGGCCTGCACCAGCATGTCGTAGGATTTCATGTCGGCGTAGGGACCGTCCTGGCCATAGCCGCTGATCGAGCAGGCGATCAGGCGCGGATGGCGGGCGCAGAGCGCCTCGGCGCCGAGCCCGGCGCGGGCGGCAGCACCCGGCGCGAGATTCTCGATGAAGACGTCGGCCCGCGCGATCATGCGCGACAGCAGCGCCAGATCGTCCGGCTTCTTGATATCGAGTTCGACCGATTCCTTGCCCCGGTTGAGCCAGACGAAATAGGCGCTGTCGCCGTTGACGGCGCGGTCGTAAGCACGGGCGAAATCGCCGCCCGGCCGTTCGACCTTGATGACCCGCGCCCCGGCATCGGCCAGGCGCGAGGCGGCAAAGGGCGCGGCGACGGCCTGATCCATCGAGACGACGAGCAATCCGGAAAGGGGGGCGGCGGGGGCAGAGGCAGCGGGTTCGGTCATGGGTTTGCCTTGGCGGGAACGATGCGGGAGAGGCAGAACAAACCACAAAGGCGTCAAGACACCAAGGGATCGTGGGGGCGAGAGGACCGGGAACGTGCCGGCGAGCGATGGATGCGAAGAGATGGGAGTATAAAAGGGGGGACGCGGGCGCGCCGAGGCAAGCGCCCTCCCCCCATCCCCAAAGCCATCTCCGCATCCCCTTAAAAGCGAAGCAGGCGCGGGTCCGACACGCCACCCGTCGCGCCTATCCCCATGGCATCGCAGTCTGGCGTGTGATAGATTGTCGACGACGCTTTACGTTTAGATGATCGATCGGAGAGTCGTATGAGTATGATCACCGTGTCTGCGAAGTATCAAATCGTCATCCCGGCGAAAATCCGTCAGGCGCTGGGCATCAAGCCCGGCGTCAAGCTACATGCCATCGAGTATCGCGGGCGGATCGAGCTGGTGCCCGTGCGCCCGGCCAAGGCGGCGCGGGGATCGTTGCGCGGCATTGACACGGAGGTGCCGAGGGAGGCCGACCGAGTATGAACGTGGTCGATTCTTCGGCGTGGCTCGAATATTTCGCCGATGGGCCGAACGCGGCGATCTTCGCCAAGCCCATCGAGGCCACGCGATCCCTTCTGGTGCCGTCGCTGTCGCTATACGAAGTATTCAAGCGGGTGAGCCAGCAGCGCGACGAGGACGAAGCGCTGCGCGCCATCGCCGTTATGGAGCAAGGCAAGGTCATCGACCTCGACCGGGCAACAGCATTGGAAGCGGCGCGGCTTTCGATTCTGCACGGCATAGCGATGGCCGACAGCGTGATGCTGGCCACCGCGCGACGGCACCGCGCGACGTTGTGGACGCAGGATGCCGATTTCGATGGGGTGGCGGGAGCGAGGTATTACGCGAAGCGATAGAGGGGACTGGGGCTAACTCGCATCCAATCCATCAGAGATAAATATTATGTCCCCGAAAACGATGTCCCCGAAACCGATGTTGCTTTTCATTTGGTGCTACTTCACGCCTTCGTATCGATTGCGTGCAACAACTGCCTTCCCACCTCTTCAACTCCTAGCGACCATTGGACAGCCACACGGTCCGCAAGGATAGGAGAATATTGGTACACGTCTGCGGCTGAAATCTCATGCCAGACGGGGAGAATCACTTTTTTCTTCTCAACAACCTCGCGCGTGAAGATCGAATCATACTCGCGCTTTGACCAGCCTTTGTTGTTCAAGAAATTGGGAGTGAGTACCAGGATGCACTTCGAGCACTCTTTCAGCCCTCGTTCTATGCTCTCGCGCAAGCTATCTCCGACGCGCAGCGAAAACTGATCGTACCAAACAGGGCACATGAATTTCTGAAGCTGTAGGGCAATGGGCTCAGCAATGCAGGCCTTATCGCGGCTATCATGGGAGATGAAGGCACGAGGTTTTTCCCATCTGTTGCGTTCATCCACGTAGTCCCGACTCCTAAAGGTTAGTCTGTGACCAGAGGCTTTGGATTCGATGGACAGTTGGTCTTTTAACTCCTCTGGAACTGGCCGCTCTGAATAGAGATATATTTGGCCGGTAAATAAAAGTTCCCGCGCATCTTTTTTTTCATTGCCCATTCCTGCATGTATTTCTACTAGGGTTTCGGTCCATTCCAGAATTTTTGCCACTTCATTGAGCGCGAAAGCCTCTGGACATTCAACATCAGGAATTTCCGGGATGAAGAAAGATATGTATTTGGCGTTTGCGTCAAAATCCAGATGTAGGCGGGCGATCAACTCCCCAAGCTTACCCCCATGGGCGTCCATCAATGGCCACGTTTGGTGCGTGGTAAGATTTTGCGCCCCGTCTTTGACGAAGTACTCATGTAAGGAAGCCATCGTCCCTGCTTTCCACAGAATGATTCGGGAAACGCCTCAAAACATCAGCATTTCTTCACATCCATAGCCTTTCTGACCGCTTCCTTTTCACCCCGGACACTCGCCAGTTCCGCAGCCTCAATGCCGTCCCCCTGGCCGTATCCAAACCAGAACTGATCGGCCCCCATTAGGTGGTCCGGGTTGAATGTTAGTGCATTGCTTCCTCCCTGGCCATTGCCGGCTGTAGGTGGAGCGAA
>CANITX010000240.1 GCA_947470575.1 Rhodospirillales bacterium
ACGATCTCCGCCTCGCGCAGCTTGCCGATAACTTCTTCAGGCCCGTGCTTCTTGCCCATGTTCCGTCTCCTTCAGGGTCCAGTCTAAGTTAACTTTTGGACCGCTCTAAAGGGGGCAGATCACCCCGGAAACCGCGACGACGCCATTGCCGCCTTCCGGTTCCGCTTCGCTCCACCTACAGCCGGCAATGGCCAGGGAGGAAGCAATGCACTAACATTCAACCCGGACCACCTAATGGGGGCCGATCACGGCGCTGGACGAGATCGAAGCCATTGCCGCGATGGACGGCATCGACCTGATCGCCATCGGCGCGAACGATCTGGCCAAATCTCTGGGCGTCGCCGGCCAGGCCGACCACCCGTCCTTGGTCGCGGCCATCGACCGGATCAGCACCGCGGTCAATAAGGGCGGTGTGGCGCATCTGTCGCTTGGCGTTGGGCAGAGTGCCTTTCCCCGGACGTTGCCGCAATTGCGCAAACTCGGCGTACAATACATGCACTGCGGGCCGCAAACCGAAGTGCGCATCCTCAACTCCATGTCGGAGCAGGTTGCCAAGCTGCGCAGCGAGATGGGCAGGTGAGCTGCGTCCGGAACAGAATGCTAAAGGTAGCCTTGGCGTCACTGGAGCCGATACACTGCGCCCGCATTCTCACCCCCCAGGAAAGGCAACAATCACGCCGCAGGCCAGCTTGAGCAACGGCAGGCGAACCCCCGCGCTGGCGCCGTTCCGCATCCGCAGCTACCGCTTTCAGTGGGCCGCCGATCTCACCACCTCGTGGGCTTTCGAGATGGAGCTGATCATTCTCGGCTGGTACATCTTGGTCGAGACGAAATCGGTGCTGCTACTGACCGTCTACGGCTCCTTGCCCTATACCGGCATTCTGCTAGCGCCGATGTTCGGCCTGATCGGCGATCGCATCGGGCACCGCAACGTGCTGTGCACGTTGCGCGCCCTATATACCCTGCTGTCGCTGGCCTTGATGGTCTTGGCCTTAACCGGCCGGTTGAATTCCCTCTTCGTCCTCATCATCGCGACGTTGTTGGGCATCGTCCGCCCGTCGGACATTGTCATGCGCCAAGCCCTGGTCGGCGGCAGCATGCCGGGGGACCTGTTGATGGGGGCCATGAGCGTGTCGCGCACGACCCAGGATTCGGCGCGCATCGCCGGGGCGCTGGCCGGTGCCGCCCTGGTTGCCACCCTGGGCATCGGACCGGCCTATATCGTCATCGCCGGCCTCTACTTCGTCAGCTGCCTGCTGACCTTCGGTGTCGTCGGCGGCCGGCTGGCACGCACCGCCAAGGCCAGCGGGGCGCCGGTACCAGCCTCGCCCTGGCGCGGTCTGGCCACCGCGGTGACCTATATATGGACCACCCCCTATGTGCTGGCGACGATGTGCATCGCCTTTCTCGTCCATCTTACCGCCATCCCGCTGCTCAGCAGCCTGATGCCCTATGTGGCGAAAGAGGTCTATCGCGTCGACCAGACGGTGCTCGGCTATCTGGTCGCCATCCTGGCAACCGGCGCCCTGTTCGGCTCCATCGCGCTCAGCAACGCCAGCGGCCTGTTCCGGCCGGCGCGTATGGCCATCCTCTGTTGCGCCCTCTGGCATGCCGTCATCCTGATTTTTGCGCAGATCGACAATGCGCCGCGGGGCGGTGCCGTTCTGTTCGTCATCGGCTTCCTGCACAGCCTGGTCTTGGTGCCGATGTCGGTGATGCTGCTGCGCGGTATCGAGCCGGCGTTCCGCGGCCGGGTGATGGGGCTGCGCGCGCTGGTGGTCTACAGCATGCCGCTCGGCCTGCTGATCTCGGGTCAGTTGATTGAAGAGTTTGGCTACCGGGCGACGGCGTCGCTGTTCTGCGTCGTCGGGCTGATTGCCACCCTGCTAATTGCTCTCTACTGGCGCCGGCACCTGTGGAATCCCGAGGCTCCGGCCAACGCCCGTTCGTAGACGCCGGCGGCCGTAGAAACGGTGGTATCGCCATACCCCTGCCCTTGTCTACAATCTGGGTCATGGGCAACGCAACGCGGCACGGCCAACGAAGGCACGTGCGTGAAGGCAGACAGGAGAAGGCAGAATGGGTGCAAAGATTGCCATCGTCGGTACGGGCGCGGTGGGCGGTTATTCCGGCGCGCATATGGCGCGGGCCGGCGAAGATGTGACCTTCATCGATTCCTGGCCGGCCAATGTCGAGACGATGCGGACCAAGGGCCTGAAGATCAGCCACATCCGAGACGTGCCGGAATTCACCGTGCCGGTGCGGGCGCTGCATATCACCGAACTGCAGGGTCTGTGCAAGGAATCGCCCTTCGATATCGCCTTCGTCTGCACCAAGTCCTACGACACCGCCTGGGCGACAACGATGATCAAACAGTATCTGGCGCCCGATGGCTTCATCGTCTCGCTGCAGAACTGCATCAACGAGGAAACTATCGCCAACATCGCCGGCTGGGGGCGCGTCGTCGGCTCCATTGCCAGTTCGATCACGGTCGATCTGTGCGAGCCCGGCCATGTGCGCCGCGCCGCCGGTAAAAGCGGCGCCGCGCACACGGTCTTTCGCGTCGGCGAGGTTCACGGCCGCATCACCGACCGGGCGCGCGAAATCTGCCGGCTGGTCGCCTTCTCCGATTCCGCCAAGGTGACGGATAATCTGTGGGGCGAACGGTGGTCAAAGCTGGTGACCAACGGCATGGCCAATGGCCTGTCGGCCTGCACGGGCTTGATCAGTCGGGATATCCTGCTCGACGACGGACTGCGCCGCTTCGGCGCGCGGCTGGCCAGCGAAGCCATCCGCGTCGGCCAGGCGCTCGGCTACAAGCTCGAGGAAGTCCACCATCTCGACCCGGAAATGATTGCCCGCGCCGGCGAGGGCGATCCTAAGGCCGTTGCTGAATACGACGAGCATCGGCTGACCGAGGCGCGCAAGCCGGGTGGCGGTGCCCATCGGCCATCGATGGGCCAGGATATGGTTAAGGGCCGGCGCACCGAGATCGAGCAGTTGAATGGCTACATCGTCGAACGAGCCAAGGAAGTCGACATGCCGGTGCCGGCGAATGTCGCGCTGACCGACATCGTCAAGCGGGTCGAGCGGCGCGAACTGCAGCCCGACAAGCGCCACATCCTCGATCTCAGGCTGAACTGACCAAGGCCGTGGCCCTTTGGCCCCGGCGCTGTGCATGATCGACGGGCGGTGCTGACGCGATGTCGGATCCCCACCGCAAGCGCCTGTTGGTGGTCGATGACCAAGCGGCGATGGGGGACTTTATCGCGCACGTCGCTCAAAGCCTAGGCTTCGAGGTTGAAAGTTTCACCGATGCGCGACGTTTTCTGAACGCGCTCGACCGCGGCGTAGCGAGTGTCGTCATGATCGATCTGGCGATGCCGGGCATGGACGGCGTCGAACTGATCTGCAAGATGGCTGAAGGACATTCGCAGGCTGCCGTGTTCATTTTTCAGCGGCTTCGAACGGACGCATCAGGAGACGGTCATGCAGATGGGCGCGGCCAGGGGTTTGAACATGGCGGGATGTATCGAAAAGCCGATCCGTGCTGCCGATCTGCGCAAACTGCTGTCGCCCTATGCTCCATCGCCTGGCGAATAACTGATGCGAGAAGGCATTCCTGGCCTCGTAAGCGGCGAGACAGCAGCTCCGCTACTAGGAAAGCCATCCTACGATGGAGTGACGATCTTGTCGGGGTCCTTCGCTAGGGCCCTTCCGCTTGGTCCTGTCCGTAGCGCAATCCTGCGGTTTTCCTGTTGACACTACGAGAAATTTCGCCGACCGTTCGCCACTCCATCAAAACTCCGAACCTAAGAAAATATTCATAAAGCAACCAAAGTGGGTTGCTATCTATTTGCCTCGCCCGTGGGGATAATTTTTGGCTATGACCTCCGATGCGACGGTTCATATCGTTGACGACGACGAAGGCAGCCGCGAACTTCTTTCGCGATGGCAAACCCTTCGATCAGTTTCGCGACTCCGTCCTGCCGAATCTCTTGAAGGCGTGCTCTGCTCCCAAAACGTTCCGGATTTGGAGTGCGGCATCCTCGAGCGGGCAGGAAGCCTACTCGCTGGCGATGCTGCTGCAGGAGCAAAGCGCGCACATGCCCGGATGGGGTTATGAGATCGTCGGCACCGACATTTCCGCCGACATGATCGCCAAAGCGAAGTCGGGCGCTGGATTGATCTGCTCCCTTTAGAGCGGTCCAAAAGTTAACTTAGACTGGACCCTGAAGGAGACGGAACATGGGCAAGAAGCACGGGCCTGAAGAAGTTATCGGCAAGCTGCGCGAGGCGGAGATCGTATTGGCGCAAGGCGGCACGGCGAGCG
>CANITX010000241.1 GCA_947470575.1 Rhodospirillales bacterium
CTGTTCGACGTCGTGGTGAGCTTGGCCTTCTTATTGTTTACCTTGCCGTTGACGTTGTTGACGGCGCTGCTGATCAAGCTCAACAGCCAGGGTCCGGTGTTTTACCGCCAGGAGCGGGTGGGCCGCATGGGGTGAAACTTCGATGTGCTGAAGTTCCGCAGTATGCGTACGGATGCAGAGAAAGATGGCGTGCCGCGCTGGGCGGGACGGGCGGACGATCGGATCACGGCGGTGGGTCGGTTCATTCGCAAGACGCGGATCGACGAAATTCCGCAAGTGATCAACGTGCTGAAGGGCGATATGAGCTTCGTCGGCCCGCGCCCCGAGCGGCCCTACTTCGTCGGACCGCTAAGCGACCGCATACCTTTCTACTTCCAGCGCCACCAGGTGAAGCCCGGGATTACCGGTTGGGCTCAGATCAACCACGATTATGGCGCTTCCGAAGATGACGCCCGAATCAAGCTCGCTTACGACCTCTACTACGTGAAAAATAACAGCCTGTTTCTCGACGCCATCATTCTTCTACAGACAGTCCGGGTGGTCCTGTGGTCTGAAGGAGCCCGTTGAGGCAGATTACCGACACGCTGCACGTCGTCCGCAAGCGGCCGCACTTTTCAGTGCGGCCGTTGTGCTATTGAGGCGGAGACTTGCGTTGGCTGTGAAAGCGGTACAGCGGTTCTGGGTGGCGGGGGCAGTGGCGATGCTGGCGGCGTGGTTGGGAAGTTGCGATGCGGTGCCGGAACCTATGGACCTCCGGACTTTCGAAAAGCCCGACGTCGCAAATCATTTTCTCGTGTGCGACCCCGCATTCTGCCGCGCCACGCCAGATATGCCATCGCCGAATTTTTGGCAGTCGGCCGAGCGCATCGGTAAGGCGTTGCACACGATACTGCGCGAAGAGCCACGACTTTTTCCGGTCTCGGAAGATGACGCGGCGGGGCGATGGCTTTACGTCCAGCGTTCGGCGCTATTCCGGTTTCCCGATGCCATCTGGGTACAGATCATGTCCCGGCCGGAGGGCGGATCGACGCTGGCCCTCTACAGTCGGTCATTGTACGGGCGCTATGACTTTGGCGTAAACGAGGCGCGGCTGCGTCGCTGGCTGTTGGCGATGGAATATGAGCTCGGGCAGGCGGGGCGCGCGAACCGCTGAAAAGGCCCTCAATGGGCCAGGATCTGGCTCAAGAACAACTTGGTTCGGGCATTTTGCGGATTGTGGAAGAACTCCTCAGGCGTATTTTCTTCCACGATCTGGCCACGATCCATGAACAGAACCCGGTTGGCGACACTACGGGCGAACCCCATTTCGTGGGTTACGCACAGCATGGTGACGCCACCTTCCTGCGCCAGAGTCACCATGACATCGAGCACTTCCTTGACCATTTCGGGGTCAAGTGCCGAGGTTGGCTCGTCAAACAGCATGACTTTCGGATTCATGCACAGCGCCCGGGCGATAGCGACACGTTGTTGCTGCCCGCCGGAGAGCTGACCGGGATATTTCTGTGCCTGCTCGGGAATCCGCACCCTCTCCAGGTACTTCATCGCATTCGCCTCGGCTTCCGCCTTCGGCGTCTTGCGCACCCAGATGGGTGCCAAGGTGAGATTCTCCATGACGGTCAGATGTGGAAACAGGTTGAAGTGCTGGAACACCATGCCGACATCCCGGCGGATTGCTTCGATCTTCTTTACGTCATTGGCCAACTCCACACCGTCTACAACGATACTGCCGGACTGATGCTCTTCCAGGCGGTTGATGCAGCGGATCATGGTCGACTTACCTGAACCCGACGGCCCGCAGATAACGATCCGCTCGCCTTTTTCCACCTTCAGATTGATGTCCGTAAGCACATGGAAGTCGCCATACCACTTGTTGACGTTGGTCATTTCGATCATCGGTTGGCCGGCCATCGTCAGCTCCCGCTTCTAACGCTTCTCGGCCCGAGCGAAGCCCGCTTCGAGCGCTTGGCTGTATTTCGACATGAAGAAACAGAACAGGAAGTAGATCGCTCCGATGAACACGTATGCCTCCAACGAAGCACCGCGCCATGCCGGATCGACGAACGATGCTTTGGCGGCGTTCATGAGATCGTACAGCCCGATGATGACCACGAGCGAGGTGTCCTTGAACAAAGCGATCAGGCTGTTGACCATCGGTGGAATCACGATACGCAGCGCCTGAGGCAGGATGACGAACCCGGTTTTTTGCCAGTACCCGAGGCCGAGCGCTTCGGCGGCTTCGTACTGACCCTTGGAGATCGCCTGCAAGCCGCCGCGGATCACTTCCGCCTGATAGGCGGCGGCGAACATGATGATGGCGATCTGGGCACGCAACAGCTTGTCGATGCTCATGCCTTCGGGCAGGAACAGCGGGAACATGACCGAGGCCATGAACAATAACGAGATTAGCGGCACGCCACGGATCAGTTCGATATAGGTGACGCATATCGTTTTGATGATCGGCAAATCCGAACGCCGGCCGAGCGCCAATAAGATTGCCAAGGGAAAAGCGAAGGCCATGCCGAATACCGACAGGATTAGTGTCAGCGGCAGGCCGCCCCAGCGCTCGTTCGGGACAAAGGTCAAGCCGAGCACGCCACCCCACATCAGTCCGGCGATCGCCACAATGCCGACGATCCAGATTGGGACTAGGCTCAGGTTCCAGAAGCGCCGGCTGCAGCTGACGCCGATCAGGACCAGGAACAGTCCGACCACGATCGACGGTCGCCATTGCTGGTCATAGGGGTACAGGCCGAACAGGATCAGCCGGTGCTTTTCGAGGATCAGCGCCCAGCAGGCACCGTTATCGATGGCACGGCAGGCCCGGGTACCTTCGGCGTCGAATACCGAAGAGATCACGAGCCAGTCGAATGCCGCGGGCACCGTCATCAATGCCAGCCACACCAGCAGGATCGTGATAAGCGCATTTGACGGGCTGCTGAACAACCGTCTGTAGATCCAGCCTGGAAGGCCGCTGTCGAACATCGACTTCGGTGCGCGGGCTGTCACGGCGGCCATTTCAGCGTTCCACCAGCGCGATGTGCTTATTATACCAATTCATGAATGCCGCGATGCCGAGCGAAATGGTCAAGAAAACCATCATGATGATGCCGACCCCTTCGATCGCTTGGCCGGTTTGGTTGAGCGTCGTGTTGGCGATGGAAACGATATCCGGATAGCCGATGGCTACTGCCAGCGAGCTGTTCTTTGTCAGGTTGAGATATTGATTGGTCATCGGCGGGATTATGATGCGCAGCGCTTGCGGCAACACGATAAGGCGCAGGTTCTGAGCCCTGGTTAATCCAAGGGACAGCGCCGCCTCCGTCTGCCCCTTGCCGATGGCCATGATGCCCGAGCGGACAATTTCGGCAATGAAGCCCGCAGTGTAAATAGTCAAGCCCAGCAGCAACGCAGCGAATTCCGGGGATATCGTGCCGCCACCGACGAAATTGAAACCGCGCAATTCCGGGGTGTCCAGGGTCAAAGGTGCGCCGCCGATCAACCAACCTAGGATCGGCAGGCCGAGGATCAGTCCCATACCGGCCCATCCCGACGGAAACGTCCGGCCGGTGGCGTACAGCCGGTTGCGAGCCCACCTGGTAAGTGCAATGGCCAAGGCAATACCCAAAGCAAAACCGATGGCGCCGTAGAAGTATGCCGTGGCATCCGGCGGCGTCGGAAACCTGATGCCGCGGTTCGAGATAAAGACGCCGGTCAGCGGGTTCAGGGCTTCGCGCGGCCCGGGCATGACCTCGGTAATGACCGCGTACCAGACAAACAATTGCAGCAGCAGCGGGATGTTGCGAACCGTCTCGACGTAGATCGACGCGAACTTGGCCAATAGCCAGTTCTGCGACAAACGTGAAACGCCGATGATGGTGCCCAAAACAGTCGCCAGCACGATGCCGATAAGGGCAACGCGCAACGTGTTCAACACGCCGACGATCAGCGCCCGCAGGTAGGTATCGGCGGGGCTATAGGCTATGACACTCTCGCCAATGGCGAAACCTGCTTCGCGATCAAGGAATCCCAAGCCGGTGGCAATGTGCAGGGCTTCCAGATTGGTCAGGGTATTGGTGACCAGATACCAGACCACGAAGGCAACGCCAGCAAGCGCCAGCACTTGGTATATCAGGCCGCGAATGCGGGGATCGTTCAGCGACAGCGGTTGCTTCGGCAATCCGCTCTTTGTTGTGCTGGACAAATGAATCCCCCTGGACTTCAGCTAGGGCAGCGTCCGCCCGCACCGAGGTGCGGGCGGTTCGATACGGGCTAGCGGCTC
>CANITX010000242.1 GCA_947470575.1 Rhodospirillales bacterium
ACTACGCCAATGGGTTAGTTTAGGCAAGCGAAAAACTAATCCAATGGATTATGTTCCCGCGCCGCGCGGATCCGCCGTGCCGCTGTTGCATCATGCCGAGTGGCGCCGCCGATGTGCACGCGGACGTCCTCTTTCGATTAGCTGGCTAATGTCCAGGGATCGATCACGTTGAGGCCGGCGGCCGTGAACGCGCCGGTGTCGCGCGATGCCACCGCGAACCCGTGTGCCGCGGCGATGGCGGCGATGTAGCCGTCGGGCGTGGGGAAGCCGTTTCCGCCCGCCCGCGCGTTGACGGCGAGATCGGCGTAGCGCCGCGCCGCCTCGGTATCGAAGGGCAGGATCCTTCCGTCGAACAGCTCCAGCACGCCATCGAGCACGGCGGCCAGATTGTCCTTGCGCTTGCCTTTGGGCAGGGCGCCGATGCCGAACATCAGCTCGGCAATGGTGACGCTGGGGAGAAAGAGCGTCTCCGCCGCCTGGGCATCGAGCCAGTCTCGGACAGACGGATGCGGCTCGGGCTTCATCGCCTCGGAGACGACATTGGTGTCGAGCAGGATCATGCGACGTGCATCGGCTCGGCGGGTCGGGTGTCGCGGGCTTGTTCGAGCGCCTCGACATCGGCATTGGCGAGCCCGATCTTCCGGCTCATCTCCGAAAGGGCCGTGCCGAGCCGCAGCCGTCCCTCGGGGCGCACGGCAGCCTCCAGAATGGCGCGCATTTCGGCTTCCGCGCTGCGATTGTGCTGCGCCGCGCGGACCTTCAGGGCGCGATGCGCCTCCTCGGAGAGATTGCGAATGGTGACGGCGGCCATGATAGCATTTCCTGAGAATTGCCTGCGTTGATATCAAATTATGATATATGATATCATTTCTCAAGAGCGATGGCGGCGCTCGGACGCCGCCGGCCGCATCACCGCCCTCCGGACACGTCGAGAAACAGGCGCACCAAGTCCGCGTTGACGTAGTAGTTGCTCCGGCCCGAGCGATGCTTGGCGACAAAGCCCTTTTCCGCCAGCAGGTCGAGATATTTGGCTGCGGTCTGGCGCGAGACCTGAAGGTCTTTCACCACGAACTCGATGCGCGTGTAGGGGTGGCGAAACAGGTTGTTGAGCAGGTCTTGCGAGTAGAGGTTCGGCGTCTCTTCGCGCAGACGTTTCTTGACGCTGGCCATCTGGCTGCGCATGCCCTCGACCAGCGCAAGCGTCGTCTGCGCCGTCTCCGCCACGGCCTCCAGCATATAGAGAACCCATTCCTCCCATGCGCCGTGCAGGCGCACCGCCTGCAGCAGACGGTAATAGTCTGCCTTGTTGCGGGTGATGTGGCGCGAGAGATAAAGGATCGGGGTTTCGAGAAGCCCGGCGCGGGTCAGGTAGAGCACGTTCAAGATACGCCCGATGCGCCCGTTGCCGTCGGGGAACGGGTGGATGCTCTCGAACTGGTGATGGATGAGCGCCATCTTGATGAGCGGATCGAGAGCGGCAGGTTCGTCCTCGTTGACGAAGCGCTCCAGCGCCGACATCGCGGCTTCGATCTCGTGTGCATCTTGCGGCGGAATGTAAACGACCTCGCCGGTGAGATCGCTTTTCAGCGCGGTTCCGGGCGTGGCGCGAAAGCCGTCATCCCGCCGTTTGAGCAGGCGGAACATCTCGATCAATGTGCGGTTGGCGACAAGCCCGCCGGATTTAAGCAGCCGGTCGTAGCCGAGCTTCACCGCGTCGCGGTAAAGCGCGACCTCCTTGGCGGCGGGCGAATCCCGTCCCTCCAGGTGTAGGTCGGCCTGGAACAACTCGTCCTGGGTGGTGACGATGTTCTCGATCTCGGAACTGGCCTTGGCTTCCTGAAGGGCGAGCGTGTCGATGAGGATGCCCTGGTTCGGGATCGTCGCCGCGCGGCCCTTCAACTCCGCCAAGGCGCGATTGGCCTTGGCGAGCGCCTTCAGCACGGCAACCGTTTCAAGGTTCACGGGCGGGGGCAGATCGGGGAGGGCGTACGTCGGCTTTAACATGTCGCTGCCAATGTGTTAAAAATTTACATACTTTTTAACATTTTGGATGACTTGTAAACGATTACGATCTCAGGACAAGCGCCCCTCCCCTGTTGCACCGCAGCATAAAACCCTATATGACCCTCTCGCGCCGCGCCCGGTGATGGCCCCCTGTGTGTAAGGGCCCTGAATTCGCGCGGTACGCTTCAGCGGCCGTGTTCCCGGGCGACGGGGCCATTATCTTTATAAGGATACCGATTCAATGGAGTCGTTCGCGACGCTCGGCCTGAGCGCGCCTTTGCTGCGCACCATCGAGGCGCAGGCCTTCACAGAGCCCACCGCCATCCAGATGCAAGCCATCCCGCCGTTGCTGGCCGGGCGCGACCTGATGGGCACGGCGCAGACCGGGCAGGGCAAGACGGCGGCCTATCTGCTGCCGATCCTCGATCGGCTGGCGGCCGAGGGCGCTGCTTCGCTGCCCAACCGGCCGCGCGTGCTGATCCTGACGCCGACCCGCGAGCTGGCGATTCAGATCGCCAACGTGCTGCGCGATTTCACCAAGGGCCACCGGCTCTATTACACCGCCATCTACGGCGGCATGCCCTTCGTCGCCCAGCGCCAGGTGCTGGAAAAGGGCGTGCATTTCCTGGTCGCCACGCCGGGCCGGCTGATGGATCACATCAGCCGCCGCTCGCTGATCCTCGACAAGGTCGATACCCTGGTCCTCGACGAAGCCGACCGCATGCTGGACATGGGCTTCGTCGACGCGGTCAAGGAGATCGCCGCCGCCTTGCCGAAGAACCGCCAGACCATGATGTTCTCGGCGACCATGAGCCGCGGCGTTCGCAACCTGGCCGCCGGCCTGCTGCGCGACCCGGCGACGGTCGATGTCGGTCAGGCCAACGGCGTCGCCGCCCTGGTCGATCACCGGGTCATGCGGGTCAAGTATCCGGATAAGAAGCCGCTGCTGCTGCATCTGCTGACCCGGCCCGAGGTATCGCGGGTGCTGGTCTTCGTGCGCACCAAGGCGATGGCCGACATTCTGGTCGACGACATCCGCGCCGCCGGCCTGAAAGCGCAGGCCATCCACGGCGACAAGGAACAGTCGGAGCGCCAGCGGGTGTTGCGCGCCTTCCGCACCGGTGCCGTCAACATCCTGATCGCCACCGACGTGGCGGCGCGCGGCATCGACGTGCCCGACATCACCCACGTCATCAACTACGACATGCCGCTGGAGCCCGATGCCTACGTGCATCGGGTCGGACGCACCGGGCGGGCCGGGGCGGCGGGCGTCGCGCTCTCCATCTGCGACCACAACGAAGGCAATCTGATCCGCAACGTCGAGCGGGCCATCGGCCAGGCGATCCCGGTCGATGCCGAACAGCCGTTCCACGATAGCCGGCCGGACGTGCGCGGCGGGGCGTCGTTCGTCAACAACCGCCGTCCGGGCGGCGGCAAGCCCGGCTCGTTCGCCAAATCCAGGGATGCCTACGCCAAATCCAATCGCGGCGACCACCGCGACAGCCGCCCGCCACGGAACGACGGGCCACGGCACGAGGGACCGCAACGCGAAAAAAGCTGGTCGTCCAAAGGCGACAGGCCGCAGCGCAAGGATGGCTGGAAGGCGGAGCGGCCGGAGCGGGCCGAGGGCGTGCAGGCTGACAGTGTGCGGGCCGACAGGCCGGTGCAAAAAAAAAGTTGGAAATCCGATAAGCCGGCGCGGGACGACAGCCGGCCGGTAACCTCCGAGCCGACGCCGCGCCCGACGACATGGTCGCCGGTTGCCGGACCGGTCGAAGGGTCCCCCGTTAAAGAGTCCTGGGCGGAAAAGCCGCGGGCTAAAAAGTCCTGGGCCGAAAAGCCGAAGCGCGACTTCGCCGAGACACCCAAGCGAGGCTTCGCCGAGCCGGCGAAGCGGAGCTTCGCTGAGACACCGAAGCGAGGCTTTGCTGAGTCACCGAAGCAAGGCTTCGCCGAGCCGGCGAAACGGGTCGATAGCTTCAACGCGCGTGGCGGCTCTTACCGGGCGGATGCCGAAGCGGCGCCGCCCAAGGCAGCCAAGGCCGAGCGTCCGGCGTCGCGCGGCAAGCCGGCCCCATATGGCAAACCGGCTTCGGCGGCGAAGAAGCCCTACGCCGCTAGGAAAGAATTCCCAAAGACGAAAAACGCCTCCGAAAAGGCTACATTAAGCTACGCCAAGCCGGCCAAGCGTCCGTTGAAGCCGGCCGCCTTTGCCAAGCGCTCGGCGCGGGCCGCCTTCGATGCCGCCGCGCGGGGCGAACGTCCGACGCCGG
>CANITX010000243.1 GCA_947470575.1 Rhodospirillales bacterium
CTGGTGTGGCATTGGCGGCGGCGCACCATCCTGCTCATAGTCGGCCTGTTCCTGATCGTCGATGTCGCCTTTTTCCTGGCCAATGCGACCAAGATTCCGCAAGGCGGCTGGTTTCCGCTGGCCATTGCGACGACCGTCTTCCTGCTGCTGACGACCTGGAAGAAGGGCCGCACGGCGCTGGCGGATCGGAAAGCCCACGATGCCATGCCGGTTGCCGATTTCCTGAGCTCCCTGTCCGACCGGCTGGTTCGCGTGCCGGGCACGGCGATCTTCCTATCGGGACAGTCCGACAGCGTGCCGCTGGCCCTGCTGCACAACATCAAGCACAACCAGATCCTGCACGAACGCAACGTGCTGATGACGGTGATCGTCGAAGACGTGCCGCGCGTACCCGACGAAGCGCGCATCGACGCCGTCGATCTTGGCCACAGTTTCCGACGCATCAACCTGCATTACGGCTTCATGGACACGGTGGACGTACCGAAGGCGTTGGCCAATGCCGATATCAACAAGCTGGGTTTCTTTTACGAGCTGATGAAGATTTCATACTTCCTCAGCCGCGAAACCCTGGTTGCCAGCCGCACGACGACGCTGTCGTTCTGGCGCCGGCCGCTGTTCTTTTGGATGTCGCGCAGCGCCACCAGCGCCATGGAATACCTGCAACTGCCGCGCAACCGCGTCGTCGAGCTGGGCACCCAAATCGAGATTTAGAACCGACCAAATCTTCACAGGGAGGGGGCTTCCATGACGCGCTTCAAGGTTCTTAGCCGCGACGAGATGACCGCCGATCAGCGGCAGGCCTTCGACTACGTCGAGACCAAGGAGGGCCGCGTCCGCGGTGGCCCCTGGACCGCCTATGTGTATCGGCCGGAGCTGATGCGCCTGCAGGAGGACTTGAGCTACTATCAGCGCCACGGCTGCACGCTGAGCGAACGCGAGCGCCAGATCGCCGTGCTCGCGGTCTGCCGCCATTGGAGCGCCGAATACCCCTGGGCGGTGCAGGTGCGCCGCTCGCTCAAGGTCGGCATCGAGACGGCGATAATCGATGCCATTGGCGCCGGCAAGCGGCCCGTGCTGACCGATCCCGGCGAGAAGGCGGCTTACGACGTCGCCATCGAGTTGATGGAAAATCACCGGCTGAGCGACGCGACCTACGCCGCCGCCGAAAAATTGTTCGGCCTGCCGAAATTGGTCGACCTGGTCGGCGCCGTCGGCTTCTTCTCGATGGTCGGCTGCACCGCCAACGCCTTCGACATCACCCCGCCCGCCGATGCCCCTGCCCGGCTGCCCAAGTAGCGATTCGCAAAACAACAAGGGCCTAGAGACGGAAGCCTCTAGGCCCTTGTGAAACTGGTGGAGCCGGACGGGATCGAACCGACGACCTCTACAATGCCATTGTAGCGCTCTCCCAACTGAGCTACGGCCCCTATACGGCTGCCTGCGGCGCGGGCGGCTAGACCCTTGCGGCAGATCGCCTTGGGAAGTACCCCGGATCAGGCCAAGCGGCCGGCCGGGGGTGCCCCAGGGCACCGGAAGATAGGTGCCGGGACCGACGGCGGCAAGAAGAATTCGGCTTCCCGCCGTCGTTGAAAATTCCGCCTATCGGACCCCTTGGCCGGACCCGTCGTCGCGACGCCGGATTTGCCCTGGTCCCGATTTTCTAAGGCCTACGACTTATCGGCATCGGGATCGACGTCTTCGATCTCCTCGATGACGTCATCGTCGTCCAGATCATCCTCTTCGATCAGATCGTCGTCGGCGACCAACTCTTCCGCCTCATCCGCTTCGACCTCCGCAACAGGCGGCGGCACCGGCAGGCGAGCGGCGGCGCGGGCTGCCGCGCCACCCGAGGGGGATTTTGGCTTCGGTTCCCCCCACGGCGTATCGCACTTCGGACAGACGATCGGCGTCCGGTTGAGATCGTAAAAGCGAGCACCGCACGATGCGCATGCCCGCTTGGCTCCCCATTCCGGCTTAGGCACCGACAACCCTCCACTGTGGTGGATCCCGAATCACAAAAATTCCGCCGAACGCCCAATTCGGCGGCGGGGCAGCCAATTGCCATGATCGCGCCCGCAAGTCAAAACTTAAAATGCATCGCACGATAAAGTCGCGTCCCGGCGGAGCCCATGCTACACAGCGCCGCGCCGCCGCCCGGACCGGCCCTGGGCCCCCGGCGGCCGTCCCGATTGGCAGCAGCAAAGCGAGAGCGCATGTCCCACCCCCGACCCCTCATCGCCCGGCGCGCCGGCCGTTTAGACGGCACGGCGCGGGTGCCGGGCGACAAATCCATCTCGCATCGCGCCCTGATGCTGGGCGCGCTGGCTGTCGGCGAAACCCGCATCGAGGGCCTGCTCGAAGGTGAAGACGTGCTGGCCACGGCTTCCGCCATGCGGGCGCTGGGCGCCCGGGTCAACCGCGAGGCCGACGGCACTTGGCGCGTCGCTGGACGCGGCGTCGGCGGCCTGGCCGAGCCCGACCGGGTGCTCGACATGGGCAATGCCGGCACGGCGGCGCGCCTGATCACCGGGTTGCTGGCCGCGCATCCCTTCGCCAGCTTCCTCACCGGCGACGATTCCTTGCGGACCCGGCCGATGGAACGGGTGATGACGCCGCTGCGCGCCATGGGCGCCGGCTTTGTCTCCCGCAGTGGCGGAAAGCTGCCCCTGGCCGTGCTCGGCAGCGACCAGCTGGTGCCGATCACCTACGAGCTGCCGGTCGCCTCGGCGCAGGTCAAATCGGCGATCCTGCTGGCCGCGCTTAACACAGCGGGTTGCACCACGGTGGTCGAGCCGGCGCCGACCCGCGACCACAGCGAACGCATGCTGCGCCATTTCGGCGCGACCGTATCGGTGGAGGAGCTGGAACACGGCGGGCGGGCCATTTCGCTGACCGGTCATCCCGAACTGATCGGCAGCGGCGTGATCGTACCGGGCGATATCTCCTCGGCCGCCTATCCCCTGGTCGCGGCACTGATCGTGCCGGGATCGCGGGTCGTGCTTGAAAATGTCGGCATCAATCCGCTGCGCGCCGGGCTGCTGACCTGCCTGCAGGAAATGGGCGCCGACATCGCCCTTTCCAAACAGCGCGAAGCCGGCGGCGAGCCGGTGGCCGACCTGATCGCCAAGGCCGGGACGTTGCGCGGCATCGAGGTGCCGCCCGAACGCGCCCCCAGCATGATCGACGAATACCCGATCCTGGCGGTGGCCGCCGCCTGCGCCGAGGGAACGACCCGCATGACGGGGCTGAGCGAGCTGCGCGTCAAGGAAAGTGACCGCCTCGCCGCCATGGCCAAGGGTTTGGCGGCCTGCGGCGTGCGGGTCGAGGAAGGCCAGGACTTTCTGATCGTTCACGGCACCGGCAAGCCGCCCCGGGGCGGCGCCACCATCGCCGCCAACCTGGATCATCGGGTGGCCATGACCTTCCTGGTGCTCGGCCAAGCCAGCGCCGAAGCGATCGGGGTCGACGACGGCAGCCCGATCGACACCAGCTTTCCCGATTTCGTGGCCTTGATGACGGCGCTGGGCGGCCGTATCGGCGATACGGACACAGCCGCATGATCGTCGCCATCGACGGTCCGGCGGCGGCCGGCAAGGGCACACTGGCCCGTGCCGTCGCCGAGCGGTTGGGCTTCGCCCTGCTCGATACCGGCCTTCTCTACCGCGCCGTCGGTATGAAAGTGCTGGCTGCCGGTGGCGATCCGGCGGACCCGACGGTGGCGGTGCCGATAGCCCGCGCGCTGGCCGCCGCCGACCTGGAGGCGCCCGGTCTGCGTGGCGAGGCGGCGGCAGGTGCCGCCTCCAAAGTCGCCGCCATCCCGGAGGTCCGCGCCGCGCTGCTCCAGTTCCAGCGGGATTTCGCCCACCGCCCGCCGGGCGGCAGGCCGGGCGCCGTATTGGACGGCCGCGACATCGGCACTCAGGTCTGCCCCGATGCCGAGGTCAAGCTGTTCGTAACCGCCAGCCTCGAGGTACGCGCGGCCCGGCGCCTCGCCGAACTGCGCGGCCGTGGCGAAATCGCCGATCCGGAGCAGGTTTTGGCGGAAATGCAGGCCCGCGACATCCGCGATTCCGAGCGCGCGACCGCCCCGTTGCGTCCCGCCGAGGATGCCCGGGTGATCGATACCAGCAACCTGACCGTCGAGGAAGTTTTGACCTGGACGCTGGATTACATTACAACCCGGTCCCGTAACGGCCCCGCCGCGAGCCAA
>CANITX010000244.1 GCA_947470575.1 Rhodospirillales bacterium
CGACAGCGATTGACCGCCTCGCACCAGACGAACAGCCTCCTGCTTGAACTCCAGCGTGTAGCGCGCCCGCTCCATTCCCGTCATATCCGTTCCTCCAAAACTGATGATACACATTCAGCCTTGGGAGACGTTCTTCGGGGGCAAGGTCAGTTGTTGGCTTTCTCGCTGCATTGATGGTGAATCATCCAACTCTCTTCGCGGATATGGACGTCGCCGGTTATTCCAAAAGCATGCAATTTACTATCGGCATGGCGGCGACATTTGCGGGACGCGATCGCCAAGCTATTGTCCGCCGTGGCCAGCCGTTGGGTTGGCCCGCGCCATCGCTCAATACCGTGACTTCTCAGAATAGGACTCTGTGGATTCTCGGCATCGTTGGAGCCAATGAACTGGATATTATGTGGGGCGCTTTCTTCGCGACGGGCAACGCATTCTATGCCCAGCAGATCATGGCATTCCTAGATCATACGGTGGCTAGGTCGGAGAACTCCATTGCAGATATCATCGCGGCTTCCCGACAGCAGGTTCCCCCGGCTTATGCCGCAGAGGTGCGTGAAAAATCCCTGCCACCGGCAAGATTGATGAGTTTGCTTACGGTGGGGACTGCGCTCTGGGGCATGCTTAGCAATGCTCGCCAGCATCCCGTCATCGTGGAACTTGTGGCGAATGAGAAATCGAAGTCGCCGCCTACTGGCGTCGGACGATTGCTACAAGCTGCTGTACCGCAACAAAAACCAGATCATGCGCGCATCGTGATCGAGCAAGGAAATGATATCCGCATCATCCTGTCAGCCACGTCGAATCGCCGGCTCGTCGATTCGATCAAGACGACTGATCAGCTGATGAACGCTATGTTGAACTTCACCAATCGCTTTTCCGTGGGTAGCGACGTCATCATCGTCTCTTCCGTCATTCTGGAGAAAATGGAAGCGGTCACGTTCTCTTTGGAAATGATGCTTCCAACCGGTGAGGTTCTCAATTTGGTGAGAGATAAAGTCGTGAAAACGGATGAGGGCGCGGTCTTCATCAAATCTATTCCCCTAGATTCCCGCCTTCTGATGAAGCCCGGCGAATATCTGATTCTCGGGACATATGTCGGTGCTCGCGGTTCCCTTTCCGTAGAGTTCCACTTCTACAATGGTTCTTCAACCTAACGAAAGGCGCCGTCCATTAGGGCCAACGTCTTGCCGCATGAATAACCGCGATGATCTGTATCTCGGCGCGCACGATGCGGTAGGGAACGATGAACGGCGTTCTGGCCACGACCAATTCCCGCGTGTCCGGCAAACGTCCGGACCGGCCGCTGGCCGGGAAATCCGCAAGGCGTTCGACGGCCTCGATCAGCCTTTGGGCGACAACGGTCGCGGCCCGCGGGTTCGTCTCGGCGATAAAGCGGCGAACGTGCTGAAGGTCGTCAATGGCCTGGAGCGTCCAGACGATGGTCACGTCGGCGGATCGCTCTCTTTTTTACAACCCCAGGTAGCCAGCCAGTCGCGCACTTGGTCGTGCGGCAGCGTTTGTCCGGCATCGGCATCGGCCAGTCCCTTTTCGATATGGGCGACCTGCCAAGCTTGATCTTCCAAATAGGAATCGACTGCCCGTTCTAAATGCCAAGCCCTGGAGCGGTCGGTTGCCGCCGCCAATTCATCCAGGCGGGCGGCTCTATCTTCATCCAGGCGCAAGGAGATGGCGCGGGTTTTCGCCTCAGACATGCAGTGTCATCCGTTCCGCATTTGTCTACAACGTATACGTTGTAGACAAATGTGTCGAGCACGCCGTCGGTAGACGTTAGGAGACCGACCGCTTGACACTCACCACTCTGCCAGGAAGGTGTCGGTCGTCCCCATGTAATCCAAGCACCTTGGTACCATGGCATATGTGCGGGCACATTTGGCCTGTTAAGCTGACGCCCGATCAGCCGGATTCGCTCCAGCCAACCTGAGGAAAAGTCCATGTGCGCCCGGATGTCCCCTGCGGTCGTCACCTTGATCCTGCTCTTGGGGACGGCTTTTGCGCCGCGCCCGGCGGCGGCCACGCCGAACGTGCGCGATCTCTTGGCGCAGTGCCAGAGCACCAATCAGATCCAGAATCTGGCCTGCCGCAGCTTCATCGATGGCTTCGTCGCAGGCGTTGGCGTGCATATCTATAACGACCGCGCCACCTATTGCCTCGGTCGGCCGCTGGACGATTACATCCGAGCCTTTTTGGCGGTGACGGCGGAATCGGAAAGCCTGCGCACCGCACCGGATGCCTCCATCGCCTTGTACCAGGCGATGAGCGGCCACATGAGCATGCGCTACGATTGTCTCAAGCCATGAGCGGTGGGCGTGTTATAGGGGCCGCTGACAAGTTGGCCGAACGACGGGAAACGGTATGAGCCCATGGTTGCGTCTGGCGCTGGAAGCAGGGCCGCTGGTAATTTTTTTCGTGGTCAATGCGCAGGCGGGGATATTGCCGGCTACCGGCATTTTCATGGTCGTGACCCTGATATCGCTCAGCGTCAACTACGCCATGGAACGCAAGCTGCCGACCATGCCGTTGATCACCGGCGTCTTCGTGCTGGTGTTCGGCGGCCTGACGCTGGCCTTCGAGGACGACTTCTTCATCAAACTGAAGCCAACTGTCGTCAACGGCATGTTCGCCGGGGCGTTGTTCGCGGGCTTGGCGCTGCGCCGCAATCTGTTGAAGATCATGTTACAGGCCGCGGTTCAATTGGACGCGGAGGGCTGGCGCAAGCTGACCTGGCGTTGGGCTTGGTTCTTCTTATTGTTGGCCGTGCTGAATGAAGCGGTCTGGCGGACCCAGACGACGGATTTTTGGGTGGCCTTCAAGCTTTGGGGCGTCATGCCCCTGACCATCGTGTTCAGTGGGCTGCAGGTACCGCTGATCCTGCGCCACGCCGTGGACGAGGAACCGTCGACGCAGGTTTAAAGTTCGCTCATCTTGCTTTTCATGATCTCGGTCATGGTGACGGCCAGACGGCCATCCTCGCCTTCGACCAGTTCGCCGCGGGCGACCAACTGATTGTTGGCGTAAACATCGATGGACTCGCCGATCTTGCGGTTGACCTCGAGCACCGTGCCTTGGTTGAGCTTCAACATCCTGTTGACCTGGATGGTGGCGGTTCCCAGCACGGTTCGTACGGTGACCGGGATATCGCCGACGGCGCGCATATTCTCGGGAATGCCGGATTTCTTGCGCGGAGGCTCGCCCCCGCCATTCTCCTGATCTTCCGCCATGATTGACTCCTTAAGAGCGAATCGCCGCTAAAGAATAATCGTTGCCGGACTGTGCGTCCATGGCGGCCGGGTCATGGCTCCGGGCAAGCGGCGGCGGCGAGGATGGGTCCCAAGGGCACCGGTTGAACCAAGACCGCGCAGCCCTGGCTGGCGTCAGGCACCGCCGCGGCAGCGAATTCTTGCGTCTGGCTGTTCCAGGAACCCAATCGAAACATCTCCCTGACGACATTGCGGTTGATCAATTTCTTGCCGTTGTTTTCGCCGGCGCGCACCTCGGTAACGTGCTGGCGATCGAAGCGGACGAGCCAAACGTCTGCCGGGGCGACCGGTCCATCGATGCTGATCGTCAACGACCCGGCGGGTTCTTGGCGAAATCCGATCTTGATCCGGCCCGGACGATTGTTGAGGGCGGTCTTGAGCAGCTTCTCGATCTCGGCGCGCCCCGATCCGACGGTTTCCGAGCGGCCGTCGACCACCATTTGCGGGGTATAGACTTCGCGGCGTTGGCGAATGGCGAGGTTGTATTCCCGCTGGCGGTCGGTGTAGGCCCGCGCGGAAAACGGGTCGCGCCAGCGGCCGGCCGCGCCGTAGGTCAGGTCGTTCCAATAATCGACATGATATTCGAGGGCGATTACCGAAGGGCGATCCGCCAGTTCGCCCAATAACTTCTCGGCCGGCGGGCAGGAATAGCAGGACTGCGAGGTGAACAGTTCGACCACCACCGGCTCGGCCGCGCGGGCGGGCTGCCAGGCAAGCAGGGCGACGGCGCCAGCGAGGACCATGCGGCGTGCGTTCATGCCGCCATGGTAGAAGCGGAGCGGCAAGCTGACCATTCAAGCCGGCGTGAACGCCCCGTGAGCGGCGCGGCTTGCAATTCCGGGTCGTCTCCGGGATAAACGGCCGCGACCGGGTACCGGGAACAGGAGCCTGACCATGGAAGAACGCGAGC
>CANITX010000245.1 GCA_947470575.1 Rhodospirillales bacterium
AGCCTCGGTTACCGGCCACCGGCCCCGGAAACCGCGACGCCGCCATTGCCGCCTTCCGGTTCCGCTTCGCTCCACCTACAGCCGGCAATGGCCAGGGAGGAAGCAATGCACTAACATTCCAACCAGACCACTCGATGGGGGCCGATCAAAGGTCATGACCCAGGCTTCGTCGGCCGACAGTTCCGTAACCCAATGGACCAATTCCGCGCCGGGGTAGGCGCCCTCGCTATAGGTCCAGCCCTGGCGCAGCAGGATGTCCTGCATTTCCCGGACAAACGCATCGGAATAAAGGCCGTCGATGACGGCGATGCGGCCCCCTGTTGCGGAACCGTTCAGCGAAGCCTCTGGATCGGGTGTTGCCACGATCCGTCAGGCGTCGATAGTGACGTTGCTCCCCGGCAGGGCGATGCAGGCCAGGCACGATCCTTTTTCGACCGAGCAACCCGGCGGGCTGGGGTATTTGACGTCGCCGCTCTTCAACGCTGTCAGGCAGGTGCCGCAATTGCCGGAACGACAGCCGAAATCCATGCGGATGCCGTTGGCTTCCGCGACCTCCAACAGTGTCGAACGGCCGTCCCAGGCGATGCGCTTATCGGCACGCGTGAACGTTACCTCGATATTCGAATTGCCGACCGACTCCGCTGCCGGGGCGGCCGCGCTCTTCACCGATGCCGGACCGAAGGCCTCGTGGTGAATCCGATCCTGGGGAACGCCCCAGGCCAGCAAGTCCTCGACGACGGTCTTCATCATCGGCGGCGGACCGCACATATAAAAATGATGGGCGTTCGAAGGCAGCAGCCGCTTCATCAGATCGACGCTGACCCGTTCGGCGTGCTGGTAATGCTCGCCGGCCACGTCCTCTGCGGTCGGATCGCTGTAGCAGATATGCAGTCGGATTTCCGGGTGTTCGGAGGCGATCGTCTTGAGATGCTCGGCGAAGGCATGCTCCGTGCGGTTGCGCACGCCATAGAAGAACCAGACGTCGCGGCCCCCACCGTTTTCGACGATGGCGTTCAGCATCGAAAGCACCGGCGTCAGGCCGATGCCGCCGCCGATCAACACGGCCGATGACGCATCAGCCAGGTCCAGGAAAAACTGGCCGGCCGGCGCCTTGACATCGACGATGTCGCCCGGCTCCAACTCATCATGGAAATAGGACGACGACACACCCGGAGGCCCATCGGGATTGTTCGGCGGCGGGCCGATCCGCTTGATGGTGACACGGAAGTAATCCGGCTTGGGCGCATCCGACAGGGAATAGCAGCGGATGACCGGCTTCGGCGAATCGCTGACCGGCAGACGGAACGTCAGGTACTGACCCGGCAGGAACGAGGGCAGGGGACGCCGGTCGTGAGGCTCAAGATAAAAAGATCGGGTATCCCGGGCTTCCAGTTCCTTGCGCGCGATGACGAACTTACGAAAGCCGTCCCAGGTGCGCTCGGCCTTCTCCAGCTCCCGCCGCCGTCGGTCGGCAATTTCGGAGATGCGTTCGCGCAGCAGGGCCTGTTCGACGGCAATCGTAACGTGGTCCGCGCGCGTTGCCACGGCTTCGCGTAACGCGAGCAGGCCGATATAGGCCGCCATGGCGACCAGGAAAAAGGCCGCTGCCAAGGTTACCGCCGAATCGGCGATGAAGGTCGCCATGACCCTAGTCTCCTGCTTCTGCTAAAACTTCAATCGCAACTCGGCGCGCACGCCGGCAATATCCTGAACCACCTCTCGCCAACCGTAAATGGCGTCAGCGCGGAAGATCAGCGCCTTGGTTAACGGTAGCTGATAGCGGATACCGACCGCATATTGTTCGCCGGGCGCCGGTCGGCCAGGTTCGATATCGTCGCCGATCAACTGGACGGTGGCGGCTTCCACGACGATCTGCTGGTCCAGATTGAACAGATACTGCAGGCCGATGGCGCCGCCATAAGTGTTCTGCCCGGTGTCGTCGAGCTTGGGGAATCCGGTCAGGCCGTCGGTTTCGAAGTTGATGCCCGTATTCTTGAGAATGCCGCCCGCTCCGGCGTCGCGCAGCAACGACTGCGGCCGGTCGAAGCCGGCGAATAGGTTGAGGTACGGGATCAATGTCGACGGCAGCGAGGTGATCAGCGAGTTCTCGATCAACAGAATGGTACCGTCGGCGGTCTGCTGGCGATTCTTTTCGCGGTTTTGGCCGAATGTCCAAATGCCGCGCACGCTGTTGGATATCAGGCCGCCGTAACGTCGGGTGAAGGCAAGGGTGGCGCTGTTGTAGCTCAGCTCATCGAAGCCGTCCTCACCGTCGACGCGGCCAAATCCCGCTTCCCAATAGCCTTGATTGGCTTCGATGAAGGCGGCAACGCCATAAACATTGACGCTGTGATCGGCAAAGGCATTGCGGTCGTCCTTGATCGCCGGCGTCGAGACCTTGTCGAAACCGGTGAAGAAAGAAACATCCATATTGGAGATGCCAAGCAGCTTGCTGTTCATCGCCGGAATGGAGAAGGCGCCGCCCGTGATGGCATCCTCGACCCAGACGCCATTCTGGAAGATCAGCGGCATCAAGCCGGCCGAAACCGGCAGGTCGAAGCCCTGATACTTGTCGGTCAGGCCAGCCAGGATATTGCCGATGTCACCTTCGAAAAACAGGGTGTCGACGTTGAGATCGAAAATGCCTTTACCGCGCAGGTGGTCGTCGCCGGCGAATTCATAGCGGCTGAACTGGCCGTTCTGGTCGAAGGGACGAAACAGTGCGTGGAAACGCTCGGTCGCGGTCAGTGCCAGGTCGACGTCGAGGTTAAGCCGGGTTGCGACCAGTGCGGTTTCGGTCTTGCCGTTATCGTTAAAGGCCACCGCCGTGCGCAAATCGCCGTAAGCCTGCAGGCTGGGATTCACCAGGTTCTTCGCGCCGATGATATTGTAGCCGCCGGGCAGGGGGCCTTCGAGATACAGGGTCCGGCCTAATTCCAACAGGGGGCGTGGCTCGTCGACATTGCGCTTGCCGCCGTAGATTTCCACCTGCCCCTGGGCGTCATAGGGTTTGTCGGTATAGGAAGGGTCCGGGCGAAATGCCTTGGGATCGTGAGGAACCTTTTGTATCCCAGGCGAGGTCTCCGGTTCCTGCTCCGCGGCGATGGCAAGGGGCGCCGTCACAGCGGCGACTAACGCCGCTACGCAGCCCCATCCGCAGAAGGTATTGCGTATGCTCATCACGGCCTTTTCCTTCCTCATTTAACTTCGAAGGAGACGGTGTAGGGATGGATGTCGATCATCCATTGGTTCATTCCCTGTTCCATCTCGGTCGTAGCTCCGACGAATCGCATGAAGTATATCGGTTCGGCTCGGCTCCGTACTCTCGATGCCAGCTTATACGTCCCCGGTTTGCTGAACAGGCTGGCCGGGATCGAATAGTTGGCCATCTTTTCGCCCAGCGGCGGAATGCTGCGTCCTTCCATGCGGATGAAAGGCGGATGGTTGAGCACGGTGGTCGGCACGTTCGCCGGCCGGATGAACGGCCGCTGATCGATGTCGAAGTTGATCGGCAGGTACATTTCCCGATCGGTGCCCTTGACGTTGGTGGTCAGGAACTTGGTCTGCAGGTTCACCAATTGATCGTCTTGGGCGATCTTGCCGGCGGCGACGTCGAGCGAGTGGAGGTCCGCCATGTCGCCGCGGCTGTCGACATATCCGGATTCCCATAGGGTCTTGCCGTCGGGTCCGATCAACGCGACGTTGAACCAGATTTCCGGCTGCGCACCCAACGATCCCGAAGGCAGGTTGTGTCCCGGGTTGTTGTTCTTGATGCGATAGGCGAACGACAGGCCCTTGCCGACGCCGGGTGTCGAGTCGAAAAACGGTCCGTCGACGTGGGAACCGTTCTCCATGACTTGACGGCGCAGTTCGCGCTTTTCCTCCAGCAGGGTCAGATTCTCTTCGATGACGGCAAAGGCTTCCTCGCGGTCGATGCTGTCGGCCCATTCCTTCGGAAAGTCGACCTTGACGCTACCGGCCTTGACCTTCTTTTCGAAGTCGTCGCTGCCCCAGCCGGCGCGATGGTCGAACTTCAGCCATTCCTGGATAGACCATTTTTCCGCTTCGGGATTGTGCGGGAAGATGCCGGGATGGGCGACGGGATAGCCCGGCCCGTAGAACGCGTGAT
>CANITX010000246.1 GCA_947470575.1 Rhodospirillales bacterium
CCGGCCTGGACGCCCGCATCTGCTATGCGGTCAAGGCCAACGGCAATCTGGCCGTCATCCGTACGTTGGGCGAATTGGGCGCCGGAGCGGATGTGGTTTCGGGCGGCGAACTGACGCGGGCGATGGCCGCCGGCATTCCGGCCGAGCGCATCGTCTTTTCCGGGGTCGGCAAGACGGCGGACGAAATGGCCGCGGCGCTGCGCGCCGGCGTGCATCAGATCAACGTCGAATCGGAACCGGAATTGGAGCTTCTCGCCAAGGTCGCCGAAAGCCTGGGGACATCGGCTTCGATATCGCTGCGCGTCAATCCGGACGTTGACGCCCAAACCCACGCCAAGATCACCACCGGCAAAAGCGAGAACAAATTCGGCATCGACATCGAGGACGCGCCGCGCGTCTATGCCCGCGCAGCCAGCCTGCCCGCGCTGCGGGCGGTCGGCGTCGCGGTGCATATCGGCTCGCAACTGCTCGACCTGTCGCCCTATCGCATCGCCTACGCCAAGGTCGCGGAGTTGGTGGCGATCCTGCGCGGCCGTGGCGTCGCGATCGAACGGATCGACCTGGGCGGCGGCCTGGGTATCGATTACGGCGGCGGGCAGGCGCCGCGTCATGTCGACTATGCCGAGATCGTGAAGAACGCCGTGGGCGGTCTTGGCTGTAGACTGTTGCTGGAACCCGGCCGGTCGCTGGTCGGAAATGCTGGCATGCTGCTATGCCGGGTTCTATATGTAAAAGAAGGCGCGACGCGCCGCTTCCTGATCGTCGATGCCGCCATGAATGACTTGATTCGACCGGCACTCTACGACGCCTATCATGCCATCGCGCCCGTGCGGGCGGCGACGGCGGGCGAGCCGTTGACTCCCTTCGATGTCGTCGGCCCGGTCTGCGAAAGCGGCGATACCTTCGCCACGGCACGCGCCCTGCCGCCGCTGAAGGCCGGCGACCTGCTGGCCATCGCCAGCGCCGGGGCCTACGGCGCCTCCATGGCTTCCACCTACAACGCCCGCCCGCTCACCGCCGAGGTGATGTGCCGCGACGGCGACTTCGCCGTGGTCGGCCGGCGGTTGTCGGTGGAGGAAAGCATGGCCCGCGAATCCCTGCCGCCTTGGCTAAAGCCGGTCGAAGGACAGCCATCCGCACGGCGGCGCGCCGAGCCTCGCGCATGACGCCGCCGATCGAAACCGACGCGACGAATCGCCTTCTCGACAGCCGGACGCAGGCCACCTTGGAGCGCCGCCTGCAACAGGCACGCTTGGCGCTTGGCTGGGAGCGCCTGTGGCTGGCGTGTTGGCCGGCGGTGGCATTGCTGACCGGTTTCGCCGGCGTGGCGATGACCGACGTTCTGCCGCAATTTCCGGCATGGCTGCATACCGCCGTCCTGCTGATCTTCGCGACCGCCTTGGCCCTGGCGATACGCCGGGGGTGGCGTACCTATCGGCCCGTCGAGGCGACGGCGCCACGGCATCGCCTGGAACGCGACAACGGGCTGGAGCACCGGCCGCTGACCGCTCTGGACGACCGGTTGATGGGCGGCGCCGACGACCGGTTATCGCGGGCCTTGTGGCAGGCCCATCGTCAGCGGATGGCGCGGCTGGTCCACCGCCTGAAGGTCCGCCTGCCGGCGCCGGGGGTGGCACGCCGCGACCCACGCGCCTATCGTGCCATTGCCGCCCTGTTATTGTTCATCGGATTGGCCGCCGGATCTTCGCAGGCGCCGGAGCGATTCGTGCGCGCCTTGACGCCCCGGCTGTGGGTATCGGCGCCGATACCCATGCGCGTCGAGGTATGGATCACACCGCCGGCCTATACCCGCCTGGCTCCCAGTTTCCTCGAATGGAGCAACGGCGTCGGCAAGGACGCCAAATCCACCACGGCCGCCAATCCGGCAAAGACGACGGGACAAACGGCGGAACTGCCGCTGCGCATACCCGCCGGCAGCACCCTGCTGGCACAGGTCAGCGGGCCGGCGGCCATCCCGGTGTTCGACACCGGCAAGCAGCGCATGGATTTCGATACGTTGGGCAACGCCAGCTACAAGCTGGAAACCAGCTTGACGGCCGGTACCCGGCTGACGGTCGAGACCGCCCGGGGCGCGCCGCTGGCGTCATGGCCGATCGCCGTCATTCCCGACAAAGCACCGACAATCGCCTTTAGCAGCGTGCCGGAAGGCAACCGGCGCAGCCAATTGATGCTGAACTACGAAGCCGGCGACGATTATGGCATCACCGACATCGCAACGACGATCCGGCGCGCCGACGGCGGCCACGGCCCAGGCGGGCGGGAACAAATCGATCTCCGCCTGCCGGTGCCGAAGCGCGGCGCCGCCAAAGTCAAAGGCAATGCCGTCAGGGACCTTACCGCCGATCCTTGGGCGGGACTGCCGGTGCGTATCAAGCTGATCGCCACGGATGAATCCGGCCAAACGGGGGAAAGCCCGTCGGTCGACATCGTATTGCCGGAGCGAACGTTCGCCCACCCGGTGGCGCGCGCCATCATCGAGGAACGCAAGCGCCTGTCCACCCCTTCCGAAGCCGTTCGGCAACAAGTCGTCGGCGGCCTGGAACAGATGATGAGCCTGCCGCACTTCTTCGGCGGCGATACGGTTGTCTTTCTAGCCCTGTCGGTTTCACGGGCCCGTTTGATGTACGACGAAAGCGAAGGCGCAGCGGAGTCCGTGCAGGAGATCCTTTGGAATACGGCCTTGCGCATCGAAGACGGTACGATCTCGATCGCCGATCGCGAGTTGCGGCGGATCGAAGAACGGTTGATGGAAGCGATGCGCCAGGATCGCTACAGTCCCGAAGTCGAAAAGCTGCTCAACGAAATGCAGCGCGCCATCGACGAGTTCCTTCAGTCCATGATGGAACAGCTGCAGCAACAGGGCATGACCATGGAAGACATGCCCGTCGATCCCGACATGCAAACCATCAGCCGTAACGATCTGCAACAGATGGTCGAACGCGCCCGCGAGATGGCGCGCATGGGCAACATGGAGGCCGCCCGCCAGATGCTGGCCGAGTTGCAGCGCCAGATGCAGAACCTGCGCGCCGCCGCCATGCAACAGCAGCGCGCGCCCAACCAGCGGGCCAGCCAGCAAATGCAGCAGATGATGCAGCAGATGCGCGATTTGGCCAGCCGCCAGCAGGATCTGTTGGACCGCACGTTCCGCCGTACGCAGCAGGGGCAGCAAGGGCAACGTGGCCAGCAGTCCCTGAGCGAGGATGTCATGCGCCGTCTGCAGGAGCAGCTCAACCGTATGCAGCAGCAAGGGCAGCGGGGACAACAGGGCCAGCGTGGACAGCAAGGTCAACAGGGTCAACAGGGTCAACAGGGTCAACAGGGTCAGCCCGGAGAAGGCGGCGAAGCGGGCGAGATGACCGACGAGGAACTGCAGGCCTTGATGGAGGAACAGCGGGCGTTACGCCGCGAGCTGGGCGAGCTGATGACGAAGCTGGGCGAAATGATGGGCCAGATCCCCGAAGGATTGGGCAAGGCCGAACGCGCCATGCGCGACGCCGCCGACTCGCTGTCGGCCGGTCAACCCGGCGCCGCGGTGCCGTCGCAAAGCGAAGCCTTGGACCAACTGCGCCAGGGACAGCAGCAGTCGGCCCAGCAGATGATGCGGCAGTTCGGGGGAATGACCGGCATGCGTCCGGGGGAGCAACGGCGCGGACCGCTGCCCAATCGCGACCCGTTCGGACGTCAGCCGGAAGGCGCCTTCGGTTCCGCCGTGGACGGCGATATCGAGGTGCCCGACCGCATGGAAATTATGCGCGCCCGGCAAATCCTCGACGAGCTGCGCTCCCGCGCCAACCAGCGTAACCGCCCGCCGGTGGAACGCGAGTATCTGGAACGCCTGATCGAGCAGTTCTGAGCCTGCAAGGCGCGGAGCGGCTTCCGACGCCGCAGTTCGCGTTTGTGGGGAACCGCTCGCTTCGCATACACTGGCCCGTCGCGGCTGTGGGCCCGAGGGTACGACGGCCTATATCGCCGCGAGGGTAATTCCGCCAACGGCTACCGTCGCGGAAGCGACGAGACGAGTGGACCTGGCAACACGGCTATCCGACGAGGTGACGGTGACCCCGAGCAAAATACCGACCCACAAG
>CANITX010000247.1 GCA_947470575.1 Rhodospirillales bacterium
CATACGGGCGCGGGCGAAGGCGGTAAAGTTGGCCGCCGCGTTGCGCAAGGCCGCGGCGATCTCCAGCGGATCGATGCCGGCTTCCAGCCTGTCGTTGGCAAAACGGATCAGATCGTTCGCAATTTTCAGGTGAACGTCCTCCTCCGCACCGCCGGTTTCCTCCGCCATGATTTATTTCCCTCTTTTCAATAAAGCCTGTCCCAGCATGCTCGACCTCACGCCCCCGCCCCGCCGTCGACGCTCAGCGCCTGGCCGGTGATATGCCCGGCCGCCGGTCCGGCCAGGAACAGCACCAGCCCCGCCACATCGGCGCCGCTGGCGATGCGCCCGAGCGGCGTTTGCCGCGCCGCGTCGGCGGCCGTCATGCCCAGTTCGGCGAAGCGCCCCGCCGCCATGTCGGTATCCACCCAGCCCGGACAGACGGCGTTGACGGCGATGCCGCGCGGCGCCACTGCCAGCGCCAGTGCGCGGGTGAATCCGATGACCCCGTGCTTGGCCGCGCAATAGGCGGTCTGGTCGGCCGCCCCGCGCAAGCCCAGCACCGAAGCGATGTTGACGATCCGCCCCACCCGGTCCGGCAACATCGGCAGCGCCGCTTTGCTGCATAGATAGGTGCCGGTCAGGTTGGTGCCGACGATGGCATGCCACAAGCCGTCGTCGGCATCCGCGTCCAGCTGGTTGGCCCCGGCGATGCCGGCGTTGTTGACCAATACATCGAGCCGCCCGGCATCTCGCGCCAGCGCCGCGAACATCGCCTTGACCGCCACTGGGTCGGCCACGTCGCAGCGATGGAAGGCGGCGAAAGGCCCGGCCTGCGGCTGACCGCGGGCGCAGCCGTACACCGCATAGCCGGCCCCGGCCAACGCTTCGGCGACGGCCCGCCCGATACCGCGCGAGGCTCCGGTGACCAGCGCCACCGGTTGCGAGGCAACGGGTGGCGTCACAGCGCCGTCTGCCCGCCGTCGACCGGCACCACCGCGCCGCTCATGAACGATGAGGCGTCGGAAGCGAGAAAGGCGACCACGGCGGCGATCTCCTCCGGCCGGGCGATGCGGCCGAGCGGCACGGCCTCCCGATAGGCATCGGCGGCGCCGTCCGGAAAATACTCGGCATACTGTTGCTGCAGGGTCGCCGTCACCGCTGCCAGCATCGCCGTGTCGGTCGAACCGGGGCAGACGCAATTGAAGCGGATGCCCTGCTTGCCGAAATCCACGGTGGCGCTTTTCACCAGTTGCGCCACCGCCGCCTTAGTGGCGCCATAGGCGGCGCTGAAGCGCTTGCCGATCAGCGCCTGATCGCTGGCGATCATCACCACCGAGCCGCGCCGCTGGGCCAGCATCGCCGGCAGCACCATCTGGGTCAGCGCGAAGGGCGCGCGCAGATTGACCCGGTAGAGCCGGTCGAGCTGTTCGAGCGGCGTATCGAGCAGGCTGCCGAAATCGGTGACGCCGGCATTGTTGACCAGGATGTCGATGCGACCGTGGCGGGCCCGGATGTCGTCGACGCAACGCCGCGTCGCCGCGTCGTCGGTCAAGTCGCACTCCGGCAGGTCGAGCCCTTCGACAATCGCGCCCGCCTCGCCCAACGCCCGCGCGATGGCCGAACCGATACCGCCGCGATGGCCTGAGACGACGGCGACGCGCCCGCTGAGATCGATAATGGCCATGCTGTTCCGGTCACCGTTTCGGGCCCCTAAGTCGGGCCATTATGCGGGGCCAGGGCGAGAATGCGCAATCGGTGCCGAACGCATGTCTCACAGGGTCGCCGCCCCCCGCCCAGGTCATCACGCCACAAAGCCCTCGTCCGCCACGATCGGCCGTTCTTCTTCAATTGAACCCTCACGCCCCGAACCCGTAAAGCCGGGCCGGGTTGGCGACGAAGATGGCGTTGCGTGTGGCCTCGTCCGGCACCCAATCAGCCATGGCATCGAGCGCATCGGCGTCGTCCGGCTCGCCGGATTTCGGCAGTGTTGGATGCGGCCAGTTGGCGCCCCAGACCAGACGGTCGGGGCGCACGCCGACCAGCGCCTTCACCCTTAGGCCGAAGTCGGTGTAACGGGGCGGAATGTCGGAATAATAGGGGCCGGAAATCTTCACCCAGCCCTGCCCGCTTTCCAGGAACCGGAGCAGGCTGACGAAATGTGGATTGTCGACGCCCCCCGCCGTGTCGATCCGCCCGACATGGTCGACGACGACATCGCTGGCCAGCCCGTTGAAAAAAGGCGCCGTGTCGGCACGCCACGTGGCCACCTGCAGATGCCAGCCCAGAGGCGCGATGCGCCGCGCCACGGCCTTGGCGTCGTCCGGCGAAAACTCGTCGCCGCCGTAGGAAAAACGAAAGCCGCGAATGCCCGCCGCATGCAGCCGGCGCAGGTCCGCCTCCGTCGCGTCGGGGGGCGGCACCGCCGTGCCGCGCGCCCGCTCGATGCCGAGTTCGCGGATGCTGTCGAGCGTGCAGCTGTTGTCGGCGCCATAGGTCGAACTGTGCGCAAAGGCCGTCCGCTCGAAGCCCAGCCGGGCCAGCAGGGTCTTGTAGGCGGACAGCGGCGCGTAGTGGCGGATCGTCCGCCCGGCCACCATCGGATAGCGCCGGTCGTAGATGTGCGAATGGCATTCGCAGGCGCCCGCCGGCAAATTCAGCCGGGGCTTGCGGCCCTCGCCGGTCGCATCGGGACCTAAAGTATCGATCACGGTCGCATCCCTATTGCGTGCGCCAGCCGGTCGGATTGTGCTCCAGCTTCTTCTCGACACCCTTGTATTGGTCGCGAATGTAATCGCTGGCCGGGCGCGGCGTGAGGAATTTCAGCCACAGGCGGACCAGGTGGCGGCGCTGGCCCTTGTCGTCGCCGTCGGCGAAGGCAGTTCGGCCATGCATCGTCGTGTAGTTGTTCACGAACTGGATGTCGCCGGGCCTGAGTTCCATCTCGAACGCCAGCGACGGATCGTTCATGGTCGCGTCCATGCAGGCCAGCGCCGCCGCCTTCAGGGGCGTCAGCGTGACGCCCGGCGAATCGATGGCTTTCTGGATGGTGTTGCGCCGGAACGAACAGCTCAACACGCCGTCGGTCACGCCGAACACCGGACCGTTCCAGGTCTGGATCGCACCGGCCGCCTCGACAACGATATAGGGCAGGCCTTCGTAGAGCGTCGGCAGATATTCGGGATGCCGGGCCAGGATCGCGTTGTGCACCGATATCGAGCTGACGATCCGGCTCCGTCCGCCCGTGCGTCCCTGGCGCAGGCACAACAGCGAGGTCATGTCGGCCCGGTCAACGTGAAAGTCTAAGGCCGCGTTGGTCTGATAGCCGCGCGTCCGTACCGCCGACAGGTCGCCCATGCCGTGGTCGAAGACATGCCCCAGCATGTCGCCGTAGGTATTTTGCGAAATCGCGCGGCCCAGATGCGTGCCGATGCCCCATTTCAGGAGAAAGACGTCGTCGTCGTTGTAACGCTCGACGGGGATGCCGCGCAGCAGCGCGAAGCCGCGGCCCGTCCGTACCTCGTCTTCGAGCTTGGCAAGGCGCGGCGCCAACACCGGCAGCGGGAAATCCGAACGCGACAGGTCCGACAATTTCCCGGTCCAGCCGCGCACCCCCTGCAAGGCGCGGTCGAGATCGTCGATCTCGGCATCGGTCAGCACGTGAATCCAGCCGTCGTCTGCAGCGATCCCGGCCCGGGTCCAGGCGCTGGCGCCTGCGATGGGGAACCGATGGATGTCGGTCGCCGTCATTCTAATATGATCCCTCGGAATATCGCTGCCGTAATTCACGCGACGCCATCTTGCCCAATCCCGCGGGCTCGCGCCAGCCGATTGGCTCGTGGGATCGCGAACCGATACCGAGGTAGGGCGACTGCGGTTAATCCGGCATGCGGGTGTTGTGCCAAAGCACGAGCTGCCAGCGCAGCCGCTTGAGCATCCACAGCAGGGAGGCCCGATAGAAGCGGGCTTGCCGTTTGCCGTCGCGCGTCATGCGGACCGCGATGACCCCCGTCAGCAGCGCGTTATTGCCGTAGAACCGCAACGCCGTGTCCCGCATCTCGACGCTGGTGTAGCCCGCCTTGCCGGTGGCCAGGCGGGCCAGATAGACGGCCTTTTCCTCCGGGA
>CANITX010000248.1 GCA_947470575.1 Rhodospirillales bacterium
ATCGCCCTATGTCTTTGCTGTGGAACGGTTCTTCCGAGCCCATTTGGCGACCATGGCGGCGATGGGCAGAGCTATGATGGCGCCGATCATCGCCATGGCGGAATCCTTCTGGGCATCGAAGGGGTCGCCCTGGGTTCCCAGGTAGGCGAGTGCCGCTTCGGGGCTGACGATCATCGCCACCGCCCATTCGATGATTTCGTAGAGGGCGGATGAGGCAAAGATCGCGCTGGCGGCAAAGGCCGAATCCCAGGGTCTTCGGGTGCCGGTCCGGGCGGCTAGTTCGCGGAAGGGCAAAGCGAACAGCAGGCCATAGGCGAAGTGGATGACCCGGTCGTAGTGGTTGCGTTCGAATCCAAAGGCGTCCTGCATCCAGAAGCCCGGCGGCGCTTCGGCATAAGTGTAGTGCGCGCCCACCGCATGGGTCGCCATGAAGATCGTGATGAGGACGTAGGAGCCGTTCGACAGGGGCCGGCGGCGATAACCCCAGACCACGATGCCCAGGGTCAGGAAGACCAGCAGATTTTCCAGCAGCCAATCCTCGCGGCTCACGGGCCCTACGGCGGCAACGGCCCAGATGACCGCATAGATGCCGGCCAGGATGAACGGAAGCCGGTTGTGTTTGTCGCTACGTGCCGCCTCAGTCGTCATGCCGCCTGTGCTCCCTGTCGCCAGTCCGGTCTGAACGCTCGTGTCGCCCTCGGAGGCGCCCGTTCTTGCCGCAATTCCGCCTCCGTCCCGCCTTGGTCCCGGGACACCTTGGAACATTGTACGGTGCAAAGGCCCCCGCCGATATGCCTCCCGGATGAAACGCCATACTTTTGTTCGCATTGCGCTCGCCGTGCTGCTGGCGTTGGTCGTCGCGATCTATCTGCGCTATGTCCCGGACCGATACGATCCGCTGGCGCGTCTCGACATCGCCGAATCGCCGACGATCTTCACGGCGGCCAAGCTGGCGCGCCTCAAGGACGATGCCGCTGCGTGCTTCGCGGCATTGGATGGCGTGCGAATCGATTACCTGAGGATGGCGGACCGAAAGACCGGCGTCGGCTGCGGCTTTAGCGCCGCCGCCGTCTTGCAACGCTCGCAAATCTCGTGGGGCGGCGGCGTGCGGTTAAGTTGCCCAATGCTCGCGGCGATGGCCGTCTGGGAGCGTCACGACGTGCAACCCCTGGCGAAAGCCATCCTCGGCAGCCCGGTGGTTCGGGTCAATCACCTGGGCAGCTATGCCTGCCGTAACGTCAACAATGCTGAAAAAGGCCCGCGCAGCGAGCACGCCCAGGCCAATGCCATCGACGTGGCCGGCTTCACGCTGGCCGACGGCCGGCGCATCGCCGTGCGCGACGACTGGGGTGGCGAGGGGCCAAAGGCTGAGTTTCTGCGTGCCGTTCACGACCACGCCTGCGGAAGATTTGCGGCGGTTCTTGGGCCGTCCTACAACCGGCTCCACGCCGACCACTTCCACCTCGACATGGGGCCATTCTCCCTGTGCCGGTAGCACGGCCTACTTTCGGCGCGACGTGTCGTGCATCGCGCGCCGGGCCACGGGGATTGGGGTTGCCAACTCGCTGCCGAGGAAATCGGCAAGCAGCAAGGCGTCGCGGGCCGCCGGCGAACCCTTGCGCCAGGCCAGGCCGATGCGCCGCGTTGCATTCGGACCGTCGAGCGGGCGCACGGCCAGCCGGGTGCCGCGCACGATGCCGGCGTCGATGGCCATCTTCGGCAGCAACGTAAGCCCGAGCCCATTGTCCGCCATCTGTACCAGGGTGTGCAGGCTGGAACCCTTGACATCGGCGCCGGGGTCCGCCGCCGGGCTGGCGGCGGCAAGGCCGCAGGCGGCCAGCGCCTGATCGCGCAGGCAATGGCCTTCCTCCAGCAACAGCAGGACTTCGCTCCGCAAGGCGGCTGCCGGTACCCGTTCGAGTTTGCTGAACGGATGCTGCCTTGGAAAGACGACCCAGAAGGGATCGTCGGCGAAGATGTGCGTGTCGAGCCCGGCGAGCGGATAGGGAAAGGCCAGCAGGGCGGCGTCGAGCAGGCCCCGGCGGACACTGTCCACCAGTTCCGCCGAGGTCTGTTCCTTCAGGTAGAGCCGCAGATCGGGATGGGCGCGGCGCAGCGCCGGCAGGGTACGCGGCAGCAGAAACGGTGCGATGGTCGGGATGACGCCAAGCCGGAACGCACCCGACAGTGGGGCGCGGCCGTCGTCGACCATATCGACGATGCTCTCGGCGTCGGCCAGCAGGGCGCGCGCCTTCTCCACCACCTGTTCGCCAAGCGGGGTTACCATGACCCGGCGTTTGGTGCGTTCGACCAGGGTGCGTCCCAGGATCGATTCGAGTTCGCGGATGCTGGCCGAAAGACTGGACTGGGTCAGCGCACAGGCTTCCGCCGCCCGGCCGAAATGGCCGTGATCGGCAAGCGCCACCAGGTGGCGAAGCTGGCGCAAGGTCGGTAGGGGTTTCATGGCGTTGTCCAATAAGCGATTTTGTAAATTAATAAGGTAAATATAACTCATTTTACAAACGGGTGGAAAAGCCTCATTTCTGTCCCGTCGCCTTACCCCGCGACGGCAACTGAACCTGATGAGGCCTATCATGCGCAACCGCGTTCCCCACGCCACCTTTCAGACCCGCGTTCGCAACGAAGCGCTCGGCGGTCCTAATCCCTACGAATGGAAGGAAGTGACCACCGACGACATCTTCAAGGGCAAGAACATCGTTCTGTTTGCCTTGCCCGGCGCCTTCACACCGACCTGTTCGACCTCGCACCTGCCGCGTTACGAGGAACTCTACGACGAGTTTAAAAAGCTGGGTGTCGACGAGATCGTCTGCCTGTCGGTCAACGATGCCTTCGTCATGTTCCAGTGGGGCAAGGCGCAAAACGCCAAGAACGTCCGCCTGCTACCCGACGGTAACGGCGAATTCACCCGCAAGATGGGCATGCTAGTCGATAAGTCGAACCTCGGTTTCGGCATGCGCAGTTGGCGCTATGCCATGCATGTGGTCGACGGCGAAATCGAAAAGATGTTCATCGAGCCGGATTTCGGCGATGCCTGCCCGACCGATCCGTTCGAGGTCTCGGATGCCGATACCATGCTGGCCCACCTCAGGGGGATCGCCAAGAAGGCGGCCTGATGTCGGGGCTGAGCGCGCGGCCCACCGGGAAGCATGCGCCATGGCGGCGGCGGTCTGCAAAAGGCCGCCGTTTGCCGTTTGCGGCGCCTTGATGGCGCATCGTCCCCGGCCTAACCTTGCCGCCGTAGGCGTCCGGCTTCCCCAGGAGAGCACATGACCGAATCGAAGGTTCCCGTATCGACGGGCATGAGCGTCGCTCTGTCCCAGGACGGCAGCCATGTGGTGCTGACCTTTTCGCTGCCGGTCGGCGAACCGGTGAACATTGCCATCCCGGCCCGCAACCTGGGCGAGGCGGTCGGCCATATGCTCAGCGTTTCCGGCGCCCTGGCCGAACAGGTCGAAACGCCCTTCGAGCGCACCGGCCCGGTCAATGCCGAACCCATTCCGGTGGTCAGCCTGGGCGTTGCCCGTGGCCGTTCCGACGTCGAGGCATTGCTTGCCATCCGTACAGGTCCGATGACGCTGGCTTTCTCCCTCGACCTCGCTACCTTGCTCGGCATGTGCGCCGATCTGCAAAAGGCGACCATGCGGGCGCCATCCGCGCCCACCGCCCACTGAGCGGCACCGTTAGACGCGTCGAAGGAGGAAGCTTTGCCTGTTTTCAAACGTCCCGGCGCCGAGATTCACTATGAAGTACATGGTTCCGGCTTTCCGTTGCTGCTGTTCGCCAACGGCGGGCTGACCCGCTCGCGTATCGTCAACTGGCATCACGATCCGGCGTCCGGCGAACCGCAACTGCGCATGGATCCGAGGGTTGAACTCGCCGACCATTTCACGGTGATCGCCATGGACCAGCGCAACGCCGGCGCCTCGCGCGGCACGCTGAAGGCTAGCGATGGCTGGCATACCTATGCCGAAGATCATCTGGCGCTGATGGACCACCTCGGGCATCACCGGTTCCATCTCATGGGCGTCTGCATCGGCGGCAGCTTCATCTTCAAGCTGTGCCAGATGACGCCGGAACGGGTC
>CANITX010000249.1 GCA_947470575.1 Rhodospirillales bacterium
TCCAGTCTAAGTTAACTTTTGGACCGCTCTAAAGGGAGCAGATCAGCTGGGGTAACTGTGCCGTTCAGTGATGCGCGACACGGTGCCGCTGCAGAACTCCAGAACGTAAGAAGATATGCCCAGTTGATCGGCCCCAAAAATGTTAACGCTGCCGTCGGCCTTACTCTGGTCGGCCAGGGAATTCAGGGTTTGCGGCCACACCGAGTTTTCGACATAGGATTGGGCCAGAACGGCCGACATCACGTTGATGGGACTCATGCCCAAGGAAAAATCGGCGACCTTTAAATCGTTGACCCGCGGATCGAGTGGGTCCATGGCACCCTCGCCACCGGCTGCCGTCGGGAACGTGGCCGCTTCCTCGTCGGTCGATACGGACGATGTTTCTGGGTCGGCGCTCGGGTTGGCGGTGATAAGATAAACGGCCGTCACCACCAACCACAAAGCCATTGCGGCAGTGAAGCCGATCAATACGTCGACCCGTCGACTCCAAAGGGGATTTCGCCCTTTCGAGGGGTTAATGGTGTCTCCCAACATAACCCTTGTCTCATAATCTCGATTAAAACGCTTACAAATCCATATAACACATTTTCACCATAATTGACGTCTGAATTCGATAGCAGCCGAATATTCGGCACGGCTCAGGCTTTGCCGGTGGAAAGACGTGCTTCCCTCTGATTTTATTAAGAAATATGTAAGAAAGGCCGAGGACCATATAGGCCGATACAAACTATCACGCCGCTAATGGGGACGGGCCGAAGATGGATGGAAGCGGTCAGCGCAATATCGGACGCGCAGCTCTCGACCGACGTCAAATTGCCGACAGGCGCCATGGTGAAGATCGGCGCACGATGTTGGATCGTCAACGGCAAGGGCGGCGCGCCGATGCCGATCGCCGGCAACATCCCGACCGCCGCGGATCCTAATCTGCTTCGGCTGGTGTTCCCATGTGACGGAATGTGCTAGCCTTCAATTGCACCACTATGGAACAATTGTGGAATGGCCATTGCGGGGGCTGTCGACCAAGCCGCTGCTGCGGCCCTTGGCCTCGGTATTGGCAAAGGGGTCGGAGCAGGGGGGCAACAGGCAGCGGCCCTGCGGGATGTCGATCCGCGCCAGGCTGCTAATCCTGACACTCGCCCGCAACGTAGGGTCGATTATGCTCCGATCAAGCCGCCGCGTGAGGCCGACGATCGGCGGCAGGCGCCGGCGAACGCTCCGTTCCTGGCCCAGCTTATTGCCCAGTCGTCGGCGCCAGCATCGACAACCGATCTGGAGACACGGCGGTTGGCGGCGCGGCAGCGATTTGGCGCCGTCGTCGCGGACGATCCCATCGCCGATGCCCAAAAGCATCGGGCCGCTCCCCATCGGGGAGGGGACAATGCCGAGGCGACAGCCGAGGCTTACAACCGGGTCAAATTGTCGGTGCGGGAATTTGCCGCCCGCCGGTACGGTGTTGCTCGCGATCCGGACGGCATTTTCTTTTTCCAGGCCAGCAGCATCGACATCAGTACCTGAGCCGGATCAATAGCCGCGGTTGGGGTCGGTGACGTTGAGCAACGGTTGGCCGGCGTTCCAACGGGCAAGGTTGTCGCAGAACAGGTCGATGGCCGCCTGCTGCCAGTTCTCTCGGTCGCCGGTGTGGGGGGTGACGACGACATTGTCCTTGCCCCAGAACGGGCTGTCCGCCGGCAGCGGTTCGGTCGCGAATACGTCCAGGTAGGCCGCCGCGATCTTTTCTCTGTCGAGTGCGGCGAGCAGGGCCGCTTCATCGACGATGCCGCCGCGGGCGACGTTGATCAGGAAGGCACCCGGCTTGAAAGCAGCGATGGCGGCGGCGTCGATCATGCCCCGGCTTCGCGCCGTCAGCGGCAGGGTCAGGGCGACGAAATCCGCTTCGCCCAGGGTTTCGTGCAATCGTTCGATGCTGCGCACGTCGTCGGCGGCCGGCGAGGCTTCGGGTGTGACCCGCAGGCCGACGACCCGCATGCCCAAGGCCCGGGCCCTGGTGCCCACGCCCTGTCCGATGCGGCCGAAGCCGACGACCGCAAGGGTGCGGCCGCGCAGTGGCGGCAGCGCATGCGCCTGCCAAACGCGGTCGCGCTGCTGGGCGGCGAAGCGAGGAAAGCCGAGATTCATCGCCAACACAGCCGCAATGACATAATCGGCGAGCACCTCGCCGTGCACGGGAGAATTGGTGACGGTCAGACGCTCTGCCGGCCAGGGCGTCAGGTGATCGATGCCGGTGTTGGCGGCATGCAGCCAGCGGACAGAGGCTGCCTCGAGCAGCTCCCGCCGGGCGCGCGGCTTAAGTTTGTCGACGCTAAGCAAGATCTGCGGCCGGTGTTCGGCAAGCAGAGGGGCGAAGTCGTCCTTGTGGCAACAAAGATTGACCGTTGCTGCCGGGAAGCGGCGGGCGATGGTTGCCAAGGCCTCATCGGGACAGCTCCAGTAGACGAGGATGGAAACGTCACGGCCGTCGCTATCCGTCATGTCATCCTCTTCCGGGGGAGATGGCGCGTTGACCGGTCGATGCCGGCCACGTCATGATACCAGTCTGACGCCGGCAACCAAACCCTGCATCGAAAGCCGGCTGCCAGTATCGTGTCATAGCCGCTTTTGCCACCGAGACCCGCCGGTATGTCGGGCAAGGACACCAGCATGACCGCCAGCTTTACGACACCCGCGCTTGCTAACGATTTCTTTGCGCCGCTGAAGGCACGCGCCGACGAAATCGAGCGTCGTTACCGGCAGGCCACGCCCGTATCGCAGGCGTTGTTCGAGCGTGGCGGCAAAGTCTTTCCCGGCGGCTTTACCCGCGACGCCATCGTGCGCTCCCCTTACGCGCCTTTTTTCGCGCGCGGCAAGGGGGCTGAGTTGATCGACCGCGACGGTCGGCGGATCGTCGACTTCTGGTTCAACGCCACATCCCTGCCGATTGGCCACGCCGACGACCGGGTGGTGACGGCCGTTTCCGAACAGCTGGGGCTGGGCTCCGCCTTTTTCGGGATGACCGAGCGCGAGATCGAACTGGCCGAGCTTCTGACGGCGCGCCTTCCCTCGGCGGAACGCATCCGCTTCGCCAATTCGGGCAGCGAAGCGGTGATGATGGCGCTGCGCATCGCCCGCGGCTTCACTGGACGCAACCTGTTGATCAAGTTCGAAGGCGCCTACCACGGCACCTACGACGACGTACAATGGTCGGTCGGTCCCAGTCCCAAGCTGTTCGGCGACGCACGCCGGCCGACGCCGGTGCCCGATACCGCCGGCTTGCCAGGAGGCGACGGCCGGGTCCTGGTTCTGCCCTATGGCCATACCGAATTGCTGGAAGAGGCGATGGCGATGCACGGCGGCAAGGTCGCCTGCATCATCGTCGAGCCGATGTGCAACCGCATCGGGCTGGTCATCCCGCCGCCGGAATTCTTTCAGGCAGCGCGCCGGCTTTGCGACACGCATGGCGCGGTCTTGATTTTCGATGAAGTCATCGCCTTCCGCCTCGGCTATCGCGGCGCGCAGGGGGTGGTCGGGGTGACGCCGGACATGACGACCCTGGGTAAGATCATCGGCGGGGGATTCCCGGTAGGCGGCGTTGCCGGACGGGCCGATATCCTGGCCGTCAGCGACCCTCATGCCAAGAACCGGGTGGCGCACGCGGGCACTTTCAATGCCAATCCGGTAACGGCAGCGGCCGGACTGGCGACCATGACGGCGCTCGACGAAGCTGCATTCGAGCGGATCAATACGTTGGGCGCCGAGGTGCGCCGGCGGCTTGTCGAGATCGTTAAGGGCCTGCCGCTCACCGTCACCGGCGCCGGGTCGTTGTTCAAGATCAACGCCACGGCCGAGCCGGTGACGGACTACCGTTCGGCCATTACCGCAGATGCCGCATGGGAAAAGCTGGTATCCCAGCTCCTGCTGATCGATGGATTCATGCTGACGCCGACCCTGCACGGTTGCGTTTCGACAGCGACCCGCCCGGAGCACGTCGACGGCTTGCTCGCCGCCATCGCCGCTATCGTCCGTTCCTGACGATAGCGGCGGCAGGACGTCCGCTTATTTGCTTTTCAGAA
>CANITX010000250.1 GCA_947470575.1 Rhodospirillales bacterium
AAGAGCGAAGCGGGGGCGGGCAAGGCCGGGCCGGGTGCCTTGGGAGACTGGCTGGCGCCGCTGGCGCCGCTTTACAGCCTGGCCATCCACGCCGCCGAGCGTGGCGACGAGGTCAAGCTCAGCGGTGCGATGGCCCGCTTGATCGAGGAAGATCCGGCACTGTCCTTCGAGGCCAACCAGGATACCGGCGAACTGCTCATCCACGGCCAGGGCGAGGTGCATCTGCAAATCGCCATCGACCGCATGAAGAACCGCTTCAAACTCTCGGTGCGCGGGGAGAAGCCGCAGGTTCCCTATAAGGAAACCATCCGCCAGGCGGTTTCCCAACATGCCCGCCACAAGAAGCAGAGCGGCGGCCACGGCCAGTTCGGCGATGTCAATGTCGATATCCAGCCGCTGCCGCGCGGCGCCGGCTTCGTCTTCGGCAATTCGGTGACCGGCGGCGCCGTGCCGAAGCAGTACATCCCGGCGGTGGAAACCGGCGTGCGCGACTACCTGCGCCGCGGGCCACTCGGCTTCCCGGTCGTCGACGTGGCGGTGACGTTGACCGACGGCCAGTATCACGCCGTCGACAGTTCGGAAATGGCCTTCAAGACGGCGGGCGGGCTGGCCATGCGCGAAGGCATGCCGAAATGCGGCCCGGTGGTGTTGGAGCCGATCTACCAGGTCTGCATCTCGGTGCCGGCCGAGTTCACCTCGCGTATCCAGCGCCTCGCCAGTTCGCGGCGCGGCCACATCCTCGGCTTCGACGCCAAGCCCGGCTGGAAGGGTTGGGACGAGGTCCGGGTGCAAATACCGCAGGCGGAGATGCACGACCTGGTCAACGAACTGCGCTCGATCACGCTGGGCGTCGGCAGCTTCTCCAGCAGCTTCGATCACCTGCAGGAAATGACCGGTCGGGAAGCCGATCAGGTGATCGCCGCCCGCCAGGGACATATCGCCGCCGCTTAAGGTTGCCGCGCGCGGCCGTGTCGAGCTCTCGGCCAGTCTGACATCTGGCGATGGGGCTCAAGCGTCAGAGCAGCCATTTGCTCATCGTTAACTGTAAATGATATAGCGATTTAAAGGGATTCGGTTGCGTAGCCAATTACATCGGTGCAGCCGGCATCCGCGCGGGCTGTTGGGTGGCGGGGGGCATCGAGATGGCATTGTGCGACTGCAAGGGTGGGATTGCATTGGCAAGCACGCTTCTTGCCATGACAACCTCGTCGACGGCGCTTGCCCAATGCGCCGAGTGCATTCCGCCACGGGAAGGCGAACGAACCGTGCGGGAACAATCGCGCCAAGCCCACCAGGTCATCACCAAATCGATTCAAGGCGGTGCGCGCCGCACCTTCAAGGCGGCGATGGTACGCAAGCTGAATACCACGTCCAATTTAAAATTTAGCGGTCAAGGCACACACGATGCCACCGATGCGGCCTTCACCGAACCTACCTTTTTTGGCACCAAAGAGAGCGGCTTGACGGCAGGTGAGTCACCCATCGGATTAGGGGCCTTTACCAATGTCGCCCTGACGAATTCGCGCTCGACGGCGTCTGGCTATAAGACGGATACGGACCTGGGTGTCGTCACCCTGGGTATCGACAAGGCCTTCGAGGACAATTTCATCCTCGGCTTCGCCGTCAGCGGTTCGACATCGAGCGCCACGTCGAGGTTCGAGGTTGGGCCCGATAAATTCAAATCGATCAATGGGTCGACGGCGCTATCCGCCGCACCATACGCTGCCTTGATCATCGACGAGCATTTCTACATCGATGCGACGATGGGTGCCTCGGGCATCGAAAATCGGTTGAATCATACCGCCGTACCGAGCGGCGCCGTCATCCAATCGGGCGACGGGGATGCCGTCTCGCGCTTCCTGGGTGCCGCCGTGAATTACATCGGCGTCATGGGCGATTTCGGTCTGTTGGCGAGTGTCGGTTATACATGGTCGAGCACCAGCCTCGACGAATTCAGGGACGACCAAGGTAACCTCGTCTCGCCTGACGACGAACGCGCCAGCCAGTTGATCGTAAGTGCGGAAATCGGTAGGCCGATAGGTATGTTCGTACCTTATGTCGTTGCCGCATATGAACGCGATCTTATCCCTTCGCCGCGTGGCGGCGGATTGCCCGGCGAAACGGCTGAAACGGCCCCCAATGCCCTGCGGCTCGGCTTCGGCATCGACAGCAATTTCACGGACAATCTTGTCGTTTCGTTGGAAGCGAACACCGTGCTGTTGAAGCCGGGATATGATGAGGTCGGTTTGACGTTCAACCTTCGCTACGATTTTTAGGTGCAGATCGTTAACGCCCTACCAGGGCGCATTTCTCTGGGCATGGCGGCGGGACATGTATTTTTTGCATTGCTTAGGTTACTGCGGGCGGCGGTCTTTTTGCGGATTTTGCTTACGCTGCACCAGCGAAGGCCAGATTCAACGAAATGCCGGCGGTGAACAAAAAAACGCCGGGAAACCTGAGTTTCCCGGCGAGTTTAACAGGGAGGCTTCACGTCTGGGAGACGTAGGACCCGATGTGCCCGGGAGGGGGGATCGGGCCCTGGCTTCCGGGCATTGCACCCGAAACTCTGAATTCCGCGTTGGTCACGCAACATTGCTGCAACGCAACATCAACTGTCCCTTATATAACTGACGGGACTCCGGCGCACCATCATCTTTCATGCAAATCAGATATGCGCTGAACGCATGACTGCGGGAATGGTTAAAGCCCCGCCTCGGCGATTTTGCGCAGCAGAAAATCGCGAAAAACGACGATGCGCTGCGAATCGCGCAACTCTTCAGGATAAACGAAATAGGCGTCGAAGCTGGGGCCGCGCAATTCCGGTAGCACCTCGACCAGATTACCGGCTTCCCGGCTCATATAGTGGGGAAGCGCACCGATGCCGAGCCCGCTTTGCACCGCCCGGAAGATGCCATAGATGCTGTTGACGCGCAGCGCGGCGCGGCGCGGCTTGCGTGCCGGTGCGCCGGCGGTGAGCAACCAGTTGACGTCGGCTACCGGCTGCTCGGCGTCCTCGCCGAAGACGATCAGGCTGTGTTGGTCGAGATCCTGCGGTTTCTTAGGAGTGCCTCGCCGCTTCAGATAATCGGGCGAGGCGAAGACATGGTAGTGCATCGTCACCAAATGGCGTTGTACCAGGTCGGGCTGGCGTGGCGGCAACATGCGGATGGCGACGTCGGCCTCACGCATGGCAAGATCGAGTTCACCGTCGTTGAGTACCAGGCTCAACGATATCTCGGGATAGAGATCGATGAACTCCTTCAGCCGCTCGGTCAGCCACAAGGAGCCGAAAGCCACGGTACAGGTCACTTTGAGCGGGCCCTTTGGGCGGTCTTTGCTTTCGCTGATCCGCGCCTCGGTCATGGCAAGCTTGGTGAAAATCTCGTGCACGGTACGGTGCAGAAGATCGCCCTGTTCGGTCAGGATCAAGCCGCGGGCATGACGGTGAAAGAGCGGCACGCCTAGGCTTTCTTCGAGCGCACTGATCTGGCGGCTGACCGCAGACTGACTAAGGTTCAGGCTATCGCCTGCGTGCGTGAAACTGCCCGCTTCGGCGACCGCATGAAAGACCCGCAACCGATCCCAGTCCATCGCCATGAAGTTGATTTCCTTCTCGTGCCCGATGAGGTGCCGGCTAACGGCCTCACTCGGCGGCTACAGGCTGACTCCCGGCGGCGGCCAGAAACCGCTCCGCCTCCAAGGCGGCCATGCAGCCGGTGCCGGCGGCGGTGATCGCTTGGCGGAAAACCTTGTCCTGGACGTCACCCGCGGCAAACACGCCGGCGACGTTGGTCGCCGTGCTACCGGGTGTTGTGACGATGTATCCCTCGGCATCGGTCGCGAGCTGACCTTTGAACAGCGCCGTGTTCGGATCGTGGCCGATGGCGACGAACAGGCCGTCGACCGGCAGCTCGCGCTTCGCGCCGGTATGCACGTCGCGCAAAGCCAGCGACCGGACCACCGGCGGCGTGCCACCGCCTTGAATGTCATCAACCACATGGTTCCAAATGATTTCGATTTTTGGATTCCGTGCGATGCGTTC
>CANITX010000251.1 GCA_947470575.1 Rhodospirillales bacterium
GGCGTTGACGCACGCCATAGACGATCTCGGCGCCCTCGCGATAACGGTCGACCATCGCCTCGATGGCCTCGATGTCGTCTTGCAGATCGGCATCGATGCTGACCACGATGTCGCCCTCGGCGGTGAACAGCCCGGCCAGCAGCGCGTTCTGGTGGCCCCGGTTGCGCGACAGCTTGATGCCGGCGATGCGCGGATCGGCGGCGGCGTAGCCCTCGATCATCGACCAGGTGGCGTCCCGGCTGCCGTCGTCGACGAACCAGACCCGGCTGTTGGCGGCGATCTTGCCGGCGCCGGTCAGCCGTTGCAGCAGCGCCACCATTCGCTGGCGGGTTTCGGGCAGCACCTCCTGTTCGTTGTAACAGGGGATGACGATGGCGAGGCTGGGGGGAGCGGTCATGGCATACGTCCGGTGGCGGTGCTTTGGCGCAGGCGATCTGTCTAAATCAAATCGCCGGCGGATACGACGAAAACCGGCGCCACCACGCCCTTCTGCCTGTGGCGCCGGCGGTCCGATCCGCGACTTTCCCCCCGGCTGCCTTAACAGGTCCTGAACCGCGCGGGGGCGGCTGGGGGTATCCGCCGGGGTGTCCGCCGCCTGCAGAGAAGGCTTGGTGCCGCGGCGCGGCTCCGCTTAACATGGCCCCCCGCGAACCAGGGCCCCCGTTGGCGACAAGACCCTGGAGGCCCCTTTCATTCCGACGATGGACATCATGACAGCCAAAACTCCCGATGCGCATTCCGGCGTGCTCGACATCAACGCGGTGTTTCGCAGTGGCGGACGGGCGGTGGAATTTCTCGAGCAGATCAACAAGGCGAGCCTGGTCATGCTGTGCGAAGCCGGCATCGTGCCCGGCGAGCACGGCACGCGTATTGCACGCGGCATCGTCAAGGTGGCCGAAGATGCCCGCGTGGAGCTTGAGCGCACCGGCGTGCCGCGCCGCTCGGCGGACTATCTCGATTACGAGCCGCGCCTCGTCGCCGCGGTGGGGCCGGATGCCTCGCGCCTGCACAGCGGACGCAGCCGCCAGGACCTCGCCTCGACCATCGCGCGCATGAACCTGCGCGACGGGCTGGCGCAGGAAGTCGACGCGCTGATCGTGGCGCGTGAGGCGGCGCTGGCGCTGGCCGCCCAGCATGTCGAGACCATCATCCCCGCCTATACCCACGGCGTGCAGGCGCAGCCGACCACCTTCGCGCATTACCTGCTGGCCCTGATTGCGGCGCTGACGCGGGAAACCCAGCGCCTGCGCGAAGCCTACGCGCGGGTCAATCGCAACCCGCTGGGCACGGCGGCGCTCGCCACCTCCAGCTTCCCGATCGACCGGCGGCGGCTCGAAGTGCTGCTGGGTTTTGAGGGCCAGATCGAAAACGCCTTCGATGCCAATCATATTGCGACGGTGGACTGCGCCCTCGACGTGGCCGGCGCGCTGGCCATCGCCGCCACCCAGATCGGCCAGTTCGCGCAAGACCTGCACGGGCAGTACGCCGACACCCAGCCGTGGTTCCTGCTCGGCGCAGGCGAGCTTACCGGCGTCTCCAGCATCATGCCGCAGAAGCGCAACCCGGTGGCGATCGAACAGCTGCGTGCCCAGACGAGCATCATGCTGGGGGACATGCACACGGTGTTCCTGATGTCGCACAACACCCGCGTCGGCATGTTCGACTATCGCATGTACGATCCGGTGCCGTGCACCCGCCCGCTGCAGGTGTTCAAGCTGTTGCGCCAGGTGCTGGGCGGTATCGTCGTCGACAAGGAACGCGCCCTGGATGAAGTGCGCGCCGACTATTCCACCACCACGGAAATCGCCGATGCGCTGATGCAGCGTGCCGACGTGCCGTTCCGCATCGGCCACGATTTCGCTTCGAAAATCACCGACTTCGGCCGCGGCAAGCGGCTGAAGCTGGGCGAAATTCCCTACGCCGAGGCAGAGCGCATCTACCGCGAACTCACGCAGCAGCCGCTGCCGCTCTCGCAAGACGCGTTCCGCGAGGTCATCAGCCCCGAATACATGGTGTTCGGCCGCAAGGGCCTCGGCGGTCCGCAGCCGGCCGAGGTCAACCGCATGCTCGAAATGGAACGGGGCAACGTCGCGACGGATCGCGGCTGGCTGCGCGACCGCCAAGGCCATCTATCCAACGCGCTGGCCGGCCTCGATAAGACCTTCGCCGCCCTGGCGGCGAAGTAGCGCTGCGGCGGGCTTTGCCCGGTGCGGCCAGGTAGTGCTATGGAGGGGGCGAACGCAGTGCGTCCTTGTGGAATCGGACGCCGCTCATCGACAGGGAGGAAATACTTGTGAAGCCCGAGATCCTGATTGCCGCTCTTTACACGCCCGAGCAGCTCGCCCACTACGAGCCCGAATTCACCGTCCACTACGCACCGACGCTCCCGGAGGCCCAGGCCGCCATTCCCAAGATCGGGGCCAACGTCGAGGGCGTCGTCACCATCGGCTCCCAGACCTTTACGGGCGAGATGATGGATGGCCTGCCCAAGCTCAAGATCCTGGTCGTACGCGGCGCCGGCATCGAGGGCGTCGACCTCGCCGCGGCCAAGCAGCGCGGCATCATCGTCTGCAACACCCCCTCCACCAATTACTTCTCGGTGGCGGAGCACGCCATGGCCCTGATGCTTTCCCTGGGCCGGCGCGTCCCTGACGACTGGGCCGCCATCCAGCGCGGCGAGTGGCAGCAGCAGAAGAAGCTGCCGATGCGCTACCTGATCTTCCGCAAGCGCCTGGGCATTCTTGGCCTCGGCGCCATCGGCGCGGGGGTCGCCAAGCGCGCGGCGGGCTTCGACGTCACCGTCGGCTATCACAACCGCAACCGGCGCGACGACGTGCCCTATACCTATTATCCCTCGGTGCTGGAGCTGGCGAAGAACTCCGACATCCTGATGATCGCCGCCCCCGGCGGTAAGGAGACCCGCCACATCGTCACCGCCGAGGTGTTGGACGCGCTCGGGCCGAAGGGCTATCTGATCAATGTCGGGCGCGGCTCCATCGTCGATCAGGAAGCGCTGATCGAGGCCCTGCACGCCAAGCGCATCGCCGGCGCCGCGTTGGACGTGGTGGACGGCGAGCCCGAGATGCCGCCCCGCCTGGTCAACGCGCCCAACGTCATCATCACCCCGCACATTGCCGGCGGCTCGGTCGAATCCCGCCTCGCCGTGATCGAGGCCGTCACCGCCAATCTCAAGGCCGGCCTGGCGGGCCGGGAGGTCAAGAACCGGATCGCCTGAGCGCGGCAAAGACGTGTGGCGCGGCGGAGCGAGTCCGCCGCGCCGCCGTTGTGTCGGACCGGTTTGGGACCTCGTCCCTGGCGGCAAGGGGCCGAAAAGGCGGACGTTACGGCGGACACCATGCGGCTGCGCGGGGATTTTCGGCGAACGGCTAAACGGCCTGCAATGCCTTTTGGACGGCCTTGGGCGCGCGTTCGATGACGAGAAGATAAGCCCGTGTCGGCCCCTCCGGTTGGCGCGAACCCTGTTCCCAATGGCGCAGCGTGTTGACGCTGAACCCGAACCGGCCGGCGAACTCTTCCTGCGTCATGGCCAGGCCCGTCCGGATCGCCTTCACGTCGATCTTCACGGGCACATGAACGCGATAGGCGTTTTCGTCCGCCTTTCCCTCGGCATAGGCCACGGCTTCCCGCAGGCCGCGTCGGATACTGTCGGCAACCTTGCTCATGATGTTCTCCTTTTGAATCTCTCAACCAGCAACGCCGTCAGCTGGCGGAAATCATTGCGATCCTGCTGGCTCAAATCGGCGCGCTCGTTCTTAGCGTAGGCGGTGAGCGCGAACAGCGGCATGCCGGCGTCATGATGGAAATAGACCACCCGCGCGCCGCCGCGCTTGCCGCGTCCCGCCAAACCCCACCGCAGCTTCCGCACGCCGCCGGTTCCGGGAATCAGGTCGCCGGATGTGGGGTTATGGGCGAGATAATCCACGAGCACCGCCCGCTCGTCTTCGGTCATCAGCTTGCGAGTCGCGGACAGAAACTCCGGGGTCTCGACGACGCTGATCGGCAGCGCTTTGACCATAA
>CANITX010000252.1 GCA_947470575.1 Rhodospirillales bacterium
CGCCGCCGTCGCCGCGAAGGGCCAGACGGTGATCCCCGAGATCATGATCCCGCTGACCGCGACGCGCGCCGAGTTGGACATGATGAAAGCGGTGATCGACCGTGTCGCCGACGAGGTAAGAAAGGCCCAAGGGGTCGAGCTGACCTATCTGGTCGGCACCATGATCGAACTGCCGCGCGCCGCCCTGCTGGCCGGCGACATCGCCAAATCGGCCGAGTTCTTCAGCTTCGGCACCAACGACCTGACGCAGACCACCTTCGGCCTGTCGCGCGACGATGCCGGACCGTTCATCGAAATCTATAAGGACAAAGGCATCTTCGCCGAAGACCCCTTCGTCAGCATCGACCAGGAGGGCGTCGGCGAATTGATACGCATCGGCGTCGAACGCGGTCGCGCCACCCGTCCGGGGATGAAAATGGGCATCTGCGGCGAGCACGGCGGCGATCCGGCCTCAGTCGCCTTCTGTCACCGGGTCGGGCTCGACTACGTCTCGTGCTCGCCCTACCGGGTGCCCATCGCCAGGTTGGCGGCGGCGCAGGCGGCATTGGCGGATAAGAAAGACTGACGAAGGCTGGCTCGCGAAGCACGCCTGCGGCACGACTCATATGGGCTTCTGTGCTTTGAAGTAGGACCTAAGCTGCCGATTCTATTATGGCGTCCCAGTCTGTGCGTTCGTCTTCGCTTAAAATTTTTACAATGCGCCATTTCCCCGGCATCAGTGCTGCCCCCGCTACCGATCGACCAGGCATCCCGAGCTTCAGATCGCCACGTTGACGCAAAAAAATCAAAGTTACCTCCGTCCCAACCTGAATATTTCCAAGCTCCCAGGCGGTTTTTAATCCGCCGTGCCTCGTTTTGGGGCGCCAGATGTAAAAGCGACCTTTTCCATCGTTGGCGTCTGTCCAGGTTGTGACAACAACTTTGCCCTCTGGGGTGATACCTCCCCAGGAGCCTCTAGCTGACCCTGTTGAAATGCCGGCAGTTTGTAATGCAGTCAGGTACTTGCCAAAGGCAGTGTGGCTCAAAGGAGTTCCCATTTCGCCCTCTATTATGTCTGCGCAACTCTCCTCATATCTAAAACATGTCTCCGCGTGTGTCACCCCGGCGTCAGCGACGCGAAGCGGGTGACGACGATGTTTTTGGAGCGTTGCTCGACGTTCCAAAGATCGTGCTGCATCTGCATCGCCAGCCAATGTGCCGCCGTGCTGCCGAATGCCTTGGAAAGGCGGATGGCCATCTCGGGCGACACGCCGCTATGGCCGTTCAGCAGTTCGGAGAGCGCCTTGCGGGTGACGCCCAGTCCCGCCGCCGCCTGCGTCACGGAAAGGCCGAGCGGCTCCAGGCACGACTCGCGGATGATCTCGCCGGGGTGCGGCGGATTGTGCATTCCGGTCATCTGACATTACCTTCCTTCAATGGTAATCGACCAAATCGACGTCGGTCGCGTCGGCGCCTTCGAACGTGAAAGTCACGCGCCAGTTTCCCGATACCGAAACCGCCCACTGACCTTTGCGCTCGCCCTTCAAAGGGTGAAGCTGAAAGCCCGGCAGGTCCATATTCGCGGGTTCCGTCGCCGTCGTCAGCGCGGCTAGAATCGCGGTGAGCCTGCGAACGTGTTGGGCGTTCACGCCGCTGGTCACACCCGTGGCGTAGAGCCGCGCCAATCCCTTGTGGCGAAAGCGCAGGATTATTCGTAACCTATAACGTTATGGGTTACGAATGACAAGTATTTTTGGGCAAGCCCGCGAAACCCTAGGGCTAAGAGACGGGGTTCAGAAGCTAAGGTCCTATCCTGGTCGAACGTCGAAGCGCGATGCGGAGCACGACAAGGCGGACTCCGGCATGATAGGGACGAGCCGCCGTTGCACCGCCAAGGACCGGACCTGTTCTGTTACGGCAGTTCCACCGCGACATCGCCGACCTTTTGCGCCTTCTTGATCAAGCCTTCCTTGAGCAGGAAGGCGGCGAAGCGGCTGTAGCGTTGGGTGTCGAGCGCCGCTGGCGAATGGGTGAAGCGCGGCAAGGTATCGCGCCAGGCCCGCTTGTTCAGCTCGTCGTCCAGTTCCTTGTGGGCAGCGACGAACAGCTTCCAGGACTCGTCGGGATGGTTGAGCAGGAACTGGGCTCCGCGTTCCAGGGCGTCGAGGAAAGGGCGCAGCCGTTTGTCCGATAGCTTGCCCTTGTTGGCGACCAGGATCAGCTCGTCGTAAGGCGGCACGCCTTCTTCCTCGGGGTAGAAGGCCTGGCCGGGATGGCCGGCGATGTCCATCTGGTTGAGTTCGAAATTGCGGAAGGCACCGATGACCGCATCGACCTGGCCGACGATCAGCGAGGGCGACAGGGAGAAGTTGACGTTCACCAAGGTTACGTCCTTCACCGTCAGGCCGTGGCGTTGCAGCATGGCGTTGAGCAGGGCGCTTTCGAAGCCGCCGACGGAAAAGCCGATTTTTTTGCCCTTGAGGTCCTCGATCGCCTGGATCGGGCCGTTCTTGAGCACGACCAGCGAGTTGAGCGGGGTCGAGACCAGCGTACCGACGCGCATCAGCGGCAGGCCTTCGCCGACCTGAACGTGCAGCTGCGGCTGGTAGCTCACCGCGAGGTCGGCCTTGCCGGCGGCGACCAGCTTGGGCGGATCGTTGGGATCGGCGGGCGCGATCAGTTCGACGTCGAGGCCGGCCTCTTTGAAAAAGCCCTTCTCCTTGGCGACGATCAGCGGCGCGTGGTCGGGATTGACGAACCAGTCGAGGATGACCGTGAATTTTTCGGCGGCCTTGGCCGGGGCGGTGAACAGCGGAGCGGCCAGCAAAGTCGCGGCAAGAACGAGCGATGCAAGATATCTCATGGTGTCTCCATCAATCGGAACCGGGGTTGGTGTCGGGCTGCCAGACGAGCACGCGCCGGAGCACGGCATCGACGGCGAAATAAAGGGCGATGGCCAGCGCGGCGAGAACCGCCAGCGCGGCGAACAGCAGGTCGATCTGCATGCGGCCGTTGGCGTGCAGCATGAGGTAGCCGAGTCCGGCCGAGGAGCCTACCCATTCGCCGATGATCGCGCCGATGGGGGCGACCGCGGCGGCGACGCGCAGGCCCGAGGCGAAGGCCGGCATGGCGGCCGGGATGCGGATGCGCGTCAGCATCGCCCAGCGCGACGCGTTCATGGTGCGCGCCAGATCGAGGAAGCCGGGATCGGTGCGCCGCAGTCCGTCGAAGAACGATGCCGTGACCGGGAAATAAATGATCAGCGTCGCCATGGCGATCTTGGAAATCAGGCCATAGCCGAGCCAGAGTACCAACAGCGGGGCGAGCGCGAAGACCGGCACGGCCTGACTGATGACGAGGACCGGCAGCAGCCAGCGCCGGGCCGGCGCGAAATAGGCCATGAGCAGGGCGCTCAACGTGCCGACCGCGGTTCCGGCGACGATGCCGAGCACGATTTCCAAGGCGGTGATCTGGGCGTGCGGCCAGATGACGTCGAAGCGTTCGAACAGGGTCTCGGCGACGCGCAGCGGCGCCGGCAGGATGAAAGGTTGTACGCCACTCAGCGTCACGATGAGCTGCCAGACGGCGACGAGGCCGAGCAGGACGATGAGGGGTCGTGCCACGGTCATGGCGCGGCGCTCCCGGCCAGGCGTTCGAGCAGATCGGCCTGTCCGGTGAGGATGGCAGGATCGCGCAAGGAGCGCGGCGTCGGGCCGGTCAGCACCATGGGTTCGGCAAGGCGCGCCGGGCGGCCGATAAGCACATGAATGCGATGGCCGAGCCGCAGCGCCTCCAACGGGTCGTGGGTGACCAGCAGCACGGTGCGGTCGCGCAACAGATCGGCGGCCAATTCCTGCAGGCGGACGCGGGTGATCGCATCGAGGGCGGAGAACGGCTCGTCCATGACGACGACGGGGCGGTCTTCCATCAATGTGCGTACCAGGGCGGCGCGCTGGCGCATGCCGCCCGACAGGGTGGCCGGCAGGGCTTGGGCCGCATCGGCGAGGCCGACGCGGGCCAGCAGGGCGCGGGCGCGCGCTTGGATGGCCGCGCTGGC
>CANITX010000253.1 GCA_947470575.1 Rhodospirillales bacterium
CGGCGTCTGGCGCTCGATCTTGGCGATGCCGTGCTCGGCGTACCAGGCCGGCGTCGCCGCCATCGGTGCCCGACCGGAGCCGTTGAAGGCAACGATCTCGTCGCTGCCGCCCTTCGAGATCAGGGCGAAGCAATCGCCGCCGAGGCCTGTCGATTCCGGCTCGACCACACACTGCACGGCGCAGGCGGTAACTGCGGCATCGATGGCATTGCCGCCCGCTTTCAGCATGTCGATGGCAGCAACGGTCGCCAGCGGCTGCGACGTCGCCGCCATGCCGTTCATGGCATGGACCGGCGAGCGGCCGGGCAGGTTGAGGTCGCGCATGGACGGATGCTCCTTATGCGGTGGATCGGTGGCGGCGCCGGCCGGCATGATGATGGGCCGGCTGCCCCCTGTCCAGACAGCCAGTGGGCGGATCGGGGCGTTGCGGTTATCGGGCGTTGTGAGCGTCTGTCCGTTTGGTTAGGTTTCCGGTGGAAGCCAACGCCATTGGTTTCCATAGGGGACGGGAAGGGGGCTTAAAGCATGACGGAAAGTACGGACGCCGGCCGTGTCGTCGTCGTGACGGGTGCGGCCAGCGGTATCGGCGCGGCCATTTGCCAGCGTTTGGCGGGCCCGGGTGCCCGCCTGGTTATACACACACGGGCCAATCGAGCCGGCCTGAAGGCGGTTGCCAAGGCGGTGCAACAAGCCGGCGCCGAGGTCAGCAGCGTCGTCGGCGATATGAGCAAGGACAAGACCGCGGCGGCCCTGGTCGCAGCCGCCGTCGACAGTTTCGGCCGTCTCGATCACGTGGTCAGCAACGCCGGCTTCCCCGACCGCACGCCCTTCGGCAAATTGACGGTCGAACAGCTGCACCGATCCTTCGACGCGATGACGGCGGGCTTCCTGCGGTTGACGACGGCGGCGCTGCCGCACCTCGATGCCTCGCCGCGCGGCCGTGTCGTTGCGGTCACCGGGCATGCGGCCCACATCTTTCGTCTGGGCGGCTTGCGCTTTCCGGCCACCGCCGCCGCCAAGGCCGGCATCGAGGCCTTGGCCAAAAGCCTGGCGGCGCAGGTCTCGCCGACCGGCACCACGGTCAATTGCGTCGTGCCCGGATTTATCCGCACCGGTTCGGGCCTTTACGGCGACGATGACGGCCAGGGCCGGCGCTATGCCGGCCAGATGGTGCCGCTTGGCCGCCTGGGCACGGTCGACGAGGTCGCTGCCACCGTCGCCTTCCTGTTGTCGGCGGAAGCCGGTTACATCACCGGCCAGTCGATCCACGTCAGCGGCGGTCTCGACCTCTGACAGTGATCGTCCCCGGCTAGTTCATGTACCAGCCGTGGCTGACGACCAGCGATTGTCCTGTCAGGGCATTGCTGGGGAAGGATGCAAACAGCAGGGCGATCTCGGCCACGTCCTCGATGGTGGTGAACTCCTTGTCGACGGTGCCGCTCAGCATCACTTGCTCGACCACGGCCTTCTCGGATATCCCCAGGGCCTTGGCCTGTTCCGGGATTTGCTTGTCCACCAGCGGCGTTTTGACGAAGCCGGGACAGATGACATTGGCCCTTACCCCATGCTCGGCGCCTTCCTTGGAAAGGACGCGGGCGAAGCCGAGAAGGCCGTGCTTGGCGGTCACATAGGCCGACTTCAGGGGTGAGGCTTCCTTGGCATGTACCGACCCCATGAAGATGATCGAGCCGGCCTGCTTCGCATACATGTGCGGCAGGCAGGCCTTGGTGGTCAGGAAGGCGCCGTCGAGATGGATGGCCAGCAGCTTCTTCCATTCCGCGAAGGGAAAGTCCTCGATCCTGTGGACGATCTGGATGCCGGCGTTGGAGACCAGAACGTCGATACCGCCCCAGGCTTTGACGATGTCCGCGACGCCTCGATTTACGGCTGCCTCGTCGCTCACATCCATGGCGACGCCCATCGCCGTTCCAGGACCCATGGCAGAAAGTTGCTCGGCCGTCTCCTTTGCCGGTTCGAGCTTGAGGTCGGCGATGGCGACCCGCGCGCCTTCCTCGATATAACGTCGGGCGATACCCTCGCCGATGCCGCTGGCCGCGCCGGTGACGAGGCACACCTTGTCTTTCAGCTTCATGGGCCGCTCTCTCCTTTGGGCCGTGGCCCTCTAATCCTCGGCGTCGCGGGTCAGGTCGAAGACCCGCACATGGGTTTTCGATCTGGTTCGCTTCTGCCAGGCTTTGTGCCGGAACGTCCGCCGCACATCGTTTCGTCCGGACTCCCAGTGCTCCGCCAGCGAGAGTCGGGAAAACTCGAAGTCCTTCGATTGGCTGTGATAGTTTTTGCGCCGGTGAATGAGATGAACGATCGTAACGGCCGCCTTGTTCGCCTTGGCGCTCAAGTCGCGCAGAGTCCGTACATCGGGGTCGTCTTGCAGGTTTGCGGGAAGCTTGGCCACCAGCCGTTGCGCGGCCTGGCGCAACGCCAAGCTCTGTCGGGACACGTCGGTGTTGAGGCGGGTCCGGCTCGAATAGCGGATATCCTTGTCGCGTTCCGCGACTTCGGAGAGCGTCCGTGGCATGCCGCCCTGGGCGCTGAACAGATCGACCTGGAAAATCAGCGTGTCCGAGCCCGGCAGGTTATCGAGCACGAAATGTAGGGGCGTGTTCGAAACCAGTCCGCCGTCCCAATAGTGCTCGCCGTCGATCTCGACCGGTGGAAAGCCGGGGGGCAGGGCGCTGCTCGCCATGATGTGTTCCGGGCCGATGCGCTGACGTTTGCTGTCGAAGTAGACGAAGTTGCCGCTGCGGATATTGACCGCGCCGACACTGAGCCGGGTCCGTCCGGAATTGATCAGGTCGAAATCGACAAGTTCCTCGAGTGTGGCGCGCAGCGGCGCCGTCTCGTAAATGCTCAGGGCCTCTGCGGTGCCGAATGGAAAAGCCATGATCGGCACCGGGCGGGGCTGAAAGAACCCCGGCACGCCGAAAGCGGTGGTGAAGGCGGCACTTGTCTCGTTGAACATGGCTCGTGCCGGCTCGCCGGGAAACGTGGGCTTTCCCTGCAATCGCGACGACAGCCTGTCCCAAAATGCGTGCAACTGCTCGCAGCGGCGTTCCGGTGGGCTGCCGGCGATCAACGCGGCATTGATCGCGCCGATGGAAATGCCGGCAAGCCAATCCGGCGTATGACCGTTGCCGGCCAACTCCTCGTAGACACCGGCTTGATAGGCGCCGAGGGCACCGCCGCCTTGCAGAACCAGCAGGTTCTGTTCCGCCGCACCGTTCTTGCTCGGACGGCTGTTGCTGGGTTTTGCCATGGGGCTTTCACCGTTCCGGTGGGATGACTCGGTATTCGCCTTCGATGACGGGACCGTCAAAGCGTGCGGGCCGCTCCGGCGGGATACGCCCGCGCGCCAGCTTGGCGGCCAGAGCGGCAATGGCGATGACCGGCACGGCGATCAGGGCCGTGAAAAATGCCAGCCAGGCGGTCCACACGGCCAGCAGCAGCAATGCCACCGCCAAGACGGCGCGAGGCAACAGCGGGCTGCCTGTCCCAAAGTGATAGCGGCGTGCGTAGGTGGCCATGATTGAAGCCTCCGTGTCGATGGGACGCTTCCCCGCGTCCGATGCCAGACGACGACCATAACGGCTCGAACATGTCCCGATGATGGCGGCCAGCTAAACTATCGGTAATGTGGCCCGTGCGCCCCCCGAGGTCCGAGGCGTCGTCTTCATGACCGTCCAGGCGCCGCTTGCATACCCACCGGCCGGTCGTCGCGCGCTTCCATGCCGTCGCCCTCGGGCTTGGCTTTCAACTCGAAGCCCAATGGCCGGCCGTGCAGCGCCGCCTGTTCGGTGGCCGGGCGGGTCGCATCCCAAGCCACAGCGTCGTAGCGCATGCCGCTGATCCCGTCGGTGGCCTCCGAGACCAGCCACACCGCCGGGGCCCGCATCTTATCCGGGTCCATCATGTGTAGCCGACCCGCCGCGGTCGCCACCCGCTTCTCCTCCGGCGTGGCGACGCCTGGCGTGTCGACCC
>CANITX010000254.1 GCA_947470575.1 Rhodospirillales bacterium
GCACCGCCGTCGGCCGCACCTGCGACAGGGCGCAGGGGATCGGTGGTGTTGTCCCGGGGCATCAGGGCCTCATGCGGCGGCCAGGGCCTGTTCGAGGTCGGCCAGAATATCATCGATATATTCGATGCCCACCGACAATCGCACGTAGCCATCGGTGACGCCGGTGGTGAGCTGCTCCTGGGGTGAGAGCTGCGAATGGGTGGTCGAGGCGGGGTGGATGGCCAGGCTGCGCGCATCGCCGATGTTGGCAACGTGGTAAAACATCTTTAGGGCGTCGATGAACTTGCGCCCCGCCTCGCGGCCGCCCTTCAACTCGAAGCCGACCAGACCGCCGTGACCGCCTTTGAGGTAGGCGTCGCGGCGTCGCGCCAATTCGCCCGACTGTTGGCCGGGGTGGATGACCTTGGTCACTTTGACGTGGCGCTTCAGCCAGTCGGCGACCTTGGCCGCATTTTCGCAATGGGCGCGCATGCGCAAGGGCAGAGTTTCGAGGCCCTGAATGAACTGGAATGCGTTGAACGGGCTCATCGCCGCGCCGATGTCGCGCAACAGGATGACGCGGGCACGGATGATATAGGCGATGGGCCCCAAAGGCTTGACCGCCTGGGTCCAAACAGCGCCGTGATAGCTGGGATCAGGCTCGTTCAGGGTTGGAAAGCGGTCCTTGTGCGCCTCCCAGTCGAAGTTGCCGCCGTCGACGAGCAGGCCGCCGATCGAGGTGCCGTGGCCGCCGATGTATTTGGTGGTCGAATAGACGACGATGGCGGCGCCGTGGTCGAGCGGCCGGCAGAGCACCGGACAGGCCGTATTGTCCATGATCAGCGGCACGCCCAAGGACCGGCCGATGGCGGCGACGTCCTTGATTGGGAAGACGTTGAGCTTCGGATTAGGCAGGGTCTCGGCGTAATAGCAGCGGGTACGCGCGTCGGTGGCCTTGCGGAAGGCTTCGGGGTCGCCGGGATCGACGAAGCGGCATTCGATGCCCATGTCCTTCATCGTATTGCGAAACAGGTTCCAGGTTCCGCCGTAAAGATCGGTGGAACTGACGAAGTTGTCGCCGGCGCGGCACAGGTTAAGGATGGCGAAGGTGGAAGCCGCCTGACCCGAACCGACCGCCAGGGCGGCAACGCCGCCTTCGAGCGCCGCGACGCGCTGTTCCAGCACATCGCAGGTCGGATTCATGATGCGGGTATAGATGTTGCCGAATTCCTTCAGGGCGAACAGGTTCTCGGCGTGCTGGGTGCTGTCGAACTGATAGGATGTGGTTTGATAGATCGGCACGGCCACCGCTTTGCTCGCTTCGTCGCGGCGAAAGCCGGCATGCAGCACGATGGTTTCCGGACGGGTGTAAGCCATGATACGCGCCTCCCTGGATCGAGCATCGCCAGAGACCATGGCCGCCGCGAGGTTGTCAAGAAAGCTCCCCCTGGCGTCGACAGCTTGCATGCCGGCGTGGGCGGCCGCAAAATGTTACGAACTGACCTGTGAGCGAATCGGTGCCTCCCGGCAAGCGTCCCCTTCGCGAAGTCCTGTTTGAGTTCCATCAGGTGGGGCGCAGCGTCCGCGTATGCGCCATCGATACGCTGACCGGGACCGAGGTCCAGGTGATCGGCGACGCTCGCTATGGCCGCCGAACCATACAACGGGTGGCCTTGCGCAAGCTCCATTACGTGCTGGCCAAGCAAGATCCCAAGCCGTGATCGCGGCGCGAGGGACGCGGTCGAATCGATGTGGGCCTAGGACAGCAAAAACGCCCGCCAGGGTAGCCGCCGGCGGGCGTTGCTGACGAGTGTGCCGATGTCGGCTGTCAGTCGGCCGCCTTGCGCCCCAAGCCAATTTTCTTGGCAAAATCGGAACGCTGCTTGGCATAGGCGGGGGCGACCATCGGGTAGTCGGGCGCCAGCTTCCATTTGGCGCGGTATTCCTCGGGGCTCAAGCCATAGGTGCTGCGCAGATGGCGCTTCAGCATCTTCAGCTTCTTACCGTCTTCGAGACAGATGATGTAGTCCTGGCCGATCGAGCGCTTGATCGGTACGGCGGGCTTTTGAGCTTCCGACTTTTCCTCGATGGCATGACCGTCGAGCGAGGTCAGCGAGCGGAACACTGTGCCGATCACCTCCGGCACGCCCGCCGCCGGCAACGAATTGTGGCTGACGTAGGCGGCGACGATTTCCGCCACCATGCGCAAGACATCCTCGCGCGAAATGTTTTCTACGCTGTCGTCGCTCATGTTGCGGGTGCCTTCTTGAGGGGATTGTGAATTGCGGCGCGTATTTAGGTCGAGGCGAGGACTCTCTGTCAATCGGAAATCATCGTCGGCGACAGTATGTTTGAATTCTAGGCATGTCCTTTGCCAGTAAACGACGGATACTTGAAAATCAGGCAGGCTTGCGACAAGTGAACAGGCCGAGAATTCCATGCTGAAGCGGAGGGTCCGGACCTATCTTCATTCCGTATGGACGCGTTAGTCCTAGGGCAGGGCGCCATCGACCGGGGCTTCCGACACCGCGGGGATGGACGCTATTGACGACGATTCATCGGGCGGGAGTCGAATACTGGATAGTGTGCCTGCCAGCAGCCGACCGACGATAGACTGACCGCGATGGATTGTGGTTGGCGCGATGTGTCTTCCGATATATGGTAAAAGACTTCCAGGTCACGCAGCATTTAGCGTTCGTCGATAGGGATCGACCGACCGATAGAGCCCGCCGCCGTCATGCCGTCCGAGCCCGTAGCCATCGCCAGCGACCACGCCGGTTTCGAGTTGAAGTCCACGCTTTCGCAGGACCTGCGGGCGCTGGGATTCGATGTGCTCGACCTTGGCACCCATAACGGCACCGAGTCCGTGGACTACCCGGATTTCGCCGCGGCCATGGCTTCGGCGCTTGCCAGCGGTAAGGCAGCGCGCGGCGTCCTTGTCTGCGGCACCGGTATCGGCATCAGCATCGCGGCGAACCGCCATCCACATGTGCGCGCCGCCGTGGTGCACGACGCGCTGGGCGCGCGCCTGACCCGTCAACACAACGATGCCAATGTCATTTGTTTCGGCGGACGCATGATCGGTTCGGAGGTGGCACGCGACTGCCTGCGGATTTTCCTGGAGACCGAATTCGAGGGCGGTCGGCACCTCCGCCGGGTCCAGAAGCTGTCCGTAACCGGCTAAGCATCTTCATCAGAAAACGAAGGATCATTTCCGGCATGTCCCTTGCCAACAACGCACGTCCGACGACGTTTCTCGATCGCTTTTTCGGCGAAAGCCTGGCCGAAAGCGATCCCGACATCGCCCGCGCCGTCGGCCAGGAATTGGGCCGTCAGCAAAGCCAGATCGAGTTGATCGCCTCGGAGAACATCGTCTCGCGCGCCGTACTGGAGGCGCAGGGTTCGGTGCTGACCAATAAGTATGCCGAGGGGTTGCCCGGCCGGCGCTATTACAGCGGTTGCGAATTCGTGGACGTCGCCGAGGATTTGGCCATCGAGCGGGCGAAAAAACTGTTTTCATGCCAATTCGCCAACGTCCAGCCGCATTCGGGCGCCCAAGCCAACGGCGCCGTCTACCAAGCGTTGCTGACCCCGGGCGACGTGTTGATGGGCATGTCCTTGGCCGCCGGCGGCCACCTGACCCATGGCGCCGCACCGGCCCAGTCGGGCAAGTGGTTCAAGGCGGTGCAATACGGTGTGCGCCGCCAGGATGGGCGCATCGATTACGACGAACTGGAGAAGCTGGCTGTCGAGAGCAAGCCGAAGCTGATCATCGCCGGCGGTTCAGCCTATCCCCGCATCATCGATTTCGCCCGTTTCCGTGCCATTGCCGATAAGGTCGGCGCCTATCTGATGGTCGACATGGCGCATTTTGCGGGGTTGGTGGCGGGCGGCGCCCA
>CANITX010000255.1 GCA_947470575.1 Rhodospirillales bacterium
CTCGCCCGAAATCGGTCAACAGAACGATCACCTGCGATCTAGCCCAAGAACCCCAAGCGGAACGCGATGATCACGATCCGCTGGCTGGGGCCTTAATGTCGGCAAGGCGAACACGCAACGATCGCAGCTGACTTTCGGGCATCTGATACGCCCACCCTTTTACCTTGGCGTTGATATCCATTGCCTCCTTCTGGACCTCCTCGGGGGTCCCGATGCGATCCGGGCCCTCCCCCGAGGGCTCCGCTTTGGCGTTGAGATCGACCTCGGCTTCCAGCGTTACCAACCAAGGCCCGTTGGTATCGTCGGCTTGAGGGAGCATTGCCAAGCGAAGTATCAAACCGTCGTGCGTCTCGACGACCGCCCTTTCAACCGACGAAGCCGAGAAGTCCTTTCCGGTCAACGCAAGAGGCATCACCGCCTCCAATTGCATACCCGTCAAGGTGAGGCCCATGCCGTTCACGTCCCACTGCCAGCGATCCTTGAGCTGGACTCCGCTGGGTAGGTTCTCGACGACATAGTCTTCGTCCTCGGGATCTTCGCGCAGCGCCGTTAACGCCTCGCCGTTCGCGGCGATGGTGGTTGTCCGCTTGATGCGCTTCTTGCGGATGTCGACGATCTTGCGATCGATCCAGGACAGGCTGTCCCGATCTTCTGGAAGCTTAACCTGGGCCAACCAGGTCTGCAGCTCGCCAGGCTTGCGCACATAGATGCCGTTCTGCTCGCCACCGCCAAGATCGTAGCGCCGCTTGCCCATCAGGACCTCTGCCATGACCTTGCCGTCAGAGTCCTTCAGCCGCCATAGCCGCGATTTGGAATCTTTCGCCGTTACGTCGTCCAAATCCAGGCGGGAAAATCGTTCGGGCATCTTGGTTTTGGCATCGACCAGTTTCATTTGCGATAGCCCGATGATGGCCTCGCGGACCGTGGCATCGACCGCCGGATAGTCGTGGCTGGTGGCAACCCGCCATCCGGCATCGGTCCGCCGCACAACAACCGTGCCCTCGGCGTTCTGTACGGACAGCTCGGCTGCCGTGTTGATCTTGCCAGCCAGGTCGGGAAACCTTAATGCCTTGATTGAACTGGCATCCGAGGATCCATACCGGTTGACCACGCCATAGGCTGACGCTGCCGCAACGATGAGCGTTACAAGAGCCAGACCAGCAAATGTTTTGGGTGTCATTTATGGGTCTCCTAGCCTTCAGGTCCGCTCAACCGTGGGCGCTGTGGCGACGATGGCGGTTGCGGCGAACCATCGCAATGACGAGGGCGACAATGCTGACCAGGACCGGCATGGCCCAAATATTGACGATCTTGAGCCGCGTGTTCAGATCTTCGATTTCGCGTCGCAAGTCATGTTGCACATCACGCAATTGCTGGCGGATGGACAGCATTTGCGCGCGAAACTCATCGATCGCCTGGCGCTGCTTGTCGCTGAGAATTTGCCCGCCGTCGGACCCGGAGCCCGCCTGCAGGCCAACAAGCTTGCGTTCGGTTTCCTGCAGTTGCTCGACCAAGGCCTGCTCCTGCTTGCGATAGCGAAGTTCGGCGTTGGCCTGTATTTCCTGCAAAACCTCGAACGGGCGCGACGACTGGCTGCGGCTGCGTAGGCTGATCAGGTCGCTGCTTCCCGTCAAATTATCCAAGGCATTGACGACGAAGTCCGCGTTGCTGGACGTCGGCACGGCAATCTGCTGGCCCCTGACATCCTGCTGCTGCACCCAGAAACGGTCCATCAGCATATCGACATCGCCAACCAGCACGAGATTGACCGGTACCTTCGACTGGGCGATATGCGCGGCCTTCGCTGCCTGGCGCTTCTTCTCCTCATCCGCCTTCCTGGCGGCGTCTTCGGGAGATGTCGGATCGGCAGCGGTGGCGGCCAAATTCTTCAGCGAGGGCGGTCCATCGGGAAACGCGCTCGCCGCCGGCCCATGAACCCGGGCCGCGACAACATAACGCTGCTTGTCGGAGACAAAGGATTCCATCAATTTGACCGGATCGGGGCCATAGCGGATGGGTTCGGCCGCCATCAGGGCGGCGTTGTCGCTGCTGGTCATGAGCGGCGTGAAGGTGGTGGTGGCACCCGGCATCGGGAAAAAGGCGCCGGTTGCCGCCATGATCACATGGTCAAGCTGTCCCGAGACCACATCGTCCTTCGACAGGTTGCCTTCGCCCAACGCCAACCACGCCAAATAACGTGTTGTTACGTCACGCCCGCCGCTTCGTGCCGCGACACGCACGGCCGTATTGGCATCGCCGACGAATTTTTCCTTATCGAAGCTGACACCCCAGGCAGAAAGAAGGGGATTGAGGTCGGAAGCGCTGATGCCGGGGATACTGGCGCGCTGCGTGAACAGCATCGCTTCGGCATGGGGGTCGAGAAAGGCCATCAGCCGCCCGCCGCGCATGACGAACTGGTCGACAGCGTAAAGCGTATCGTCGCTCAAGGCATTCGGATGTACCAACATAAGCACGTCGACGTCGGCATCCACGGATGCGAAATCGTTGCCCAAACTGCGGACTTCGAAGAACTGCCCAATTTGATCGAGGATAGCCCAGGGGCCTTGGCGGCGCATCTGGTCGCCATACATCATGACGCTTTCGACCAACCCGACCACAGGCTTCTTCGGATTGGCCAACTTATAAATCAGGCGTGTCAGATCGTATTCGAGGAATTCTTCACGGCGACGATCGAACAGGGAAACGATTTCCCGGTCGTCGGTGCTGTTGCTGGCGGCCAACCCGAAGTATCCACGGTCGCCAGCCGCCGTCATCGGCACACCGTACAAACCAACCTTTACGGCCTCATCTTCCAGAACCGAATAGGGCTCGGGATCGAAGAATTCGAGCTTCAACTTACCGTCGGCGATGCGGACGTAGTGCTCCAGAAGATCCCTGACGCGCTGGTAATAAACGCCCTGAGCGGAACTCTGATCAGCCAGTGCGCGGGAAAAATAGAGCCGAAGAGTGACCGGCTCGTCGATGGCCTGCAGGACTTTGCGCGTTCCATCCGACAGCGTGAACAACTTGTCGGCCGTGAGATCGAGGCGCACGGACTTGACGACAGTCGCCGCGAAGATGTTCACGCCGACGAACAATAGAACCGCAAGAACGATGCTCCCGACGGTTAATTTGCGTTTGTCCATTGTCCACATGTTCGTTCTCAAGCCGCCTTCTTGATGTCGACGATTGCGACATTGATGAACAAAGCGATGGCAATCAACGATACATAGAAGACAGCATCGCGAAGATCGATCACGCCGCTACGTATGGCCTCGGAATGAGTCAGGAAGCTCATGCCGCCGATGGCATCCACAAGGAATGCCGGTGCCCAACCGCGGAAGAAAGACAGAACCATTTCCAGCCCCGCTGTCAGAAATAGGAAACAGACCATGGCGCTGACAATAAAGGCGATGACCTGGTTCTTGGTCAGCGCCGAAATACAGGCCCCGATCGCCAGATAGGCTCCTGCCATGATCAAACTACCGACATATCCGGCGACGATGACCCCATTGTCGGGACGGCCAAGATAATTGACCGTGAGCCAGAGCGGAAAAGTCAGGAGAATGGCAACGCACACGAATGCCCATGCCGCAAAGAATTTTCCAAGCACCACCTGTGTGGTGGAAAGCGGCAAAGTCATCAGCAATTCCACGGTTCCGGACTTTCGTTCTTCCGCCCATAGCCGCATGGCAACGGCAGGTATGAGTAACAAGAACAACCAGGAGTGAAATCCGAAGAACGAATTCAGGTTCGCCTGCCCTCGCTCGAAGAAAGCACCTAGGTAAAAGGTCAGTGCGCCACTGAGGCTCAGAAAAATGACGATA
>CANITX010000256.1 GCA_947470575.1 Rhodospirillales bacterium
CGATCCGCCAGATTTCGCCGCGGATTTCGTCGGTGATCGCATAGACGGCGCCGTCCGGGCCGACGACAGCCTCGCGGATGCGCTGGCCCAGGCTGCGGAACAAGCGTTCCTCGTGGACGACACGATTGCCGTCCAGCTCCAGACGAACGACGGCCTGCGCTACCAAGCCGCCAACCAGGAGGTTGCCCTGCCACCGGGGAAACAGACCGGCGGTGTAGAAGGTCATGCCGCCCGGTGCGATGACCGGCGTCCAGGTCTGGATCGGATCTTCTAGGCCGGGGGCCGACTTCAGGCCGCTGCCGACCGGTGTGCCGGAATAGTTGACGCCGTGGGAGACGACCGGCCAGCCATAGTTGCGGCCGGGTTCGGGAATATTGATTTCGTCGCCGCCCCGCGGCCCATGTTCGATGGTCCACAGCTTGCCGGTGCGCGGGTCGATGGCGGCACCCTGCACGTTGCGGTGGCCGTAGGACCAGATTTCCGGCCGGGCGTCCACCCGCCCGACGAAGGGATTATCGGGCGGCACCCGGCCGTCGTCGGTCAGGCGGACCACCTTGCCCAACAGCGAGCGCAAATCCTGGGCCTGATCGCGGTAGCGGTCGAAGGAGCGCTCGCCCATGGTCACATACATCAGCCCGTTGCCATCGAAGACGATGCGCGAGCCGAAGTGCAGGGTGCTTCGCGCCTTCGGTTCCTGGCGAAAGACGACGGTAACGTCGGTCAGGCGCGTACCGTCTTCGGACAGCCGGCCGCGCGCCGCCGCCGTGCCGTTGGCATCGTCCTCGCCGGGCTCGGCATAGGACAGATAGACGAGCCGGTTGCGGGCGAAATCGGGGTGCAACGTGACGTCGAGCAGGCCCCCTTGGCCGCGGTCGTCCACCGGCGGCACGCCGGCGATCGGGGCCGACAGCTTGCCGTCGGTATCGACGATACGCAGCCGGCCCGGCTTTTCGGTGACGATCATCTGCCCGCCCGGCAAAAAATCCAGGCCCCAGGGCCGGTCGAGTCCCTGGACGACGGTGACGACCCGGATGCGCCCCGTCTCGCTGTCGAAGACATGGTCCACCGCCGTTGCCGGGAAAGCGGCCAGGCAGAGAACGAGAGCGGCGAAAAGGGTGCGATGGGAGACCATGTTCAAACCACCTGACGAACGATGAACAAACCGGCGAACAGCCCGCCCAGCGCGGCGGCGACCGACCCGGCAATGTAGACCGCCGCCAGGGCGAGCTGGCCCCGTTCGTAAAGCAACGCGGCGTCCAGCGAAAAGGTGGAAAAGGTGGTGAAGCCGCCGAGCACGCCGGTGATCAGGAACAGCCGCCAGTTCAGCCCGGGATCGGATTTCAAGGCGAAAATGCCGGTCAGCAGCCCGATGCAGAGCGAGCCGACGACGTTGACGGTCAGCGTGCCGAAGGGGAAATCGCTGCCAAGCAGGCGCAGGGCAACGACGTTCACCCCATGACGTAACGCCCCGCCGATGCCGGCGCCGAGAAAGACGATGAGATAAGCTTGCATGTGCACCCTCTTGCCACTGCTGCAAAAGGACACGCAAAGCGATCGTGAGATCAAGCGAAACCTGCGCTTGGACGGGCCAAGCGAGGAGTCGTCTTGACGTTTGGCCGCTTGGCACGCCTATAGTGCGGCGTCGGTTCCCGACTTGGGATCAAAAGGGAATCCGGTGAACGCCCGAAGGGCGCGATGCCGGAGCTGTCCCCGCAACTGTAAGCGGCGAGCACCGTCCGAACGTGCCACTGGGAAACCGGGAAGGCCGGCCGGCGCAACGACCCGCGAGCCAGGAGACCTGCCGACACAGCGTCAACACCGAACCGGGCGGGGTGTCCGGGGGAGGAGCGCCATGTCGTATCCATCGACCCGCAACCGCTGCGCGTTTGACGCCGTGGGTTTCGTGCGGCCGCGTTCGCCGACTCCGCTCCCCGCGCCAAGGAGAAGCGATGCGACAGCGTACGGGCGATACATCGACCTTTAGCCAAACGACAGCCGTTCTGAAGACCAGCCTTGGCGTATTGCTGGCGGTGGGCCTTGCCGGCTTGCCGACTCTTGCCGCCGAGCGGCCAAGCATCACCGTAGGCCAGACGTTTTTGACCGGCGGGCTCGATCCGGCGGAAGGCTCGGCCGGCTGGGCGTTGGTCAGTCACGGCGTTGCCGAGAACTTGTTCGCCGTGTCGCGCGATGGCCGCGTCGTCCCGGCCTTGGCCGAAAGCGCCTTGCGGCAGGCGGACGGTTCGTGGCGGGTGACGCTGCACCGGGATCGCGTGTTTTCCGACGGCAGCCCGGTCGATGCCGCCACCGTTGCCGCCGCGCTGAATCGCAGCGGCGAGAAGAACCCGGTGGCGCGGGCCAGCGCCGGACGGTTGACCTTCGCGCCATTGGATGCGGCGACGTTGCGGGTGACGACCGAGCGCCCGACGCCGGTGCTGCCGGCGGTGCTTGCCGAATGGGCCTTCCCTGTCTATCGCGAAACGCCGGGCGGTATGGTTTTTACCGGACCCTTCGCGGTGACATCCTTCACCGCCGGCAGCCGCCTCGACCTGACACCCAATACCTATTATGCGGAGGCCGAGACACGGCCCGAGGTGATCGTGCGCCGCATTGCCGATGGGCAGGCCCTGGCGCTTGCCTTCAAGGCCGGCGAAGTCGACCTCGCCTTTCACCTCCCGGTCGAGACGCTGCCGATGCTGAAGGCCGATCCGGCGCTGGCCGTGCGCACCTTTCCGGTCGGTTATCAATACATGATGTGGATCAACACACGGCGCGGGGCATTGACCGACGTACGCGTGCGCAAGGCCATCGACATCGCCATCGACCGGGCCGACTTGGTCAAGGCGGCGCGGGCCGGCATCCCGGCGACCGGCGCCTATCCCGCGCTCTATCCCTTCGCTGCGACCGGCGCGCTGGAGCAGGACGCCGCCAAGGCGGAAGCTCTGCTCGACGCGGCCGGCTGGAAGCGCGGTGCCGGTGGCATGCGGACGAAGAACGGCAAGCCGCTGGAGCTGACGCTGTGGGCCTATCCGCAGCGCCCCGATCTGATCACCTTCCAGCCGGTGATCCGGGCCGCCTTGCAGAAAATCGGCATCGCGGCGACGACGCATGTCAGCGAGACCGCGACCGAGACCGCCAAGTCGGGCGCTTTCGACCTGTTCCTGTGGGCGCAGCATACGGCGCCGGCCGGCGATCCGGCGTTCTTCCTCGGCTTGTTCCTGGCCAGCGGCGGCGGCAACAACTTTGCAGGTTGGTCCAACCCGACCTTCGACACGGTGATGACGCGGCTGGGCGAGGCGGCGGACGGCAAGGCGCGTGCCGAGCTGGCCCGCGAGGCCCAGGCCATCGTCGCCGAGGAAGCCCCCGTGGCCTTCCTGGCGACGCCTGAATGGCATGTCGGCGTATCGAAGCGGCTGGCGAGTTACGAGCCCTGGGGTTCGGACTATTACGTCATCCGCGACGATCTGCGCGTCGCCCGCTGAGGCCAAGCGCGATGATCGCCGTCGCGCGCGAGGGGGCCAGGCTGTTCGGCGCCTGGCTGACGGTTGTCGCCGTGGCGTTCCTGGTCGTCCGGGCAATGCCCAGCGATCCGGCGGAGATCATGGGCAATGCGCGGGGCTTTGCCGCCAGTCCGGAGTCCATTGCCGAATACCGCGCCACCTGGGGACTGGACCGGCCGTTGGCCGAACAGTTCGCCGGCTGGTTGGGGGATTTCCTGACCGGCGACTGGGGGCGCTCGCTGGTCAGCGGCCGGCCAGTGTTCGACGACTTCGTGACGC
>CANITX010000257.1 GCA_947470575.1 Rhodospirillales bacterium
GACCCCCCATCGGGCGCTCATGGCGTCGATACGTGCCGCGCCGGCCTGGTGTTGGATAGCGGGGGAGAGCGTGCAATGCATGTTTGGAATTGTGCCGAGCCGCCCAGGAACAGGCATTCCCTGGCTGTTGGGCAGCGAGGATTTGCCGAACCGCTCATTTTCGTTTCTACGCGCCTGTCGTCCGATCTTCAGCATTGCCCGACAAGGCTATGCACTGCTGTTCAATTATGTGGACGCGCGCAATAGGCTTTCACTTGCATGGTTGCGGTGGCTTGGGTTCTCCAGCTTTCCGGCAGTCCCCATGGGGCCGTTCAGTCTGCCGTTCCACCGCTTTGAGATGCGGGTCGCATAATGTGCTTTTTTGCAGCTCCCTTAGCCTTAGGAGCTGCGGCAAGTGCCGCAGCGGCGGGAACGGCAGCGGCGGGGACGATAGCGGCCGCCGGCGGGCTCACCGCCCTGCAGGCGACGGCCTTGGCCGCCGCGACGGGCGTTACGGCCGACACCGCTATTCTAGGAATGGCCGGGGCGGCCGCCAGCGCGGCGCTGCCGGCCTGGGTCGCTCCCGCCCTGACGATTGCCGGTGGCGGGCTCAGCGCGCTTTCGGCGATCCAGCAGGGCAACGCCTTGCGGGCCGCCGGCGAGGCCGAGCAGGTGGCGGCGAACAGCCAAGCCCTGCAGATGGAAGCGGCCGCCGGCCAGGAACGCGCCAGGGCGCAACGTATTGCGGCGGAAGAACGCCGCAAGGTCGGGCTCGTCGCATCGCGGGCCCAAGCCGTGGGCGCGGCCGGCGGGACAACGGGCAAGGGCGTCTTTGATGTCATGGGCGGCCTCGCCGCGGAAGGCGACTATCGCGCACGCCTGGCCGGATACGAAGGCGAGACGGCGGCGCAAGGCCTCGAACTCGGCGCGACGCTGAAGCGATACGGCGGAACGCAGGCCGCCACCGCCGGCAACATCGCCCGGCGCACGGCCCAGACCAAGGCGGGTACCACCTTGGCGGAGTCTGTCGAAACGGCTCTACTCCGGAAGTACGGCTGACGGCATTCGACAATGTGTGTCGCCTGCCCGGAGCCTGCGCCCACGGATGCCTGGATCTGCTGGCTGGCCGCCGCTAAAGGCCACCTTACCCTGAGGAACCGCGCCAACGGTGTCGCGAAGGGTCGGCCGTCGCCACGATGTTTGCCAATCCTTCGAGATGCACCTGCGGTGCTTCTCGGGATGACGATATTTTTATCTCGAACCGACGCGGAGGACCGGCCATGCCCGCCCCCGTCTTCCGCCCGGCCACCGCCGCCGACCTGATCGCCTTCTACGGCCGGCCGCCGCCGGCCAGCGTGCGGGCGCTGGTCGCCATCCTCGACGGTCGGCCGGTGGGCGTCGCCGGCATCAAGTACGAACGCGGCGCCGACGGCGGGAAGCTGCTGGTCGCCTTTTCCGACATGGGGCCCGAGTTGCGCGCCTATCCCGTCGCCGTCATGCGCGCGGCGCGCCGGACCATGGCGCTGCTGCGCGGCCGCCCGGTCATCGCGCTGGCCAGCCCCGCCGAGCCCAACGCGCCGGCCTTCCTCGCCCGCCTGGGCTTTGTCCATGCGGCGAGCACGGCGGAAGGCGAAATCTATCGGCTGGGCGACACGGCCGGATCGGCTTCAACACCTGTCAACGAGGTATCCCATGATCATTCCACCGAAGCGTAAGAAACCAACCCTCGGGCAGCTCGCCTTCGGCGAGATCGTGGGGCCAGTCGACTTTGACGAGGACAGCGACCATCCGCTGAGGGTGGATCGTCCCGAATCTGATGGCATGGAGGCAGACTATGCCCGGCCCGTTGGACTTCCACGAGACGTGGTCGAGGGAGGGTATGGCGATGATGTGCTGACCGGCGATGCCGGCAATGATGATAATTCTGACGACATTGTGAGACGCCACACTAAGAGCATAAGTGGCACCGACGGCGGCGACGTTGCCGATGCCTTTCCCGATGTCAGGAGCACTCGATTGCCTACCGATAGCCCCGTGGACGTTGAATCTCTCTATAAAATTCTGCAATTCGATCCGTCGGGACCGAACGAAGACGACCGACTCGATGAAGCACTCGGCCGTCGGAATAAGAGGCCCGATAGTCCGAACATGGCAGAAGCGATTGATGCGGCCTGGCAGGCCTTCAACGCCCGAACCAAGACATTTTCAACCTATCTTCGGGGTCGCTTTTCAGATTTGAAGGACTCCGCCGGCAATCCCGTACATATCCGCCCGGGGACATATCGCCATGATATCGGAAACAACGATGGCGTGGATGCATTTCGGCACACTCTTTGGAGCTTCATGCTGGCACGTGAGATCGGTCCGCATCGGGCGAAGATTTGGCAGGACGCCCATGAGGTCTCACCCGGTGGCGTCGGGTCGCACTTGATGGACTTGTACAACAACAATGTCGGCCATTGGCTTGCGATGAATCCTGAGAACAAGGACCGCGATCCGGTCGAGGTGGTGCTGGAAGCGCTTGTCACGGGCATGTTGCAAACCAAGCCTTTTATCCCTGCAAAAGAGTGACGGTAAGGGAGTTCTTGAGGATCGAGTTATCTACAATTTTAAGGTGACATTCATATTGTAAATACGACTATAAGAGCATCTAATTCGTCCTATCATTCTAGGGGCTAACATGGGGCGTGCGACAAAGGTCTACTTCATCGGCTCCAGCGTCCTCGTCTCTGCCGTTTTCGGATTTGGGGTCGCGGTCTACATGACCATATGGCATGGCCTTGGAACGCATGCCACGTTCCTGCCGGGTACGTGCTGGGATGCAAACATTCTTGCGGTCAATACCGCAGGTCAAAATATTGACGAGCTTGTCATTCGGAAAGGCAATGCCGTCTTGTGGCGCGGCGCGGTTGCGCCATCGGAAGGTGGGTGTGTCCCCAAGCGCTTCGTTGCGTTTTCGAATGAGCCAATGGATGTCCAAGTAACCTGGTTCGACGGTACCCAATGGAACCAGGTCGTCGAGCAAGGATTCGCCAACCACCATCTCGACGACATTGTTCATCTGCTTCTTATTGAGCGGACGGGCATCCAGCACCTCGACTACCGGGGCGCGCAGAACACACCGCTGGGATCGGTTGCCGATACAGGGTCTCGGGGGAAATGAGACCCGTCGCCGACCTATCCGGCCTTCTCATCGTCTAGGGACCGGCTCGTGGCGGGACGCAAGAGCGGAGCAGGATATACGGGCTGGCGCTGGTTGCGCCGGTTAGGAATTGCCGTGGCAATCCTTGTTGTCGGCCTGATCGACTTGTTTGCTATCGCCGCCGTCGGCGCGGTCGGATTGATCGCCTGGAACAACAGCAGGGCAGACCCCGAGGACATCCGTCGCCCTAGCTGTCTCGCCGCCGACATTCCTTTATTTCAGGATTTCAGCCGGGAAATGGCGCGGACTGGCGCTCCCCTTCGAACTCTTGTCGGATACTACGACAGCGACACCTATGCCGGCCGGGCAGACGATACGACAGTCTGGCTCGGCAGGCTGGCTGTAGCCGAAAGGATCACACCCAGCGGTTACGTCTATCGCGACCCTGCGGGCTTTATTGCTCGTTTCGGTGATCGGCCGGGATCATGGAAATACTGGGAGTGCGACCTTATCCAGGTCGTCGCAGATGCCGGCAATTGGCGGCTGGCAACTGTTGAGGACGCCGCCCGGCGGCGTATCGTTCACGCCGCTGAGCAATAGAGGATGCCATCGACGGCTTCGAATGATA
>CANITX010000258.1 GCA_947470575.1 Rhodospirillales bacterium
ACCGGTTCGCCCAATGGCCGCCCGGCAACGATCAGAAGGCGCGCCGCCTTGGCATTGGCCGCCACGCGGATTTCGCCGCCCTTGCTCAAGACACCCAGTTCCCCACGCGATAATGTCTGCGCCCCGTCGCCGGCGCCTACCCGGGATTCGCCTTCGTAGACGTAGACGAAGGCATTGTGCTCTGCCGCCACCGGCAGGGCGAACGTGGCGCCGGCCGGCAGGCCGACATCGAGATAGGTCGGGTCGGTGGCGATGCCGGTCACGGCGCCTGCGGTGCCGCCGACCCGTCCGACGATCACTTTGACCGTCGCACCGCCGTCCATCGTCACCACGGGGATCGCTTCGGGTTCGATGTCCTGATAGCGCGGCGCCGTCATCTTGTCCTTGGCCGGCAGGTTGACCCACAACTGAAATCCCCACATCAGGCCGTTCTCCTGTTCGGGCATTTCCGAATGGACGATGCCGCGCCCGGCAGTCATCCACTGCACGCTGCCCGGCCTGAGCAGGCCGATATTGCCTTGGTTGTCGCCGTGGCGCATGCGTCCGGCCAGCATGTAGGTGACCGTCTCGAAGCCCCGGTGCGGGTGGTCGGGAAAGCCGGCGATATAGTCGGATGCATCGTCAGAACGGAATTCGTCGAGCATCAGGAAGGGGTCGAGGTCGGGAAGCCCCGGACGACCGATCAGGCGGTTGAGGCGGACCCCCGCCCCGTCGCTGGCCGGCATGCCGCGGTAGGCGCGCTCGACGGCGCGGACATTCACGGTATCGGCGGCTGCGGTGGTCATCTCGGGACTCCTTTGGTCCGGCATAGGGCGGTTCGAATGAACCTGATGCTCAATATGGTGCGCGGGACGTCGCAGCGGAAGCCGTTCCGCTGACGACAGACTGTTCGTTCGTAGCGAACAGGGGCGAATGCCTTTATGTCGGCAAAGGAATAAATTCAGTGTCGCCGGGCACAGGCAGGTTGAAACGGTCGCGCCGCCAATCCTCTTTGGCCTGCTCGATACGCTCTGGCCGGCTGGAAACGAAGTTCCACCAAATGTGGCGTGGCCCGTCTAGCGGCTCGCCGCCTAGTGCCGCTAAGCGGGCGGGTGCCGCCGCGCGAACATCGACGGCGCGGCCTGGCGCCAAAGCCAGGAGCTGACCGGCTTCGTAAGCCGTTCCGTCGACCTCGACACGGCCCTTGATCAGGTAGAGCGCGCGCTCTTCATGCTCGGCGGAAATCGACGCGGTGGCGCCGGCGGCGAGTTTTAGGTCGTGGAAAAACAGCTTCGACAGGGTGGCGACCGGCGAGCGTGCGCCGAAGCCGGCGCCGGCCACGATGCGCGCCGTCACGCCCTCGCCCTCGATAGTGGGCAGGGTGCCGGCCGGATAGTGGTCGAAGCCGGGGTCGGTTTCCTCCTTTGCCGCCGGCAAGGCGACCCAAAGCTGCAGGCCGAACAACGAATGCGCCGCGCGGCGCACGTCGGGTGCGGTACGTTCGGAATGGACGATGCCGCGCCCGGCGGTCATCCAGTTGACGTCGCCGGGGGTAATCGACTGGACACTGCCAAGGCTGTCGCGATGCAGGATCGAGCCGTCGAAAAGATACGTGACGGTGGCAAGCCCGATATGCGGATGCGGTCGGACGTCGATACCGTGGCCGGTTTCGAACAAAGCCGGCCCCATCTGGTCGAAGAAGACGAAGGGCCCGACCATGCGTCGCTGAGCCGAGGGCAACACCCGACGTACCTCGAAGCCGCCAAGATCGCGGGTGCGCGGTATGACGACCGTTTCGACGGCGGAACCGGCCTTGGGAATTTCCGGGACAACGGACTGTGGGCTCATGTTGGCTTCCTTTTTGGATGAAGCATCGTGCCTTTCCTGCGTCCGGCGAGCACGGCCTCGGAAGCGGATCATTGCCGAAAACCGGGTTCGCCGCTTGCGAACAATGGGCCTGTTGCCTCGCCTTCCTTGACGGCAGCCGCCCGGCCGTGGGATTTACCGCCTTCGCAGACCCCCAAGGATTCCCTTCCTTGCCGGGATTCGGGAAAACTGGGGGAAACGGTGGCACGCGTGACGGGCTGGGTGCAACGCCGGGGGGCGGCCGTGAAAATCGATCTCGATGTCGCTCAGTTGCTCTGTTCGCGCCTGTGCCACGATCTTGTCGGGCCCGTCGGGGCCGTCAATGTCGGCGTCGAAATGCTGGAAGAGACGGGGCGCGCAGATACCGACGCCGAAGCGCTCGCCATGCTTGGGCGTAGCGCGCGACAGGTCAAGGCGGCCTTGGCATTGTATCGCATCGCTTTCGGTTTTGGCGGCCTTTCCGAGGATGGCGACATCGACGGCCAGTTACGCGAGATCGTCGATACGTTTGTCGGCCATGGGCCGGTGACGCTCGACTGGCCGTTGCCGGAACCCGAGACGCCGGGGCTCGATGTCGTCGCCGGCAAGCTGCTGCTCAATATGGTGCTGCTCGGCCACGGCGCCTTGATCCGCGGCGGCACGCTCGGCATCCGGATTGTCGATCTGGGCGACGACGGCCGCGGCCTCGCCGTCATCGCCACGGGCGAACGGGCCCGCTTGCGCGACGAATTGCGCAACGCCGCGACGGCGCCCGTGGCCGCTGTCGCCACGGCGGCCTCCATCGCTGATGGCGGCGTCGGCGAAGCCCTGACGGCCTATACCGTGCAAGCGGCTTTGACCCGGTTGCTCGCCGATGCGGCGGGTGCCGAACTGGAAGTTACCGATACCGGGCAGGGCGAGGTGCGGATCGCCGCCCTTGTCGGCAAGTCCGTCTGATCGCCCCCCATCTGCTAACGCCAAGGAGCCGACAATGAGCGCCGCCGATCCCAACCGCCTGATCATGACTGGAGAAAACCCCTTCCTTCGCTTGAGTCAGAGCGACGGCGGGGCCAATTCCACCGACGCCAGCTTTTGGCGCGTCATCTATTCCGGCGGCGGGCCGGGCCATGTGCTCTATCTGAAAAGCGAGCTGACGGACAACCGCTGGCGCATTTATTCCGACAACATCAGTTTGGCGCGGTGGTTACAGTCCACCGTCCAGGGGATGCTGAACGCCGAATTGGCAGATACCGGCCTGCCGGTGACGGAAGCCCGCTTCAGCCCTCCGACGGGCGATCCGCGCACCTTTTGGACCGAGCGGGCGACGGCGCTGGGCGAAGAGATCGCGTTGACTTGGTATCGCATCGGCGAGCCGATGCTGCTCCACACCCAGCCGCACGAAGTGCCGGGCCGGCGCTATGGCCTGTCCGCCGTGCTGGTTCCGGCACTGGGCGGCCGACTGACCCGCAACGGCGTCGAAGCCTTGGGCCAGGTGTGGCCGCGCGAACGCGAAGGCCGGCCGTTCAGCACCTGTTCGCTGTCGTTCGCGGAAAGCTGGACGGAGGACGTGGCGGGGACGAGGAAGGGGTAACATCCTCGCAGGCACCCAGCCACTTGATGCTGGCCCATCTCGAAGGGGTGTCGCCAAGGATGGGCCGCCGTCATGGCGCCGGCCACTTCGGCCAAAAAGGATGATACCAGTCCGACGGACTGGGGAACGTCAGGCGCGAGCCTGGCGGCCGGCGGCGGCTTCGGCCTCTTCCGGGTCGCGCAGCACGTAGCCGCGGCCCCAGACGGTCTGGATATAGTTCTCGCCGGCCGTGGCGGTCGACAGCTTCTTGCGCAGCTTGCAGATGAAGACGTCGATGATCTTCAGCTCGGGCTCGTCCATGCCGCCGTAGAGATGGTTGAG
>CANITX010000259.1 GCA_947470575.1 Rhodospirillales bacterium
CGAATACCAGGAACAGAAAAACACCGCAAAGCATCCAAAGATATGGGTAATGATCGAGTGTAATTCCTGTGTCAAAAACGAACGAATGAAACCCTTGCTCAAGGTTAAATCCATATAATGTAAAATTAAAATATTTTGGAAAACTCGATCCACCGATGGCTTTATTGACAATTGTTTTCGGAAGATCGAGAGAAAAATAATAAAAAGGATAAGAAATGGCTGTCACGAACAAGATGAACAATTGATCGCGTTTTCTATACCGCCAGATATAGCTGAAAATACTTTTATCCATCGTTCCCCGCTTCCGTCCGAAGGTCGCAATGCCGCCGCATCCGGCCCGCGATCTTTTGCTGGTCGGAGGCCGTTTCGGACGTTTACCCACGCAATTCCGCACACTAGAAAAAAATTCACATCCTAACCAACACGACCATGCGTGGGATCGCGTGTTATGGTCGGCAAAAGTTGGCTTGGGGGAGGTTTCACCGTCATGGCTCGTGGCGCGGGTAGTTCCGGGCGTCGCCGGACGCAGCAGTTGGACGCGGCCATTGGCATGTTGAGCGTTGCCGGTTACGAGGCGGCGGCGCAAAAGTTATCGGATTTCCGGGATGCAGAATGGGATCTTGGCGAGGAACAAGCGGTGATGAATGCCGTTTCTGTGGGTCATTTTGCCGCTTTCGTGCGCGATCACGCTCTTTCCGGGCGCTTGCCGTTGGCCGTTCGTTCCAATGGTGAGGTCGGGCTCGATTGGTGCGATGGCGACCGCCGTTTAGCCCTGACATTCCTGGGCGACGGCGCTATTGCTTATGAGTCCACCGGAGCCGGAGGTTCGCCGTCGGTGGCGGGGCGGACGGCGGCCGATGCATTAGATGCCGTACTCGATGCCGCCGGCGGGTGGGAATGGGTGCGATCCTTGCCGACTTCTTGAGGCGAGCATGGCTTAACCAAGGCTTTACCCTGGGCGGTCTAAGGTCGGGGCCCCGACGTTTCCTGGGAATTTTAGGTAGGCATCATGCAACGCGCAGCGATTCTTCTGGCCATGATCTTGCCGCTGACAGCTTGCGATTCCCTATTCCTGGTCGAGGGAGGAACGGCTTTCGTCACGGGCAAACGTTTAAGCGATCAGGCTATCTCGCTTGCCAGCGGCAAAGACTGTGCGGTGAATCGGATTACGCAAGGGCTGACGTATTGCGTCGAGGACGAGGCGCGGCCGGCGCAGAACATTTATTGCTATCGGACACTGGCCGACGTGGTTTGTTATGATCGCCCGCAGTATGGCGAGCGTCAGCAGAAGGTCGGCGAAAACGACCACAATTCAGTTCCGCGTTGATCTGTCGCGGATAGACGGCCCGTACGCCGTCCGGACTCGGTCTTAGCGGCGAACATCAGCTTCCCAATAGACCGCTGCCGCGGATGCCGTCGAAGACGAACTGCACCGACAGAGCGGCCAGCAGGATGCCGATGACGCGGGTGACACATTCATGCCGGTGACGCCCAGCATGCGTTGCACAGCCCCGGCGGAGAGCAGCAACGTCAGGGTGACAGCCATGACGACAAGCAACGCGCCGACCACCGCCAATTCGCGTAGAAAATCGCCGTTCGCCTGAGCGTAGAGCAACACCGCCGCGCCCATGGCACCAGGCCCGGCCAGCAGCGGGCTTGCCAGGGGGAAGACCGAGATGTCGACCTTGCCCTCGGCTTCCTCCATCTCGCCCTCGGTGGTCGATGTGCCTCCGGACTGGCGGGCGAAGACCATGTCGACAGAGATCAAGAACAGAAGCAGGCCGCCCGCCGTGCGCATGGCAGGCAGCGTGATGCCAAGCCATTTCAGCATATCGCCGCCCAGCAGACAGAAGAACAACAACAGGCCGGTGGCGATCGCCGTGCCCTTGATCGCCATGGCCCGGCGCGTTTCTGGCCGACTGCGATGGGTCAGCGCAACGAAGACTGCCAGACTGTCTAGCGGCGCGATGGTGGCGAAGAAGGTTGTGAAGGCGATGACGGCGATTTCGAACATGGCGGTGATCTTACACCGTCAGGCGTCCGGCCAGGGCCCTTTCGTATAAGGCATGCATTTCAGCCTCGCCGACCGGCACCGGATTGCCCGATGCTGTCGGGTCGGCGGCAGCTAGTTGCGACAGCCGGCCGATCTTAGCGGCTTCGATGCCCAGATCGCGCGCGGTGTGTGGAATGCCGATGGCGGCACGCAGTTCGACGATCCACCGCAGGCAGGCCTCGAAGCCAGTGCCCGGCAGCTCCAGCCAAGCGGCCAATCGGGTGCACTTGTCGTCGATGGCGTCGCGGTTGAAGGTCATGACATAAGGAAAGAAGACGGCGTTGGTCCGCCCATGGTGGGTATCGTAAAGGCTGCTCACCGGGTGGCTCAGGGCATGGATGGCGCCCACCCCCTTTTGGAAGGCACCGGCACCCAGGGCCGATGCTGCCAGCATATGGGCGCGGGCTTCGATGTCGGCGCCGTTGGCTACCGCCCGCGGCAGCCATGTCTTGATCAGCCGCATGCCTTCCACGGCAAGGCCCTCGGCCATCGGGTGATAGCCGTTGGCACAATACGCTTCGAAGCAGTGGGCCAGCGCGTCCATGCCGGTATCGGCGGTCAGCGTCGGGTCCATACTGCACGTCAGTTCGGGGTCGGCGATGACCAGGGTTGGCATCATCCGGGGGTGGAACAGCAGCTTCTTGGCACCCGAAGCTGAGTCGGTGACGACGGCGGCGCGGCCAAGCTCGGAACCGGAGCCGGCTGTGGTCGGAACGGCGATGACAGGGGCGATGCCCTCGACAGTGGCGCGGGCCCACCGCTTGCCGCCGTCCTCGAAGTCCCACATCGGCCGGGTCTGCGCCACCATGAAGGCGATCAGCTTGCCGACGTCGATGGCACTACCGCCGCCGAAGGCGATGATGCCGTCATGGTCGCCACGGCGGAAGGCATCGACGCCGGCCAACACGCTGCCGTCAAGCGGATTGGGCCTAAGTTCCGAAAAGACGGCGGTGGTCAGGCCAGCCGCTGCGTTGGCGGCCACCGCATCGCGAACCATCGGCAAGCCGGCCAGGGTTGGGCCGGTGACCAGCAGCGGTCGGCGGATGTTCAACGTCCGGCAGGAATCGGCTAACTCGGCGATGCGACCGGCGCCGAACAGCACCGGCGTCGGATAGTGCCAGTTGCCGGAGGGGCAGGCCGAGGTATTCATGCCGCCGGTTTCAGATGCCGAAGGCGGGAACCGGCGTGTTGGAGCGGTGCAGGTTGCGATAGCGGGACAAGGCCCAAAGCGGGAAATAGGCCGCATAGCCATGGTATTTCAGATAGAAAACCCGTGGAAAACCGACGGCTGTGTACCAGGGTTCCTGCCAGCGGCCGTGCTCGTCGCGCGGTGCCTGCATTAGGTAATCGACCCCGCGGCGCACCGCCTCGCTGTCGACCTCACCGGCCGCCATCAGGCCGAGTACCGCCCAGGCCGTCTGCGACGCCGTGCTTTCCTTGCATTCGGTGTGTCGGCCGGGCTCATAGGAGGCGCCATCCTCGCCCCAGCCGCCGTCCGGCCGCTGCCGGGTCTTCAGCCATTGTACGGCCTTTTGGATGTAGGGCGCCTTGGCATCCTCGCCGATGGCGTTCAAGGCGCAAAGCACCGACCAGGTGCCATAGATGTAATTGGTGCCCCAGCGGCCAAACCAGGAACCGTCGCTTTCCTGTTCGCTTTTCAGAAAGGCGATGGCGCGGCTGAC
>CANITX010000260.1 GCA_947470575.1 Rhodospirillales bacterium
AAGAACGTGGCTATTGGCTTTCGCCATCGGTTTGGCTGCTATTGCTTTCGGGTTTGCCGTTGCCCAGATCCGCACGGCTTGGGTATCGGCTCCTGTACTGGATGTCCGGCTCGGACCGGTAACGGTGAGCGGCCGAGCCGTATTGGTGACGGCAACCGAAACGGGCCGGCGTATCGCCCTGGATCGTCCACATATCAGCGGACTCGGACCCGAACGAACACCCGAGCGTATCCGTGTCACCATCGGCGCTCGCGAACCTCCCATCCTGCCCGGCGACTGGCTGCAGGTGCGTGCCATACTGTCCCCGCCGCCCGGACCGTCGATGCCAGGCGCTTTCGATTTTCAGCGGCAGTCGTACTTCGAAGGTCTGGGCGCCGTAGGTTTCGCCACGGGTCGTCCCGCGCTGCTCCCCGCCGCAACAAAGGCGTCGGACGATATCGGCGATTGGCGGCTGGCCATTGAAAGGCTGCGCCATAGCATTGCTGAACGGACGTTCTCGGTTCTGCCTGGTGCAAACGGAGCTGTCGTCGCGGCGCTGTTGACGGGCGACCGCAGTCCGATTTCCAAGCAGGTGCTCGACGATTTTCGCGACTCCGGATTGGCCCACTTGCTGGCCATCTCTGGGCTCAACATCGGCTTGGTGGCCGGTATTCTTATGGTCGCGGTTCGCAGCCTGCTTGCCTTGGTGCCACGGCTCGCACTCCACTATCCCATCAAGAAGTGGGCCGCGGTCGTCGCCGTATCGGGTGCTTTTTTCTATACGCTGCTCGCCGGGGCGACGGTACCGACCATCAGGTCTTTTCTGATGCTCGCCTTGATACTGGTGGGCGTCCTGCTCGATCGCCGGGGCATTTCCATGCGCGTTGTCGCCTGGGCGGCCGTGGTCATTCTGCTGTTCAGTCCGGAAAGCCTGTTCGGCGCCAGTTTCCAGATGTCATTTGCCGCCGTCGTTGCACTGATCGCCACCTATGAAGTGACGGCGGGCTATTTCCGGGCAGCCAGCCAGGGTGCGAACGGGCCGTTCCGGCGGATCGCCGTCTACATGGCCGGTGTCGTGTTGACCACGCTGGTCGGCAGCGCGGCATCGGCGCCTTTTGCCATCTTTCACTTCAACAGCGTCGCTAACTATGGGTTGTTGGCTAACCTGGTGGCGGTGCCGTTGACGGCGTTGTGGATCATGCCGTGCGGGGTGGTGGCCATGCTGCTGATGCCGTTCGGCTGGGAATCGTTAGGCCTTATTCCCATGGGCTGGGGCAATGGCGTCATTCTCGACGTGGCCAGCGAGGTGGCGTCCTGGCCGGGGGCAGTGACCCTGCTGCCGGCGATGCCGGTTTGGGCGATTCTCGCCGTGTCGCTTGGCGGATTGTGGTTGTGCTTGTGGCGGCAATCGTGGCGGTGGTTGGGTGTTGGCGCCATGGCAGCCGGCATTACTGCGATTGCTTTCGTCAAGCCGCCTGACATTCTCATCGACGGGCGGGGCCGCTTGATGGCGACGCGCATGCCGGATGGGTTGATGGCCATTTCGACGGCAACGGGTGCGCGCTTCGAACGCGAGGCCTGGTTGCGCCGCACCGGTCAGGAAGACGAGCCGCCTCTATGGTCGACAGCGGCGCGGGCCACGGCGGACCCTTTGGCGCAGACCTTGTCCTGCGATCCCCAGGGTTGCCTGTATCGGGCCGGCGGCAGCACGGTCGCCCTGGTCAGTCATCCGGCGGCGGTGGCGGAGGAATGCTGGGCGGCGGACGTGTTGATCAGCACGGTACCGGTACGCGGCCGCTGCCCGACGCCGAAGCTGGTGATCGACCGCTTCGACCTGTGGCGCGACGGGGCCCATGCGTTATGGCTCGAAGACGGCCAGGTCAGGGTGGAGTCGGCCAACGGGGTGCGCGGGCACCGTCCTTGGGTGCTGCGCCCTCGCGGCCGCGTGCCCGAGGACGACCGGTGATCAGTAGCGGCGCATGAGGCCGACGAGGCGGCCTTGAACCTTGACCCGGTCGGGGCCGAAGATGCGCGTCTCGAACCGGGTGTTGGCGGGTTCCAGCGCGATGGAATTTCCCTTGCGGCGCAGGCGCTTCAGGGTCACCTCGTTGTCATCGACCAGGGCGACGACGATGCTGCCGTTCTCGGCGGTATCGGTGCGCCGGATGATCACCGTGTCGCCGCTGTGAATGCCGGCGTCGATCATCGAATCGCCATCGACTTCCAAGGCATAGTGTTCGCCGGAACCGAGCAGGCTGCCGGGCACGCCGATGCTAGAGGTGGGATCGCGCAGGGCCTCGACCGGGGTGCCGGCGGCGATGCGGCCGTAGAGCGGCAGTTCAATGGCTTCGGCGTCGCTGACCTTGGCGGCGGTGCCGTGCATCTGGAAGTCGCCGCGAATGACGTTGGGGCGGAAGCGTTCCACTACCGGAGCGGGTGTCGGAACGGCAGGCACGTCGGGGTGATTTTCCGGCTGGCGGAGGACTTTCAAGGCGCGGGCGCGGTGCGGCAGGCGGCGGATGAAGCCGCGCTCCTCCAGCCCGGAAATCAGCCGGTGAATGCCGGATTTCGAGCGCAGACCGAGGGCCTCCTTCATTTCGTCGAAGGAGGGCGAGACGCCCGACTCGCGCAGGCGCCGGTCGACGAACACCAGCAGTTCGTACTGCTTTCTGGTCAGCATGCGGCGATCCCCCATACAACTTTTACGACATAGCCTTTTGTAGACTTTTTTGGCCGAAATATCGAAAGGAACAAAAGGAAAACATTGGATTTCGTTCTAGTTTGGTTCCCAGCTACAGTCAAGTGACAAAAAGGGGCAGGGTAATCGCCCTTGCCACCCAGGGAGGGGGAAGGCCGTCGCCGGAACACTCAAGGCAGCGACATGCGATGGCCCTGCAACAATTAGGGATCAAATAGCGAAGGCGGCGATGTCGAGGGGGACGATGCGCACGGTCTCGCCGCGCCGCGCCGGCGGCGCCAGGGGCGCACGCACGACCAGGCAATCGGCCTGGGCGAAGAGGGCCATCAGGTTGCTGTCCTGGCGCTCGAAGGGCGTGGCGACCAGGTTGCCGTCGGCATCGCGGGCGAGGCTGGCACGCAGGTAATCCTCACGCCGGTCGTTGGCGCCAAGGTCGCGGCCGAGTCGGGCGGTGGGCGCCGCCGCCTCGACGGCCGGCAGCCCCTGCATGACACGCAACGCCGGACGCAGGAACAACACGGAACAGACCCCGGCGGAAACCGGATTGCCGGGCAGGCCGAGCATTGGAATGCCGGCCAGATGGCCGAAGATCAGCGGCTTACCCGGGCGCATGGCGATGGTATAGAAGGTCAGCGCCAGTCCGGCCTCGCCGAGCACCCGGCGGACCAGATCGTGATCGCCGACCGAGGCGCCGCCGATGGTCACCAGCAGATCGGCGCCGCGCGCCCCGGCGGCCAGCGTGCGCAGCGAATCTTCGTTGTCGCGCGCGATGCCGAGCCCGATGGGCTCGCCGCCCAGCACGCGCACATAGGCGGCCAGCGCCAGGCTGTTGGAGCTGACGATCTGATTGGGGCCGAGGGGATCGCCCGGCATCACCACCTCGTCGCCGGTCGAGAGGATGGCGACGCGCGGCCGGCGGCGCACCATCAGCCAAGGCACGTTCATGGCCGCGGCGATGCCGATGTCGCGCGCCGTGAGCCCGCGCCCGGCGCGGAGCAGCACGTCGCCGCGGGCGAAATCGCCGCCGGCCCGGCGCACGTA
>CANITX010000261.1 GCA_947470575.1 Rhodospirillales bacterium
CGCTCGCCGTGCCGCCTTGCGCCAATACGATCTCCGCCTCGCGCAGCTTGCCGATAACTTCTTCAGGCCCGTGCTTCTTGCCCATGTTCCGTCTCCTTCAGGGTCCAGTCTAAGTTAACTTTTGGACCGCTCTAAAGGGAGCAGATCATAAGTACCATCTCGGCTCGTCCGTCGTTTGGGCGGTCCCCCCCCGGTATGCAAGGGGGGGGGCGTCCGGATGTACCTGCGGATTGCAGATCGGTCCGATCTGCGCCACCATTGGCTCCACGCGGCTCCCTGAATGGGTAGCCCATCGAGATGTATGACTCCGGGAAATCGAGTGCCACGCCATGACTCTGACCTTCACCCCTCTGCACCCCCTGTTTGTCGCGGAAGCGAGCGCTGTCTCGCTGCGTGACACGACCGATGAACGGACGCTGGCCGAAATACGCGCCGGCATGGATCGCTATGCCATTCTGGTCTTCCGCAATCAGGCGTTTACGGACGAGGAGGAAAGCGCCTTCGCCCAGCGTTTCGACGGCGAACTGCATACCAAGCCCGGCGCGGCTGCGATCTCCAAGAGCCGCTTGGCGGCCTATGGCATTTCCGACATTTCCAATGTCGACGCCGACGGTGAACTAATGGAGCAGGCCGACCGCAAGCGGCTCTACAGCCTCGCGAACAGATTGTGGCACGCGGATGCCTCTTTCCAGGCTCCGGCGGGGCGTTATTCCCTACTTCACGCGCGCGTGCTGCCCCCGAGCGGTGGCGACACCCAGTTCGCGGACCTGCGAGCGGCTTACGACGCGCTGGATAACGAGATGAAAGCGCAGTTGGAAGGTCTCACCTGCCACCACTCCATCGCTTATTCCCGTCAGACGCTGGGGTTCGAATTCTCGGCGGAGGAACTGGACAAGCTGAAAGGTGCCTATCACCCGCTGGTGCGCACGCTGCCGCGGGCAGGCCGCAAGACGCTGTATATTGCCTCGCATGCGGCGCGGATCATGGAAATGAGCTTACCGGAAGGGCGGCTGCTGCTCTGGGAACTGATGCAGCACGCGGTTCAACCCCAGTTCGTCTACACCCACAAGTGGCAGGACGGTGACCTGGTGATCTGGGACAACCGTTGCACAATGCACCGCGCAACTGCTTTCAAGGACGTCCAGCACCGTCGGGAGCTGCGCCGCGTAACGACCCTGGACCTGGAAGAACGACCGGCCGCGTAAGCGGCCGGAGGGAATCCTGGCGATACGCGAGCCGCCACGGTACGCGCTGTCGCCGGCCCCGCCATCGACATCCTCAAGGGTGCGTTCAGCGCGGCACCGGGGCGGAGCGAGGACCGGGGGGCGCCTTGGCGCTCAGGCTTCCGACAGGCGGCGGTCGAGAAATTCCAGGCGGTCCTGGCCCCAGAAAAGTTCACCGTCGAGCACATAGGTCGGCGAGCCGAAAACCCCGGCGTCGATGGCCTCCTGCTGGATGACCTGGGCCCTTTCCACGATGGCGGGCGAGTCCTCCATGGCCACCAGCCGGGCACCGTCCAGGCCGAGGGATTCGGCGACCGCCCGGCGTACCTCGGGCAACCGGACATCGCGCTCTTCGCTCCACAGGGCGCGCAGCAGCGCGTGGCTGAGGCCGAGAGCGTCCCAACCCAACGTGTCGGCGGCGATCGTCATGCGGGTCGAGAATTGCGGGTCGGTCGGATAATGGGCCGGACGCAGCACCAGCGGCATATCCAGATATTTGCGCCAGCGGTCGAGTTCGACCTCGTGATAGGCCTGCCGGTTGGCGGGCCGGGAGCGCAACGGGATGCCGCCGTTCTTGCCGACCACCGATGTCGGGCGCAGCACCACCCGCAGATCGTGCTTGGCGATCAGGGCATGTAGGCGCGGCCCGCCCAGGTAGGTCCAGGGCGAGGACAGGGAATGGAAATAGAGCAGGGTTCGGCGCATGGAACAGAGACCTCCGGAGTCAAGCGACCGGCGAAGAAGCCATCGGGCAACCATGAACCCGCGGGTGCCGAAACTTGCGGCCCTTGGAATTCGCCGCGGATCATTGCAACAAAAAATCCATATATCTCGAATACTGCCGTGAATACTTATTTTTATGAATTCTTAATTCATGCTTGCGCAACTGATTCGCGGCAACATTCGATATATGCCGATGCCATCCATCGAGACCTGACATTTCATTCGATTCCAAGGTGGGAGACGACATGACCAGCGAACTCTATTGGCTGACGCTGACCGTTCTCATGACGGCGCTGTTCTGGCTACCTTATATTCTCGACCGCCTGGCGGTGCGCGGCATCTGGCCGGCGATGTCGAGCACCCAGCCGGAAAGCGGCGAGCCGCATTCCCTGTGGGCGCAACGCGCCATGAAGGCGCATCAGAACGCCGTCGAGAACCTGGCGATTTTCGTGCCGGCGGTGCTGATCGCCCATGCGATGGCCATCTCGACCCCGGCGACCCAAACCGCCGCCATGGTCTATTTCGCCGCCCGGTTGACTCACTTCATCGTCTATACGGCTGGCGTGCCGGTGCTGCGCACGCTTGCCTTCGCGGTGGGCTGGGGCGCGCAGATCGTCATTCTCGCCAGCATCCTGCACTGGCTGTAACAGCGTCGGGGCGCAAGAGGGACTTAAGATTCGGGCCGCGCAAGGCGCGTTCGGCCTGAAATATTCGGGCATATTATGTCCCTCTCCCGCCGCCGTCCGGATCGCTGGCCGGCTGACTCGATCTACCAGTCCTAGCGTCTCATGAACCCCTTGCCACAATATATTAACAAACGTAGGCTATGGTTGAGACTTAAGTCCTAAGTCAACCGGATGCCCATGCATCGAGACTGCGCGTTTAGACCCGCTATCGACCTTCCTGGCACCGCGCGACTTAGGCACACCCCCACCCGTCCCCTACCTTTCCTAAAAATACCAATCGAACCGGCCACGGCACCGTTTTGGCCGGCGGGTGGGCGTGCCTGTCTCGTATGTCAACCAAGTCGGGTGTTTCAACCAAGGAGATGATCTTGCCCCATCAAGCCCATCGGATGAACCGGACGAGCAAGCAATCCCACCCCAAGAACAAGAAGAAGCAGCGCCAGACGCAGACCAGCGCCGAGATCGTCGATATCCACGGCATGAAATTCGAAGCCGAACGCCAGCCGCCGCCGATCAAAGCGCTGACCCCGAAACAGGCCGAATATTTGGAGGCATTGAGATCCGGCAGCCAGACCGTTGTTCTGGGACCGGCGGGGACCGGCAAGACCTGGATCGCCGCCACCTTCGCCGCCGACCTTTACCGCCAGCGGCGCATCGAGAAGATCATCCTGAGCCGCCCGAACGTGCCGTGCGGTCGCTCGCTGGGATTCTTTCCCGGCACGATGGAGAACAAGTTCGCGCCCTGGGCGGTGCCGGTAACGGACGCCATCAGGGAACGCATCGGCAATGCCGCCTTCGACATCGCGGCCAAACGCGGCGACATCGAGATGGTGCCCTTCGAGGTGATGCGCGGGCGCAGCTGGCGCAACGCCTTCGTGCTGTTGGACGAAGCGCAGAACACGACGCCGGCCGAGATCAAGATGTTCCTGACCCGCGTCGGCGAGGATTGCGCCACGGTGATCAACGGCGACATCGCGCAAAGC
>CANITX010000262.1 GCA_947470575.1 Rhodospirillales bacterium
AGCCTCGGTTACCGGCCACCGGCCCCGGAAACCGCGACGCCGCCATTGCCGCCTTCCGGTTCCGCTTCGCTCCACCTACAGCCGGCAATGGCCAGGGAGGAAGCAATGCACTAACATTCAACCCGGACCACCTAATGGGGGCCGATCACATCCACCGACACGCCGCCCTTGCCGCCGCCAAAGGGCAGGTTGGCCACGGCGCACTTGAACGTCATCCAGAATGCCAGTGTCATCACTTCGTCGAGGCAGACCGCCGGGTGGTAGCGGATACCGCCTTTGGTCGGGCCGCGCGTATCGTCGTAGCGGCACCGCCATGCCTTGAAGCTTTTGATGCTGCCATCGTCCATGCGCACGATCAGGCTCGCCGCCAGAGTCTCCTTCGGATACTTCAGTTTCTCAATGATGTCTTTGTGGAGATTGAGATGCTTCGCGGCAGATGTCAGGCGCTTGCGTGCCTTGTTGAATAACCCAGCCATATGATCTTCCCCTGTTAATTATTTCGACGCTGACGGCATTGCTGGCCGGCGCCGGTCGCTGCCCGGAGCGGCGTTGCGAACGGAGGCTCCCTGTTTGAAACTGCCGATACGCCACTGTGTTTTAATCTATCACGGATACGGCGGCTTTAGCTCATAGAAAACCCTCGAGACCCGGTGCCGGCGCCTCGCCGATGGAAGCTTCGATGGCCAGCGACAGGGCAAGCAAGTGCCGGTCCGCGCCGCCTGGACAGATCGCCTGCAACGATGTCGGCAGCGCCGCGCCAAGGCCGTGAAGGGGGATCGCCGCGGCGCATTGACCGAACATGTTGATGACCCGGGTGTTGCGGGGGATGTCACTGGCCAGCCGGCGCTGGGCGTCCGCGTCGAGGCCGCCGGCCAGTACCGGCGCCACCATCTGGCGAGTCGGGGCGATCCAGCCGTCGAATCCGGCCATCCGCTCGCCGGCGATGCGCCGCAGGGCATCGTGACGCCACCTTGCTGCGATCCAGTCCGTCGCTTTGAGGTCGAGCCCGATGGCGGCCCGTTCCGCGACGCCCGGGTCCATGCGGTGACGCTCGGCCAGGAAGCGCTCGCGACCGAGCACGGCGATCAATTCGGCGGCGACCATGACTCCGAACAGCCGATTGGCCTCGTCGGCTTCCGGCACGTCCACCTCGACGATGGTCGCGCCGGCTTCTTCCAACGCGGTCAGCGCCGCCGCCATGTTCCGCGCCACGTCGGCGTCCATGTCGTCGTAGAAGGGGTGGATCGGCTTGCCAAGGCGCAGGCCCCGAAGCGACAAGGCTGCCGGCGGAGGACGATCGGTCAGCGCGGCGAAAACCACCGCCGCATCCGCTGCCGTGCGGGTCAGCGGGCCGATGCTGTCGAGTGTCGGCGACAACGGAAAAATGCCATCGAGCGGCCACAGACCCACCGTTGTCTTCAGGCCGAAGGTACCGCAAAAGGCGGCCGGGCCGCGCACCGAACCGCCGGTGTCCGTGCCGATGGCGAAGGCGCAAAGCCCGGCGGCCATCGCCACGGCCGAACCGCTGCTCGATCCGCCCGGCGCGCGCGCGATGACCGCGTCCCACGGCATGATCGGCGTGCCGCGTACCGCATTGGTGCCAAGCGCCCCCAACGCGAATTCGACGGTGCGTGTCTTGCCGACGATGATGCAACCGGCGCGGCGCAATCGTTGCACGAAGCTGCCTTCTTCGCCGGTTCGGTCGGTGACGTCGATGACCGATCCCGCATGAGTCGGCGCGCCGGCAACGGCGATGATGTCCTTGACGCCCACCGCAACCCCCATCAGCGGACCAAGGTCGGTTCCCGCCGCCAGCAGGGCGTCGACGCTCCGTGCCGCTGCGAGCGCCTCTTCGGTAAAGACATGCTCATAGGCTTGCAGCTTGCCGTCGAGTAGGGCGATGCGTTCTAGATAGGCGCGGGTGGCCGACTCGGCCGTCATGTCGCCTCGGCGCAACCGGCGTCCGAAGGCGGCGATGCCGCCAACGGCAGCGACGGGATCGGGGGGCAGGGGCATGGGTCCGGCTCCAAGCAACGAGGATTCGTTTCGCGATTGTGCCATAATGACCGCCATGACCGTCACGCGCCGATTATGTCCGTTGTTTGCGGTTTGCCTGGCCGTGCTTGCGGCGTGCAGCAGTCGTCCGGCTGGCTACGCCGCCTTCGAGCCGTTGCCCCAGGCGCTCGACAGCCGGGGACAATACGACGGCATCTATACGGGCGAAGGCGAAACCCGGCGCTGCGCGGTCCCGGGTGGCGAGATCAGGAGCTACGATCCGCCGGTCGTTGCCGGCGTGGTCAATCGCGGTCAGTTCGTCGGCAATCTGGACGGCTGTCGTGTCGCCATGGATGTCTATGCCGACGGCAGCGTGCGGGGCTGGACGTTTATCCGCACCCATCGCCTGATGCCCGTTACCTACAGCCTTTTCGAAGGACGCATCGCCGATGGCGTCCTGGTGGGGCGTTTCGATCAGGTCATGCAGGGCAGCGGCGCGCGCTGCGAGCGCGGTTCCGTTGTCCTGACCCGCCAGGATATCTCCGATGATCTGGCACGGGCGCAGGTAGCGGCCGAAGATGCCGTGGAACTCTATTCGCCTGCCGCGCGCTGTCGCACCGGTGGCATCCAGTTCCCCTGAGACGGTCGTCTAAAACGACTCATACGCCCCGCGTCAGGCCGCCGTCGAGTAGGATGCTCTGTCCGGTGATATAGGCCGCCCCCGGCGACAGCAGGAAGGCTGTCGTCTCGCCCAGTTCTTGGGTGGTCGCCGACCGGCCCATCGGAATGGTGCCGACGAGCGGCGCGGGTAGGGGGTCGAAGCCGACGAAGCCGGGCAGCAAGTTGTTCATGCGGATGCCGTCTCGGGCATAGCGGTCGGCGTATTGCTTCATGAAGCCGCCCATCGCCATGCGCATGGCGGCGCCGACGGCGAACTTCGGGCTCGGTTCCTTCTGCGCGAAGCTCGAGATATTGACGATGGCGCCGGCTTTCTGTCGCTGCATGATCGGCGTCACCAGACGGGCCATGCGCACCACGTTGAGCAGGATCATGTCCACGGCGGCATGCCATGTGGCGTCATCGACGGATAGCAGGTCGTCGTTGTCCTCGTCCTTGTATACCGGTGCCAGCACCGAGCCGCTGCCTTTGACCACGTGACCGGTGTTGTTGACCACGCTGTCGATCCGACCGTGGGTATCCATCGCCGCCTCGACCAGCGCCTTCAGCCCGGCCGGTTCGGTGACGGATCCCTTGATGCCGATGCCGCCGATCTCGCCTGCCAATTTCACCGCCGATCCCCCCGCCGACATCAGCACCAGCCGGTGGCCGTGGCCGGCAAGGGCGCGGGCGATGGCGCCGCCGATCTTGCCGCTGCCGGCGGTGACGATGGTGACCGGCCCTGCGGCGGCGGAACGTTCGCTCATGACGGTGCTTTCCCTGCTCACGATTGTCTCATGGCGGGCATCATCGGCATATGGCCGTTGCGGTCAACAGGCTTCGGTTGGGGCTTTCCCGTTTCACCCGAGACCGCTACGGTCTGCTCCGCAAACGTCGCAA
>CANITX010000263.1 GCA_947470575.1 Rhodospirillales bacterium
GCTCGCCGTGCCGCCTTGCGCCAATACGATCTCCGCCTCGCGCAGCTTGCCGATAACTTCTTCAGGCCCGTGCTTCTTGCCCATGTTCCGTCTCCTTCAGGGTCCAGTCTAAGTTAACTTTTGGACCGCTCTAAAGGGAGCAGATCACCCACCCGCTGCTCTCTCGGAACAGATAGTCAAGTTGTTCGCCGACGCCAGCTGCGACGCGTAAGTACGCTTCTTCTGCATCTTTCTCAGCTACTTTACGGCTTTCCGTATAGACATCGAGGAGAATGATCGCACTGGTCAGGACGACCATAAAGGCGGTAGCCAGAGCTAAGCAAATGCGAAAAGGAACTTGGAAGCCAATATTATTCGGATAGCGCACTTTCATCGCTTCCATGATGCGGGCATGTTGCCAAAATCGAAGCTGCTTTTATCCATTGCTTACGACTGGCTTCCATCAATTTTTGTATCGGCTCCGCCGTAAGAAGAAAGCGCCAACAGCAGCATGATACCTAGGGTTAGGCATAAAATAATCAATTAGCACAATGCGTACGATAGCTGAGTGAACACTTGGGGAAAAGGATCAACACTCCTATCTTAAAGTATAGGATATTTTCTTTGGTAGAGTTATTTTTGTTTTCGAAATGCATGCGTTCTCAAAGCAGGGAGGCAATTATGGGCCTCCCTTCATTGTCGGCGGCGTGGCGGTCAAGAATGCAAGATATAGTTGGATATCCTGTCCACCGAACCACATATGCCACGGGAGCAGTCCAGTAGTTGTGCAGTCACGGGCCTGTGGGCAAAAGCGGCATATTCAAACAAAAAAGGCCGCCCCATGACCGGGGCGGCCTTTCCATTGTCAGACCTTGGTCCCAAGTTAGGACCGGAAACACCACGTTAGAAACAAACAGCTCCTTCAGCAGCGCGAGTCCAGGTCCGCAAGGCCAATGGCCGTGGATGACAATGAGACACTGGATCACCTCCTTTCCGTTGTTGAGCCTTATTGCAATATGATCGAGCTGGACGGGCGCCACAAGATGTAGATGGGACGACGGTTCCCACTGCGCCGATGCCGAACTGCACCGTGCTGGAATCCGGACAGCGTTTTGCGTTAGCATGCAACAACGCAGCGACGTTGAGGAGACAGTGATGCCCCATACGCTCGAAGACTTTGCCGCCGCCTGCCAGAGTTTCCTTTCTGTGGATCCCGGCCGCGGGGGGCGTGAGAAGGTCCGCGACCTGCTTCAGAAGGTGCTGGTCGACGAAGATTTCCTCGCCAAACATCTGGGGCAGGATAACAAGACGCCGAAACAGGTGATTTACGAGGACCGCAAGCTGGGTTTCCAGATCCTCGCCCACGTCAACGAGGACGCTTGCGAAAGTCCGCCGCACGACCACGGCACGACCTGGGCGATCTATGGTCAGGCGCAGGGCATGACCGAGATGCGGGAATACCGCGTGGTCCGTCCGGGCAGCGAGACCCAGCCGAAAGAGGTCGAAGTCGAGAAGACCTATCAAATGACTCCTGGCATGGCGGTCCTGTACGACGAATACAAGGTGCATTCGCCCCGTCGCTACGGCCCCACCAAGCTGATCCGCATCACCGGTTGGGACGTCGACAAGCTGAAGCGCAGCCGCATCGCGCTGGCTGCCGCAGCCGTTCCGGCGGCTTGAACCGGAAGTCATCCAAATCTCCCGTCGAGGCCGTTCTGTTCGACCTCGGCGGGCTTTTCGTCGTATCGATTTCGCCCGCGTCTTCGCGTATTGGGCGCGCGTCAGTGGTCCTCGGCCGGAGGAACTTGCGGCCTGGTTCCGCGCCGATGACGGCTATGCTCGCCCCAAGCGCGAGCGCGACCGCGGTCGACGTCGCCGGTTATTGCCGTCATTTGCGCATACGACTGGGTGTTGACCTTGGCGAAGCGGCGCTTCTCAAATGTTGGAACGCCATCCTCGTGGGCAGGGTGCCGGGAGATGTTGAGGTAAATGTTGCCAGTGCCGCGACCGCGAGCGCTGTAGGTCCGCTTGGTTGGTCCCAAAGGCGACGTGCCGGAACAGATTCGTACCGTTCTCGACGCCGTGACTTGACCCCGAGCCTCAAGGTCCCGACATTTTAAGATTGAGCCGTGCAACGTGGGGATGCGACCGATGATCGAACTTTATTCCTGGGCGACGCCCAACGGCCACAAAGTCCATATTATGCTGGAAGAAACGGGCCTGCCCTACACCGTCCACCCGATCGACATCGGCAAGGGCGATCAGTTCAAGCCCGATTTTTTGAAAATCAGCCCGAACAACAAGATGCCGGCGATCGTCGATACGGAAGGCCCCGACGACAAGCCGATCCCGGTCTTCGAGTCGGGTGCCATCCTGCTGTATTTGGCTCAGAAAACCGGCAAGTTCATGCCCAAGGACCCGCGCGGCTATTGGGAGGTCATGCAGTGGCTAATGTTCCAAATGGGCGGCGTTGGGCCGATGTTCGGCCAATCCAATCATTTCATGCACTATGCGCCGGAGAAGATCGACTACGCTATCAAGCGCTATCGTAACGAGGTTGGACGATTGTACAACGTCATGAACCGCCGTCTGGTGGATCGGGAGTATATCGCTGGCGATTATTCCATCGCCGACATGGCGCTTTATCCGTGGTGCAGCGGGTTTGAACGGCGGGGCCAGAAGCCAGAGGATTTCCCCAACGTGAAGCGTTGGGTCGACGCTATGGCTATGCGTGCAGCCGTGCAGCGGGGCATGAAGGTGCTGACCGACCGGCGCCGCGAGGGACCACACACGCCCGAGGAATGGAAGATCCTTTTCGGCGAACAACAATACGTGCGCCGGTAGTGCTGGCTGCGCATCCCGACCGAGGAGCGGACGCATGCATCTCGACATATATTCCGACACCGTCTGTCCCTGGTGTTTGATCGGTAAGCGCCGGCTGGAAAAGGCGTTGGCGCTACGCCCCGAACCGGGCCTGACGGTGCGTTGGCGGCCTTTTCAACTCAACCCCGGCATGCCGGCTGACGGCCTGCCGCGGGCTGAATATGTGACGCTTAAGTTCGGCGACCGCGGTAGCGACATCTACGCCCGGGTTCGCGGCGTCGGTGCCGAAGATGGCATTGCCTTCGCCTTCGAGCGCATTGCCCGTCAGCCGAACACGCGCGACTCGCATCGCTTGATCGACCTGGCTTGGCTGGAGGGAAGGCAGGACGAGGTGGTCGAGGCGCTGTTTTCCGCCTTCTTCCTGGAAGGTTTGGACATCGGCGACCGCGCGGTGTTGGCCGCCGCAGCGAAGAATGCCGGCATGGACGGCTCGGCGGCCCTGCGGTATCTCGACAGCGAAGACGGTGTCGAACGCATCGGCCAGGAAGATGCCGCTGCCCGCGAGGCTGGCATCAGCGGCGTGCCATTCTTTGTGCTCGACGGCGCTTACGCCCTTTCCGGCGCGCAGCCGCCTGAAATCTTCCACCGGCTGTTCGATCATGGGCGTAAGAAGACAGCGGAGCCTGCTGCTGTTTCCCAATGACAGACTTGCCTA
>CANITX010000264.1 GCA_947470575.1 Rhodospirillales bacterium
AACTGGCCGGCGGTGCGACCCTGGAAGAAGCCGGCGCCAAGCTCAACCTCTCCGTCGTCGCCATCGAAGGTGTCGATGCCGCCGGCCGCGCGCCCAACGGAGATCCGGTCGCCAATCTGCCGCGCGCCGCGAATTTCCTCGACACCGCGTTCTCGACGCCCAACGGCGAGGAAAGCCGCCTGACCGAAGGCGGTACCGACAGCTATTTCATCGTCCGCATCGACGGCGTGACGCCGCCGATGCTCAAGCCGTTCGAAGCGGTGCGCGGCGACACGCTCGCCGCCTGGCAAGCAGAACGGCGCAAGGAAGGTGCCAGGACGCTGGCCAACGACTTGCTGCAACGCCTGGCCAGCGACGGTTCCGATCTTGCCGCCATCGTCGGCGCGCATCGTCTCAAGGTGGAAAACACCGGCCCGCTCTTACGCGATACCCGGCAGGGCGGAACCCAACCCCAAGCCCTGCGCGATGTGGTCTTCGCCACGGCCGCCGGCAGCTATGGCATGGTCGAAGCGTCGAACGGCGTTTACATCGCTCGCGTGCTTGAGATTCAATCGGCCGACCCCGCCGCCGACGTGGCCGGCCTGAAGCGCCTGCGCGACGAGTTGAAGACCGGCATGGAGGGTGACTTTCGCGGCGGCTTAAACGAAGCCTTGCGCAAAATCTATCCCGTCAGCATCAACCGCAAAGCCGTCGAAGAGGCTTTCTGATGAAGGCGCGGCCGCGCTCGGCCGGACGGCGGTCCCGAGTCGCTCTCCGGCCATGAACCTGCATCCCGATCTCGACAGCTTCCGCGCCGCTCACCGCGCCGGCCGGGCGCAGGTGGTGTGGACGACGCTGGTCGCCGATCTGGAAACGCCGGTTTCCGCTTTTCTCAAGCTGGCCGATGGCCGGCCCGACAGCTTTCTTTTGGAATCGGTCGAAGGCGGCGCCATCCGCGGCCGCTATTCCTTCATCGGCCTGCGCCCCGACCTGATCTGGCGCTGCTTCGGCGACCGTGCCGAGATCAACCGCCGGGCCCGCCATGACCGCGATATCTTCGAACCCTGTCCCGGCGGCACCATCGCGGCGCTGCGCGCCGTCGTCGCCGAATCGCGCATCGAGCTGCCCGAGGGCCTGCCGCCGATGGCCGCCGGACTGATCGGCTACATGGCCTATGACACCGTGCGCCTGGTCGAACGCATCCCCGACAAGAACCCCGATCCGCTCGGACTTCCCGACGGCATCTTTCTGCGCCCCACTGTCATGGCGGTCTTCGACAATGTCGCCGACACGGTGACCGTGGTCACTCCCGTCTGGCCGGGCGCCGAGCCCGATGCCGACGCCGCCCGCGCCGCCGCCGAGGCGCGCTTGGCCGAAGTCGTGCGCGACTTCGAAGATGCCTTGCCCCACGGCCATGAAGCCACCGACGCCCACGTCGCCGCCTCGGCGCCGGCCTCCAACATGACCCGCGAGGCCTTTCACGACATGGTCCACCGCGCCAAGGAATACATCCTGGCCGGCGACATCTTTCAGGTCGTCCTCTCGCAACGCTTTTCGCTGCCCTTCCGGCTGCCGCCGTTTTCGCTTTACCGGGCGCTGCGCCGGCTCAACCCGTCGCCCTTTCTGTTCTTCCTCGATTTCGGTGGCTTCACGGTTGTCGGCTCCAGCCCCGAAATCTTGGTCCGCGTTCGCGACGGCCGTGTCACCATCCGCCCGATCGCCGGCACCCGCCCACGCGGCGCCACGCCGGCCGAGGACAAGGCCCTGGCCGCCGAGCTGTTGGCCGATCCCAAGGAACGCGCCGAACACCTGATGCTGCTCGATTTGGGCCGCAACGACGTCGGCCGCGTCGCCGAGATCGGTTCGGTCGCGGTCACCGAGCAATACACCGTGGAGCTTTACTCCCACGTCATGCACATCGTCTCCAACGTCGAAGGCCGGCTCGATGCCAAGCACGATGCCATGGATGCCCTCTTCGCCGGCTTTCCCGCCGGCACCACCTCGGGCGCGCCCAAGGTCCGCGCCATGGAGATCATCGACGAGTTGGAAAGCCTGCGCCGCGGCGTCTACGCCGGCTGCATTGGCTATTTCGGGGCCGGCGGCGAGATGGACACCTGCATCGCCCTGCGCACCGCCGTCATCAAGGACGACATCATGTACGTCCAGGCCGGCGGCGGCATCGTCGCCGACAGCGATCCCGAGTCCGAATTCCAGGAAAGCCGCAACAAGGCAATGGCCCTGATCCGCGCCGCCGGCGAAGCCGTGCGCTACCGGCCGCGGGCGAACGAGGACTAAGAACACTTCGATTCGGGCGGTCCCTCACCTTAACGCCACACCGACCTATCTCACCGGTTCGCCCGCCGTCGCTTAACGCCGTTCCTGCACCGTCACCGGCAGGATGCGGTTGGTGCTGCTCCGGTGGATTATTAGATCGCCGGTCTTGGTGGCGCGCCTGTGCCCGGGCGATACGAGTGTAGATGTGGTCCGACGGCTATCGCAATGCCACCTTGATTTCGTCCAGCCACTTCCGTTCGGCGGCGCCGACCACACCGTCGGCCTCGACGATTTTGATGGCGCATTCGATCACGGCGACGGCTTGTTCTTGCGTCATCGCTTCGAAAGCGGCAAGCCCGGACTGAAAGGTCTCCGCGTCGGGCAGCAGCGCCCGGATGTGGCGCTCGACAAGTCCGGTGTCGATGTCGAGATCGGGATGCATGCGCCGCACGTAGTCGACCATCATGAGCCGCTCCGCCGGCAATTCGTTTCCATCGCAACGGGCAATGAAGGCTAGAACCTGAAGCGCCGGACCGCTGGCGCGAAGGGCGCGAAACGTCGGATCGTCGGAAAGGTAGCTCGCAAAAAAAGCCTTGGGATTGGCGATGCTTTCGCCACTCGACAAATCGACCATCTCTTGGATGCGCGAAGCGCGAAAATGCATTGGCGCCCGCCGTTCGTGGCAATAGCCGCGCAGCAGCACCTCGCCGGTATCGTAGTCGCGTGTCAAGCCGCGCACGGTGATGCGCCGCCAGCTCACCCGGTCGCCGAAATCGCGATACATCACGCCGTAGATGCAGCCCAGGCAGTCGATCCCGCCACCGGCTCGCCGGGCCGGCGGCTCATCGGCGACAGCCGTTGGCGCAACCGCCAGCATGGCCGCGTCGGGGACCAGGCCCACAGGCAACGGCGGCGGCGGCGGCACCTTTTTCTCGCGCATGTGCGAGCGCAGGACGGCGGCAACGATATTGGTAAACGGCATGGAAAGGGGTCCCCTCCTCCGACCGATGGGTCATATCAAGTCCCAGCGGTGCTGTCGATCCTGGGCACTATTCGCGAGTGCAAACCACAGGAGTTTATGACAGGAAGGCGCCGATTGTTATTGGCCGACGCTTGGACGGCCTGCGGCTCGCCGCATCCGGCAATGGCAGGAGGCGCCGCGACGCTACCTGGCCACCGGCACCCGGCCCTGAGCGCTTTCCCACCCATCGGGGA
>CANITX010000265.1 GCA_947470575.1 Rhodospirillales bacterium
CGCCAAACGATCCGCGCCGCCCACCTCGCCGACGAGGCGGAGACCGTGGCCCGGCTGATGGGCGAGACCGGGCTGAACGCCGGGCGGCGGCACGCCGTGTCGATCCGGGCGGCGAGTCTGGTCCGCGCCGTGCGCGGCGCGGAGGATCCGGGCATCATGCCGCGTTTCCTTGCCGAGTACGGGCTGACCGGCCGCGAGGGGGTCGCCCTGATGTGCCTGGCCGAAGCCCTGCTGCGAGTCCCCGACGCCGAAACCGTGGATGCGCTGATCTCGGACAAGATCGCCCCGGCCGACTGGGGCCGGCACCTCGGCCATTCCAGTTCGAGTCTGGTCAATGCCTCGACCTGGGCGCTGCTGCTCACCGGCCGGGTCGTCGCCCCCGACGACGACGGCGAAGGGTTGGCTGCCAGCCTGCACGGCCTGCTGCGCCGGGTGGGCGAGCCGGTGGTGCGCACGGCCGTATCCCACGCCATGCGCGAACTGGGGCAACAGTTCGTGCTCGGGCGCACCGTCGAGGAGGCGGCGGAGCGTGCCCGGCCGCTGGAAGCGCGGGGCTATACCTATTCCTACGACATGCTGGGCGAGGCGGCGCGGACCGAGGCCGATGCCCGGCGCTACCACCTCGCCTACTCCGGCGCCATCGCGGCGCTTTCCGGTCGCTGCGCCGGCAACGTCCGCGACAATCCGGGCATTTCGGTCAAGCTGTCGGCGCTGCATCCGCGCTACGAATACGCCCAGGCCGAAGCGGTACGCCGGGAACTGACGGCGCGCACCCTGTCGCTGGCGCTGTTGGCGAAAAGCGCCAACATGGGCTTCAATGTCGACGCCGAGGAAGCCGAGCGGCTGGACCTGTCGCTCGACGTTATCGAAGCGGTGCTGGCATCGCCGGCGCTGGCTGGATGGGCGGGTTTCGGCGTCGTCGTCCAGGCCTATGGCAAACGCGCGCCTTACGTCATCGACTGGCTTTACGACATCGCCGGGCGGCTGGGCCGGCGGCTGATGGTCCGCCTGGTCAAGGGCGCCTATTGGGACAGCGAGATCAAGCGGGCGCAGACCATCGGCCTTAACGGCTTCCCGGTGTTCACCCGCAAGCCGGCGACCGACGTTTCCTACCTGGCCTGCGCCAACAAGCTGCTGGGCATGACCGACCGGCTCTATCCGCAGTTCGCCACCCACAACGCTCATACGGTTATGGCCGTGCTTGAGATGGCCGGAGGAGAGGGCGGCTTCGAGTTCCAGCGCCTGCACGGCATGGGCGAGGCGCTGCATGACATCGTCCGCGAGCGCGACGGCACCCGCTGCCGCATCTACGCGCCGGTCGGCGCCCATCGCGATCTGTTGGCTTATCTGGTGCGCCGGTTGCTGGAAAACGGCGCCAACAGTTCCTTCGTCAACCAGGTTCTCGACGCGAGCGTCGCGCCGGAGACGGTGGCGCGCGATCCAGTGGAGGCGATGCAGGCGCTCGGTGCCGCGGTGGCCAATCCGGCGATCCGCCAGCCCGCCGATATTTTCGCGCCAGAGCGGCGCGCGGCGAAGGGTTGGGACCTCAGCGATCCGCTGACGGTGGAAGCACTGGAGGCGGCACGCGCACCGTTCCGCGAGGCGGTCTGGCGGGCCGGCGGCCCCGGCGAGGGACGCTCCCTCCGCAACCCGGCCGATCCCAAGAACATCGTCGGTACGGTCGTGGACGCGACGGCGGCAGACATCGACACGGCCTTCACGGCCGCCACGGCGGCCTTTCCAGGCTGGGCGGCGCGGCCGGTCGAGGAACGGGCGCGTTGCCTGGACAGGCTCGCGGATCTTTACGAGGTACACGCGCCGGAGCTGATAGCACTGGCCACCCGCGAGGCCGGCAAGACCCTGCCCGACGCGGTTTCCGAGGTCCGCGAGGCGGTGGATTATTGCCGCTACTACGCCGCCCGGGCGCGAGGACTGACGGGCCGGGGGCGAGGCGTCTTCGTCTGCATCTCGCCGTGGAACTTTCCGCTGGCGATCTTCAGCGGCCAGGTGGCGGCGGCGCTGGTCGCCGGCAACGCGGTGCTGGCCAAGCCGGCGGAGCAGACGCCGCTGATCGCGGCGCGGGCCGTGGAGATGATGTACGAAGCCGGCGTGCCGCGCGATGTGCTGCACCTGCTGCCCGGCGACGGGCCAGGGGTGGGCGCCCGACTGTGCGCCGATCCGCGCCTGGCCGGGGTGTGTTTCACCGGCTCCCTGGCTGCGGCCCAGGCCATCGGCCGGGCGATGGCGGAACACGCCCCGCCCGATGCGCCGCTGATCGCCGAGACCGGCGGGCTCAATGCCATGATCGTCGATTCCACGGCGCTGCCGGAACAGGCGGTGCGCGACATCGTCGCCTCGGCCTTCAACAGCGCCGGACAGCGCTGTTCGGCGCTGCGCATGCTCTATGTGCAGAGGGATGTGGAGGCGCGCACCCTGGCCATGCTGGCCGGGGCCATGGAGACGCTGGTCATCGGCGATCCGTGGCGACGCGATTCCGACATCGGACCGGTGATCGACGCCGAGGCTTGCGACGCGCTGCTGGCGCATGGCGAGCGGATGGAGAAGCAGGACCGGCTGGTCAAGAAGCTGGCCAGCCCCGGCGGGCTGTTCGTGGCACCGGCGGTCTATCGGGTGGCCGGCATCGAAGAGCTGGAGGGCGAGGTCTTCGGTCCGATCCTGCATGTCGCCAGCTATGAGGCGACGGAGCTGGAGGCGGTCATCGACGCGATCAACGCCAAGGGCTACGGCCTGACCTTCGGCCTGCACACGCGGGTCGATTCCAGGGTGCAGCGGGCGGTGGAGCGGCTCAGGGTCGGCAACCTTTACGTCAATCGCAACCAGATCGGCGCGGTGGTCGGCAGCCAGCCGTTCGGCGGCGAGGGATTGTCGGGCACCGGACCGAAAGCCGGCGGGCCGCACTATCTTTCGCGCTTTGTCCGGACGGACGAGGCGCTTGCCGATGAAGAGGACGGCGACGGCGGCGAGACGGTGACGCCGGCAGCGGCGCAGGCGGCCATCGACGGGCTGTCGAACGAAGAATGGGCGAAGCGGACGGATCGGGCGGCGGTGCTGCTGGCGGTGGCCGAGCGGATGGAAGCGCCCATCGCCGAGGCGATGCGCCGGGCGCTGGCGCGGGTGGCGGAGATCGATGTCGGACCCATCGACCTGCCGGGGCCGACCGGGGAGAGCAACCGGCTATGGCTGGCGCCGCGGGGGACGGTGCTGTGCCTGGACGGGAACAAGGCCGCGTATCCTTTCGTAGCCCTTTTGACCTCGAGTCTAGGAATGGGTAACGCTTCTATAGGAATTTCTTCCTATGACGGACTTTCGGCATTGGTCGCCGCCCTACGGACCGCCGGAGCGCCGGTGGCGGGATTGCGGGGACGAATCGCGGCGACCGACCTGACCGCGCTGCGCGGCATCGACGCGGTGGCG
>CANITX010000266.1 GCA_947470575.1 Rhodospirillales bacterium
ATCCGCATGGCACATCTGGCCCTCGTCGGCTCGCATCGCGTCAATGGCGTGTCGGAACTGCAAACCTGCCTTCTGAAGGATGTCGTCTTTCCCGGCTTCGTCACGCTCGCGAATGATCAGATCGTGCCAATTACAAACGGAATCACGCCGCGTCAGTGGCTGGTGATGGCCAACCCCGGGCTGACCGAGTTGATCAACGCCCACATCGGGCGGGATTGGCCGAAGCATCTTGAGAAGCTCGAAGCTCTGACGCCATTCGTAGACGACGCGGGCTTTCGCGATGCCTTCCGTGAAGTCAAACACGCCAACAAGGTGCGTCTTGCCAAACTGATCCGTGAGCGGGTCGGCGTCACGGTCGATCCCACCAGCATGTTCGACGTGCAGGTGAAGCGCATCCATGAATACAAGCGCCAGCTGCTCAACCTGCTGCATGTGATTCAACGCTATCGTTTGATCAAAGCCGGTCGTCCGCCTGCAGTCGCGCGCACGGTGATCATCGGCGGCAAGGCCGCGCCGGGCTACGAAATGGCAAAGCGGATCATACGGCTCATCGGCGACGTGGCACAGGTCATCAACGACGATCCGGACACGCGCGATTTGCTGCGGCTGGTGTTCATTCCGGATTACAAGGTCTCGGTAGCGGAAGTTGTCATCCCCGCCGCCGACTTGTCACAGCAGATTTCGACCGCGGGCACCGAGGCTTCCGGGACTGGCAACATGAAGCTCGCGCTGAACGGCGCGCTGACGCTGGGCACCCTGGACGGCGCGAATATCGAGATCCTGGACGCGGTCGGTGCCGCCAACATGTTCACCTTCGGCCTTCACACCCCGGAAGTCGCCGAGTTGAAGGCGCGCGGCTACAATCCATGGTCATACTATGATGGTGATGAGGACCTGAAGGCCTGCCTGGACATGATCGCCAGCGGCGCGTTCTCACCGGAGGAACCCGGACGGCACGCGGCCGTGCGCGATAGTTTGCTTGGCGGCGGCGACCACTACATGTTGCTGGCCGATTTCCGTGCCTATCTTGACGCCCAAGCGCGGGTGGACGCGGCCTATCAGGACGCCCATGGCTGGACTCGCAAGAGCGCGTGGACCGTAGCCCATATGGGCCATTTCTCCGCGGACAGGACCATTCGTGAGTACGCGGAAAAGGTGTGGGATATCAAACCACTGCCGTAGTCAGAAAAAGTCCGCTGCGCTGATCGTGGGGCGGAACTAATTCCACCGATGCGAGTTAATTCCGTGCAGGCGAAGCACTGGATGGCGGCGGCATATGGTGGGGTCAATCGGGCCGCGCATCTACAATCTATTTCCGTCCCTCATCGGGCGCGTCGACACCTGGACCGATCACGCCCGCCGGGCGGCGGAGATGGGCTTCGATTGGATCTTCTTGAATCCGCTGCATGAGCCCGGCGCGTCCGGCTCGCTGTATGCGGTGAAGGATTACACGCGGTTCAATTCCGCCTTCTTCGATGCCGACAGCGACATCGCCGCGCGCGAACTCGCGGATTTCATCCACGACTGTCACGGCCGCGGCCTCAAGCTGATGCTGGACCTAGTGATCAACCACACGGCCATCGATGCCGAGCTGACCACAACGCGTCCCGGGTGGTATCGCCGCGAGCGGGGCGAGATCTATCGGCCGCGCGCGATTGATCCACACGACGCGAGCAAGGTCACAGTGTGGGGTGATCTGGCGGAGTTGGATTACGCCAATCCCTCAGCGCGGCAAGAGATGGTCGCCTATTGGACCGATTACCTCGGACACGCTGTTGCACTGGGCGTTGACGGCTTCCGCTGCGATGCCGCTTACAAGGTGCTGCCGGAGATCTGGGCCGAACTGATCGAGCGCGCCCGTGCGATCCAGCCGCACACAGCGTTCTTTGCCGAAACGCTTGGCTGCACCGTTGTGGAGGTGGAGGCGCTGAGGACCGCTGGATTCGACTATCTGTTCAATAGCAGCAAGTGGTGGGATTTCCGCGCCGAGTGGCTGCTGGATCAATACGAGCGCTTCCGCGGCATCGCGCCGTCCGTCGCCTTTCCGGAAACCCACGACACAGACCGCGTCGCCGCTGGCGTGGGCAGCGACGATCCGGAGCAGATCGCACGCGAGGCCCGCTTCCGCTACCTGTTCGCCGCCGCGTTCTCCTCCGGCGTGATGGTGCCTGTCGGCTACGAGTATGGCTTCAAGTCATCCCTGCACGTGGTCGAGACCACACCCAATCATTGGGAAGAGCCCGCCATCGACATCAGCGACTTCATCGCCGCGGTGAATGCCTTGAAGGCGGAGATTCCGGCGCTGAACGAAGAAGGCCCACAGCGGCGACTGACCGCCCCGGGCAAGCCGGCTGTGGCGCTATTCCGCGAAGCCGACGATCGGACCGGCGCGGGCGCCCTGCTGCTGATGAACGCCGACCGCGCCGAACCTCGTGCTTTCGACGTCGGTGCGCTACTGGCAGAGATGGAGGGGCGATTCATCTCCTTCATCGACGTGACGCCCCAGGTGAGCCCGATCGTCCTAGAGGCCGGGACAGAGTTGGTACTCGATCCGTTCGAAATCCACCTGTTCCGCGCGGAACCGGCAACAGAAACGCCCCGCGAGTCCCGCAGCGAGCCGCCCGACCCTTCCGCAAACCGCATCGCCATCGAGGACGTTTGGCCGGTAGTGGACAACGGCGAATTCCCGGTGAAACGTGTTGTCGGCGACGTGCTGGAAGTGTGGGCCGATATCTTCACCGATGGCCACGACAAGCTGGCCGCGCAAGTGAAGCTGCGCAGCAAGGACTCCGCCGATTGGCGCACCGCGCCGATGATGCTCGTAGACAACGATCGTTGGTGCGGACGCATCGCCGTGCCGGAGATCGGCGACCATGTGTTCGTCGTGGAGGCCTGGCGCGATCTGTTCGCATCCTGGCGCAGTGAGATCACAAAGAAGATCGCCGCCGGCCAGGACGTCGCACAGGAGCTGAAGGAGGGGCGCGACCTAGTCGAGCGCGCCGCGAAAGACGCGCCGGACCGGACCGCGGCGGCCTTAAAGCAAGTCATGAGCGCGCTGGACCGCGGCACCGATCCCGCGGTCGTGCGCCAAGTCTTGCTGGACGATTCGCTCGCCTCGCTCATGGGCGCCTGCGGTCCGCGCGGCGATCTTTCGTCCATCGCCAAGCCGTTGCGCGTGTCTGTGGATCGTCGCGCGGCACGCTTCGGTGCCTGGTACGAACTGTTCCCGCGCTCCATGAGCAACGACGCAAACCGGCATGGCACGTTCGACGACGTGATCGCACGACTGCCCTACATCAAGCAGCTCGGATTCGATGTCCTGTATTTCCCACCGATCCATCCCATCGGCCGCAAGAATCGCAAGGGACGCAACAACAGCCTGACGGCAGGCGTCGACGATCCGGGC
>CANITX010000267.1 GCA_947470575.1 Rhodospirillales bacterium
CCGGTGCGGACATGCTGACCGGTGGCGCCGATGCCGACCGCTTCCGCCTCAACGACCTCGGCAGTGTCGATACCATCGCCGACTTCGATCCCGATGGCGGCGATGTGCTCGACCTGCGTGACGTTTTGACCGGTTATACCGATGGGGTCGATGACATCAACGATTTCGTGCTGTTCGACGACGATGGCGTCAACACCACGGTGCAGATCGATACCGACGGCTTGGGTACCGGTGCCGGGTTTTCCGATGCGGCGATCCTTTCCGGCGTTACCGGGCGGACGCTCGACGATCTCATCGCCAGCAACAATGTCGACATCGCTTGATCCATCTCTAAGAAAATATTCTCCATGATCCGTCGTCTCCGGTCAGCGTAAGGTTGTCATCGGAAAACCGGTAACGGCAGAAGCCTCATCGGACGTTGCGGTACGGGAAAGCTGCGACGTGGGCACCGTGGTCTTGGAGGCTTCTGATGAGCATCGGCGGTATCGGCGGCCCTGCGCGATTTCCCCTGCATGTCGACGATCGGACAGGTACTGGCACTCCAACGCTGCGCGAGCAGCAGGCCAAGGAATTCGCCGAACAGCTGCGGCGCACAGCCGAGGGTCGCCGATTGGCCCGATTGGCGGTCGAACGTCAAGCGACGCAGGACACGCAACTCGAAAATCTGGATGTCGAACAACTGCGGCGCGAGCGGGTCCTCGACCTCGCGGACAGCCGTCCCGAGAAGCGCGGCAGCGTCGTCGACATCGAAGTCTGAGGACTATCGTTCAGCCCGACAGAGGGCAAAGATAAGCCCGGCGACAGCCAGATGCTGATCATGCCGCAGGTCGGTCCGTTCAACCGCCCGCACGCGAAAGCCGTGGGTGGCGGCCAGTTCGGTGATGTAAGGCTCGGAATGGGCGTAACGACCCGACGGCGTCAACTGAAATCGCCCGTCGGCAAGATGTTCGACCGAGAACAGCAGCAGGGTGCTGGGAGCCATGCGCTCGGCGATGGCGGCAAAAAGGGGCTCCAGATTGCCGATGTAGACCAGGACATCGCCGGCCAGCACCAGATCGTAAGCAGCTGCATCGGCCTTGAGGAAGGCAACCAAATCGCCGACGGCAAGCGTATCGTAGATACCCTTGCGCCGTGCCTCGTCGATCATGCGCATCGACAGGTCGACCCCCGTCAAGTGGGCGGCTTTGTCGCGGAAGGCCTTGCCGACCAGACCGGTGCCGCAGCCTAGGTCGAGGACCTGCCCATATGGCTCCTTCCTGTCGTCGATACGGTCGCACAATGCGCGCAGCGCCTCTGGTGTGCGGTACCCCAGTCCGTCGACCAGATGGCCATCGAACCAGCGCGCATAGCTGTCGAACAGGGACTCCACATAAGTCGTCGGCGCCATTGCCGGTGTCTCGCCTTTGAGGGCTGCCAGCAGATACCGGGCGCCGGCATTGGCTGGCTCCAATTGCAGGCAGTCCTCGTAGGCCAGGCGGGCCTCGCCGGGCTGGCCGGCGGCCTGTAGGGCGGTGCCGAGATTGAAGCGGCAGGCGGCATCTTCGGGCATCAGTGCCGCCGCCCGGCGATGGGCGCGTATGGCCTCGTCGCTCTGGCCGGTTGCTTGCTGGGCGAGGCCCAGGTTGTCCCAAGCCTCTCCGAAACCGGGACGTAAATGCAAAGCTTGTTGAAACGCTGCAGCCGACTCATGCAGCCGCCCAAGGTCGTAAAGCGCATTGCCCAGCGCATAATGGGCCGCAGCGTCGCCCGGTGTTGCAGCCGTCAGTCGGAGGAAGGTATCGGCCGCTTCGTCATGCTGCCCGAGGGCAAGCAACGTTGCGCCCAGATTGGTCAAGGCCAAGGCATCTTCGGGACGATCGCGAAGGATATCGGTGAAGGCCTGGATAGCTTCGGCCAATCGGCCCTGCCGGCGCAGTACGGCACCCAAATTCATTCGAGCATCGCGATGGGACGGAGCGAGGGCAAGCGCGTGGCGAAACGTCGCCTCGGCATCGTCGTCGCTGCCCGCTGCCTGCTGCGCTAGTCCCAGGTTGACCAAAACCGTCACATTGTTCGGCTGGCAGACCAATGCCTGTTGGAAAGCCGTGGTCGCCGCCCCGTTGTCGCCCAGCGAAAGGTAAGTACTGCCCAGGTTGCCGATGGCCGCGACATCGGCAGGGTCCAAGTCGGCAGCGCGGCGAAAGCTGTCGGCCGCATTCTGCAAATCGCCGAATTCCTTATGGGCGAGCCCCAGGTTGTAGTGCAGCCCGGCATCGCCGGGCAGTTGGGCAAGCGCGCGGCTCAAATTGTCGACTGCCAAGGGGTATTCGGCCAATTGCAAGGCAATAAGGCCGGCACGGCGTAGGGATTCGACATACTCGGGCCGGCCTGGCGGCACGGCGCCATAGCCCCGAAGAGCATCGCGTAGGCGTCCTGCCCGGTGGTCGGCATCCGCCTTGGCAAAAGCCGTGCCGACTGCTGGCAACTTATTGCCTGATGCCTTGGCCGCTGCCCGTCGCGATTTGCGGTTCATCCGCTCCGATCCCCCATCCTGGGCCGTCATCACGGCTTCGTAGCCTGCCTGCCGGCTGCGGCGGGTTCAAGCCTTGCGGGGCATGTCCAGAGAAGATGAGGGAAATCGTCGTTAACGGGCCGATCGGCAGGTTGGGCGATAAGGCTCGACGAAAGCCCGCTCCGCCGGCCCCAATTCTACTTTTCCAAGCGGCTTAAATGAGAGCGGCCGGTCAATAATGTGCGGCTAGTTGGGCCAAGTGGACGGCGGCCTCGGCAAGGATCAGCCAGCCGAGCATGGAAATAACTCCCCATAGCGGTACAGCGGTCGCTAGGGGAAGTCTGTCGTCGTACAAGTCCGGGTCGAGTCGGCCATCCCGCGACCAGGGGACATTTTCCCCCAACCCCTCTCGCTTGGTCACCCTGTGCCGACCCATCGTCCAATACCGCCAGCCCATCATGCCCCCAGAATGAGCGAACTTAATGAACAAATTCCTATCAAAGGACAGCATACTCATGCGCAAGACGTCAATTGTGTTTTCACATCCGAACTTCTTGGGGAATTGGGGTTTCTCCCAAGGCGAATGTCGCGATGCTTGGTTATCGCGGCGCGGATACTGCCACTTCAAACAAAACACGGCGCTATTTTTGCTGCGCTGCGGCATTGACCGTCCGGAACGATTCCTGTCAAATCCGCCCGCCGAAAAAAGGAAGTGAAAATGGCCTTGGATCAAACGACGGTCAGGCGGATTGCCACGCTGGCACGCATTCGCGTGCCCGACGGGGAACGCGACCGTTTGGCGGGCGAACTGTCCAATATCATGGGTTGGATCGAGCAACTGGGCGAGGTCGACACCGATGGTGTCGAGCCGATGA
>CANITX010000268.1 GCA_947470575.1 Rhodospirillales bacterium
CACGCCTATCCCCGCGCCATTGATATCAATGCCTGCGCCAATCCAAGATTTTGGAAAATTTTGCGCCACTCGGGCGCGACCGCGTGAACCTGAATAGGCTGGGCTGTCAACGGCGGAGAGATTCCAGGCCAGCGTGGCGGAGTAAGAGCAGGCCAGATGCGAGATGTGATGCAGATATGACAAGGGGCCCGATCGGGCCCCTTGTCATATCTGCGGCGCGGACGTCTGGACGCTTACGGCTTGGTGATCTCGCCTGTCTCAGGGTCGATGTTGTCAGCGGTGGCCTGGTTTTGCGCCGCCCTGGCCGCGATGCGCCTGCGGCGGGTGGATTGTTCCAGGCGATAGCTATCGCCGTTCAACGAAAGGATGTGGACGTGATGTGTGAGCCGGTCGAGCAGCGCCCCGGTCAGGCGCTCTGATCCGAAGACCGAGGTCCATTCCTCGAACGGCAGGTTCGAGGTGACGATCGTCGAACCCCGCTCGTACCGCTGGCTGAATACCTCGAATAGCAACTCTGCGCCTGTCGACGAGAGCGGCACGTAGCCAAGTTCGTCGATGATGAGAAGCTTCACAGCCTGCAGTTCGCGCTGGAGCTTGAGGAGCCGCTTCTCGTCGCGAGCCTCCATCAACTGGTGGACCAAAGAGGCCGCGGTCATAAACGCGACGGTGAATCCCTTCTGACAGGCCGCCAGCCCCAAGGCGAGGGCGACATGCGTCTTGCCCGTGCCGGAGTTACCGAGCGCAATGATGTTCTCGCGCCGTAGAATATATTCGCAGCGTGCAAGTTCGAGCACGAGCATCTTGTTCAGGCTTGGGATGGTCGTGAAGTCAAACGTGTCGAGGCTCTTGGGTGTCGGGAACCGGGCCTGGCGGATCCGCCGTTCGACAACCCGGCGCTCCCGGTCGATGAGTTCCAGTTCAATAAGCCGCAAAAGATAACGGGGGTGATCAACCCCATCGCGGGCACACTCACGCGCCACCTTGTCGTACTCGCGCAGCACCGTCGGCAGCTTCAGCTGCTTGAGGTGGTGGGCGAGAAGTACCTGCGGCGTTCCGCTCGTTGTGCCGGGTGGCATTGTATCCGCAGCAGTCATGCCGCTCTCCCATCCATGAGAACGGCGTAATCGGTCGCTGAGGTCGTCTTCACGCTCGTCTGCGGCAGATAGGGATAGGCCGCAAGATCAAGACGGGCGGGCCGTCTCTCGATGCGGGCCAAGACCATCTGCTTCACCGCATCGAAGCCGATGGCGCCGCGTTGGATGGCGTCCGTCACGGCACTGGCCACGATCTCCTTGGGGGCCGCCTCCATCAACCGCAGAACCTGGATGAACTCGCGCTTGCCGCGATTACCCATGCGGGCCTCCAGAAGATGTCGAAGGTGCTGGAATGCTTCGGGGAGATCACAGCCTTGCAGCGGCGCGGCCTGATCGAGCGCGTTGGGCTTGGTCTCGATCAACGCCAGATAATGCAGCGGGTCGAACACGAACACGCCCTGGCCATAAGATCGTGGGTGCCGGGCAATGGCCTCCCCGCGACATTGAATCACGACCTCCGCGACAAAGCCCTTCACCATGACATCCTGGAAGCCATAGGCCGTCGGCACCGAGTAGTCATTACCGCGGTAGCGCACCAGCGCGGTGGAGGACACCCGCGCCGCCCGCTTCTCGCACGGTTCCAACGGCGTCGCTGGTAGCTCACGAATGGTTGCCAAGTCGGCCGCCAGTCGCTCGCCGATCGTCTCGGTATGACGCCCGGCACGTTCCTTCTGGCGTGTATGACACCGCTCGCTCAGCATGACATTGAACGCCTCGAAGCTTGCAGCAACAGGGATCGGCGTCATGAAGTTCGCCCGTGCGTACTTTACCAGCCCTTCGACCTTGCCCTTGTCGTTGCCTTTGCCGGGGCGCCCGAAACGATCCTTGAACAGGTAATGGCTGACCAGTTCCGTGAACGCTCGTGTGCGTTCCCGCTTGCCATCGCCGCAGATCTTCGCCACCGCGATCTTGAGATTGTCGTACAGGATCGACAGTGGCACCCCGCCGAAGAACGCAAACGCCGAGACGTGGCCGTCCAGGAACGCCTCGGTGGTCTCCGCCGGATAGCCCTTCACAAAGCACGCATCCGACTGCGGCAGATCCATGCAGAAGAAGTGGATCTTCTGCCGTACACCACCGATCACACCCACGGCCTCGCCAAAATCCACCTGTGCATGGCCGGGCGGATGGGCCAACGGCACGAACGTCTCATGCCCGCGCGCCCGTTCGAGCCGAACGTAGTCCTTAACCACCGTATAGCCGCCGGCAAACCCGTGCTCGTCGCGAAGCCGCTCAAAGATCCGCTTCGCCGTGTGCCGCTGCTTCACCGGTGCCGTTCGGTCTAACTCGAGAATCGCATCGATCACAGGGATCAACGGGCCCAGCTTGGGCTTCTCCGCTGGCCGTTGCCGCACATACCCCGGCGGCAGCGAGAACCGGCACATCTTCGACACCGTCTCGCGGCTCAACCCAAAAACCCGTGCCGCCTTACGACGGCTATTCCCCTCGACGAAAACAAACCGTCGAACGGCGGCATACACTTCCACGGTGAACATCCTCGGCCGCCCCCAAAAGGGGCCAGCCTATCCACTGGCCGGATTTTACTCCGCCGCAGCCGCAAAACGCCGCCGCTTCAGTGGCCTAGTATCGGAGCGCCGCGTACACTCTATTCCATCCCCAATATGCTTGGCAGTGTGGGATATAAGCTCCGCAATATCTCGTAACCTATACCAGCGCTGCCTCGAAAGAACGATAGATTCTCTTCATCCCCATGTGCCTCGTAAAAATAGCTGCCAGAAACATGCGAGGTCGCGATTCGCGAGGCAGCAATATTACGAGCAACGTCTAACGCATTCACACATTGATTCCTCATCGTAATGAGCAAGTCGACATGGCCAAATTCACCGCAGCAAACAAAGTCAACGTCGCGAGAGCTTCCAATTGATAGCGCCCTCTCAGTTAGTTGGCTAAGTAGCTCAATGTTGACACTGCTCGCTCGTCGCTGAAGAAAGTGCGCGATGCCAAGAGAGCCGTGGCACCAACGCGAAACATAGTTATCAGAATCGTCCTTTGATAGTTCGTGGTGGCAAGAAATCACCTTCGGCCATTCTGAGCGTGAAACATTCCAAGACGATATCAGCATCTCCTCAAACGCCGTTATCGCTACATTCAGTTTATTGCAGCCGGAAATCTCGTAGGCTTTCTGAAGTGCCAATGCGACACCGCACAAACCGTGCGCCAATCCGATCACATTATTGCGAATCAGCGTTGGTGGA
>CANITX010000269.1 GCA_947470575.1 Rhodospirillales bacterium
CGACGAGGGCGGGTTTGCTCCCAACCTGAAAAGCGCCGACGAAGCGCTGGGCTTCATCATGAAGGCGATTGCCAAGGCCGGCTACAAACCGGGCGACGACGTGATGCTGGCGCTCGATTCCGCCTCAACCGAATTCTTCGCCGACGGCCGCTATCGCATGGTGGGCGAGGGTAAGGACCTGGATGCGGTGGGGATGGTCAAATTCTATGCCGACCTGGCCAAACGCTATCCCATCGTTTCCATCGAGGACGGGATGGCCGAAGACGACTGGCAGGGCTGGAAAGCGCTGACGGAAGCCATCGGCGAGCGCGTGCAACTGGTCGGCGACGACTTGTTCGTCACCAATCCGGTGCGCCTGGCGGAAGGCATCGACAAGGGCATCGCCAATTCCATTCTGATCAAGGTCAATCAGATCGGCACGCTGTCGGAGACGTTGCAGGCGGTGGAGATGGCGCACAAGGCGGGCTACAGCTCGGTGATCTCGCACCGTTCCGGCGAGACCGAGGATTCGACCATCGCCGACATCGCGGTGGCGACCAATGCGGGTCAGATCAAGACCGGCTCGTTGTCCCGTTCCGACCGGCTGGCCAAGTACAACCAGCTTTTACGCATCGAAGAGGAACTGGGCAGCGCCGCGCGTTACGCCGGACGTTCGATATTGGCTTGACCCGCAGGCTGCCGGCCGAAGGTGCGAGAAGCCGTCAAACCGTAAGTATTTCATTAACTTACAAAGAGCATTATCCTTTCGGCAGGTAGGGGGGCCGTGGGGCATGCCGCGATGGGCACGCTGTCGGAGCCATACCTCTGCCGTCGAGTGCCACCTGCCGGGTCAGAGTTCCACGCTGCCATGGGATTGCTCAACGAGCTGCGGACACGGGTTCGCTCTATCCTCGGCCCGCTGTTTGGCCTCTGCCTCGTCGCCTATTTCACCTTCCATCTGATCAACGGCGAGCGTGGGCTGATCGCCTGGATCCAAGTGCGCCAGTACATCGATGTTGCCAAGGACATACACACCGATCTCGCCGCTCAGCGCCGCAAGATCGAGCACCGCATCGGCCTGATGCGTAACGAAAGCCTGGATCCCGATCTGCTCGACGAACAGGCCCGGTTCATGCTCAATCTCGGTCGCCCCGACGAGATCGTCATCTTCCCCGACGTGAAAACGGCCATTCCGACTGCTAAGCCGTAAATCCATCCCCAAACAAGCGCGTTTTGCAGTGCGGCATGACGTGACCCCTGATCCGTCAAGGGGTCAGCCAGCTTGGCGCGCGCCATTCAGAAAAAATATTGCAACGCAGCGTTAACCAAAACTAAGTTAATTGAAATAACGTATTAGAATCCCTGACAATATTGAAACTCTGATGGCTTGTTCCGCGCTCTGGGCTGGACTACTCTAACCAGCGCCTTGGGTGGCGGATCGTGTCGTTTCCCGGCCTGCCGGCGACGGCCTCCACCCGCTTTTCGCCGGCCGGTTCGCGTCCAACGGCAACGTTGCGGCAAGACCGGTGCAAGCGGCATTCAGGGAGGTAACATGGCGATCGCGAGCAAGCGCAAATCGGTGTCGTCGTCCGGCGCCAAGGGGGGGCCGACCAACTACGGTCCTGCCAAGGCGAGCAAGGAAGAGCTGATCCGCTATTACCACGACATGCTGCTGATCCGGCGTTTCGAGGAGAAGGCCGGCCAGCTTTACGGCATGGGACTGATCGCCGGCTTTTGCCATCTATACATCGGTCAGGAGGCGGTGGTGGTCGGCTGCCAGGCGGTGGCCAATCCGGTCGATACGGTCGTCACCAGCTACCGCGATCACGGTCACATGCTGGCCACGGGCATGGACTCCAAAGGCGTGATGGCCGAGTTGACCGGGCGCAAGGGCGGCTACTCCAAGGGCAAGGGCGGCTCCATGCATATGTTCAGCCGCGAAAAGAATTTCTTCGGCGGCCACGGGATTGTGGCCGCACAGGTGCCGATCGGCACCGGACTGGCCTTTGCGCACCGTTATCGCGGCGACGGCGGCGTTTGCTTCACCTATTTGGGCGACGGCGCTGCCAATCAGGGCCAGGTGGCGGAATCGATGAACATGGCGGCGCTGTGGAAGCTGCCGGTCATCTATGTCATCGAGAACAACAAATACGCCATGGGTACCTCCATCGAGCGGGCGTCGGCTTCGACCGCGTTCCATTCCCGCGGCGAGCCTTATGGCATTCCGGGCGAGCAGGTGAACGGCATGGCGGTGCTCGACGTCAAAGGCGCCGCCCAGCGTGCCGCCGAACACTGTCGGGCCGGCCGGGGGCCCTACCTTTTGGAAATGCAGACCTACCGTTATCGCGGCCATTCCATGTCGGATCCGGCGAAGTACCGTTCGCGCGAGGAGGTCAGCAAGATCCGCAAGGAAAGCGATCCTATCGACCTGTTGCGCGGGTTGCTGGAAGACGGCCGGTTCGCCGACGAGGCAACGCTCAAGGAAATGGACCGCCAGGTGAAGGCGGTGGTGACCGAGGCCGCCGAGTTCGCCCAGCAGAGTCCTGAGCCCGACGCGCGTGAGTTGTGGACCGACATTCTGATCGACGCGGCCTGACCGCCAAGCACCGTCGCGTTACGACCTACCATCGAGGAACCCGATATGCCGATCCAGGTGTTGATGCCGGCCCTTTCGCCGACGATGACGGAAGGAACCTTGGCCAACTGGCTGAAGAAAGAGGGCGATACGGTATCGTCCGGCGACGTGCTGGCCGAAATCGAGACGGATAAGGCGACCATGGAGGTCGAGGCGGTGGAAGAAGGCATACTCGGCCGCATCCTGGTTCCCGGCGGCACCCAGGGCGTGGCGGTCAATACGCCGATCGCGCTGTTGCTGGGCGAGGGCGAGGACGCCTCGGCCCTGGACGGCGGCACCGCCAATGCCGCGCCGCGGGCCGTAGCGGCAGCGGCAGCAGCGGAACCGGTGAAGCCAAAGGCGCCAGCCTCAGCCCGCGCGCCGACCCCGGTCGGAGCGGACGAGCCGGCGCTCGGCGAAACGGCTCTATTGACCGTGCGCGAGGCGCTGCGCGACGCCATGGCCGAAGAGATGCGGCGCAATCCGTTGGTTTTCCTGATGGGCGAGGAAGTCGCGCAGTACCAAGGTGCCTATAAAGTCAGCCAGGGCCTGTTGGAGGAATTCGGCGACAAGCGGGTGATCGATACGCCGATCACCGAACACGGTTTCACCGGCCTGGCAGTCGGCGCCGCCTTCCATGGGCTGCGCCCCATCGTCGAATTCATGACCTTCAACTTCGCCATGCAGGCGATGGACCACATCATCAACTC
>CANITX010000270.1 GCA_947470575.1 Rhodospirillales bacterium
CCAGCAGACAATTGCATCAACATTTCGGCGAACAACATGATGACGCGGTCGCCCTGTCGGAACCCGTAAGTATCGTTGAAAGGCTTGAAATTATCGAAATCGAAGTAAACCAAGGACAGCGCCCCACCGCCCTCGGCCAGCAACGCGCGGATGTGCTGATCAATCGCATGATTGCCGGGAAGTCCGGTCAACGGGTTCTGCTCGCGCGCCGCCGTGAGATTTTTTTCGTTGACGAGTTTCAACAGGTGCGAGGCGGTCAGGAAACCAACGTATTTTTGATCGTCGGTAACGATGATGCCTTCGGGAAGATCGTTGAAGGAATAGGTGGCCAGCATGCGCTCGACGTCGCTGCGGATATCCACCACGCGGCCCGGCGTCAGGAAATCCCTAAGCGTTCGGCTGAATCCGCGATTGCGGATGAGGTCGCGGCCAAACGGCGAGTAGATCAGCTTTTTGAGGTCGTCCTCGCGCACCAGACCTTGCGGCTCGTTCAATTCGTTGACCACGGGAACGAAGCCGAAGCCCCTATCGTCGCTGAACCGTTCCAAAACCTGTGCCAGCGGAGCGTTCAGACTCACCGGTTCAAGGCACAGCATGGCCTCGATCACCTCGCTCCGGTCCCGGACGCCGCCGCGACGGTCGTTGATACAGAGCTCTTCGACGATCGGATAACTGGCGGTGAGCAGATCTAGTTCCAGGGTCGGTCTCTGGATGAAATAGCCCTGGGCAAAATCGCAGCCGATCTCACGGCACGCCAGCAATTCGCGCACCGTCTCCACACCCTCGGCGATGACGCGGATGCCCAATGTATGAGACAGTTCGACGATGCGGGATACGAATAGCTTTTTGTGCTGATCGCTGGCTATTTCCGAAACGAAGAAACGGTCGATTTTGACGAAATCGGCCTTGCTTCCATAAAGCAGGCGCAGCCCAGCGAACCCGGCGCCAAAGTCGTCGACGGCCAGACGAAACCCCTGATCGCGATAGTCGTCGACGAAACTTCCCATATGGTCGAGAGAAATTTCGTGACGTTCCGAAATTTCCAAAATGACCTTATAGGGATCGACGCCCCACCGCTCCAGCAGTTGGCGACTGCGGCCCGCATCGTAGTCCTTGGTGATAGGCGTGCGATTGTCGAGGTTGAGAAACAGCCGCATCGAATCATGGAAAGGCAGCGTCACGAAAGCTTGCAACGCCTTATCGCAGACCACCGAGTCCAACTGGTGCAGCACGCCAAAGCCTTCGGCGGCGTCGAACAGATCATGGATCTCGGCGAAGCCAAGCCTATTGTGGCCGCGCAACAATGCCTCCAACCCATAACTTCCTCCGGTCGAGAGGCTGACGATCGGCTGGAAGGCGATTTCGACTCCGGTGCTGGCGTGCCGCAACAGGTCGCTGCCATCGCGGTAGCGCGCCGCACCATCTTCCTTCGTCCGGGCAACAGTGAACAGGGGCGGACGCTGCCAATTACGCCAGCCTTGACCGCCATCATTGGCCGGTTCAAACGACGGCAATTCCACACGCGATGTCATCAGATGACCCACTCTCCAAAGGCCTTAGGTGCGCGGATTGGGCATCAGGTGGGTGGATTTCACCAAAATGACATCTGGCCGCGCATTGTTACAAGCCTAGCCAGACCCACGGCTATCTTGTCGAATGATCCTTTTATTACAGATGACTAAGTCATATTTTTCGACGCCCCGCAGCGTCTTGGAGATCGCCGCGCCGACACCATGGATATCCCAAGCCGGCATCGATGACATAGGCATGCACGCCCGCTGTTCTTCAATGACTCGGATGGATAGCCCCGGCACGTCAGATATACCCGGCCACACAGGCGGATCGGGCTCTTTCGCTTCCTGTCGTCGTCCTTGTCCGATACGCATCCAGTCATACCGTTGGCGGCCCATCTCTGATAGGGTTCCTTCCTGCATCAACAAGTCTGGCGCGGGCGGGCATGGCAGCAAACGGCGACGACGGTCCGGCAGTCGAAGAACGGCTAAAGGTTTTGCGCACGGAGCATCGGGAACTGGACGAGCGCATCGCCCGTATGAGCGCTGCCGAAGGTATCGATGCCCTGCAGTTGCAACGCTTGAAAAAGCGCAAGCTGCTGCTCAAGGACGTCATCGCCCGCATGGAAAGCGGCCGTTATCCGGATATCATCGCCTGAAGTACGCCAAGATAGAACGCCGGCGTTTTGCCGCTTAGATCGACGCCGTCTGACAGGCGGCCGCGGCATCGGCGAATACCCGGCGCGGTTCGTCACCCGGCATCAGGTGGCGCAACCCCCATACGGCCCGCAAGCCGAGCGCGCCGCCGCCTTTTTCCGCGGTCTGCCCGTCGATAGCATCGACAATCTCGCGCGCCTTAAGCACCGCCGTTTCGGGATCGATCGGCACCAAAATGAGACCGAGATCGCCCGTGCCCATTTCGCCCAAAAGGTCGCTGGCGCGGATATGCTGGCGCACCAGATGAACTGCCTTGACCAGCGCCGCATCGGCCGCAACCCGGCCCTCGTGGACCAAAAGCTCCCGAAGATTGGTAAACCCGATATAAAGAAACGCCGCTCCTACCCCCGACTGTGCGAGCCGGGACAGTATCCGGGTCATTTCGCGTTGCAGGGCTCGGCGATTTACAACGGGCAGAAAGGCATGAGCATCGGCAATCTCGGTCAGATAGACAACCTGGTCGCGCAGCCGGTCGCGCTCGATGCGGATGCGGTCGAACTCCGCCATGATATTGGTGAGCGCGCTTTGCACGGCCGGCGTCACGTCCGCCTGCGGCACGCCCATGAGGAATACGACATCGCCGATGTCGCGCGGCGGCGGTGGCGGCGGGGCCGCGGGGAGACGCTTGCCGGCACCTTCCCAGCCCTCGCGTTCCGCCGCGCTTTCGTTATCGCGGCGTTCGGCCGGCAGCACCGTATCGACCGGCGGCGGCAATCCTATGCCTTCAGCCATGCCTGAATCCTGTTATCGGGGCCGATAAGGTAGCATTCCAGGCACGTTCCGTCGCGTCCATCGAGCACGGCTTGCCCTTGGCCCCTGTCCTCCTATAATCCCCGCCTTTCGCCAGCTGGGGGCGACGGGGGAAGACCTGATGGGCGTCGACGTCGGAATCATCATGGGCAGCCAGTCCGACTGGGAGACGCTGCGCCATGCCGCCGAGACGCTGGACGCCTTGGGCGTCACCTACGAAACCCGCATCGTTTCTGCCCACCGCACGCCAAAGCGGCTTTACGACTATGCCGGCAGTGCCAAGGCGCGAGGTCTGCGGGTGATCATCGCCGGCG
>CANITX010000271.1 GCA_947470575.1 Rhodospirillales bacterium
GCCCATCAGGCGGCCGATCTCTCGAACGCCTCTACCGTCCTCCCGGAGACGATAAAGCTCGTAACGCTCATCAAGGTCGAGCTGACTATAGTGAATTCCCATCGCAACTCCGAAGCATAACGGTGTTGCACTTGGAATGAGAATTTAGCATGAACGTTGGTGAAACCAGAGGTGGGGCGCAGATCGGCCTTCCGCAGAAAACCGATCTTTTGAACGTCGGAGCCAACCGTCGGCTTGGACGCACATCGCTGGAAGGTGTCACGCGCAGGTTGGGCGGTCTCGCGTACCTTCCGTATCGGCTCCGCAAGATGGCGGACCCAACGGCACCCACCCCGGACCAGCGATGCGATCCGTGGCGAGCCGAGCCTTTTAGCTCATCACTTGTTCCGAAATGCGCGCTGATAAAAATGGCGTTCGGAACCTCACACCATTCCAGCGGTGGCCCCGCGTCAGCCAGGCGCCGATCTTCACCAGCACCATCGACACGCCCGCCATGGAGGGCGGGAAGGCCTGACGTCGCGGGCACGGATGCACCGACCCGCTGACCCCGCCACTATACTCTAAGTGTAGGGTCTATTTTTAACCCACAGCCACAACATATCGGGGATAAGGCCCATTTCTTGGGGATAACCCCGGGCCATGACGAAGGTGGGAGACCCCGGCCTTCGCCGGGGTGACGCGATGCTATCGCGTCACTTGGAGGTGGCGATGAACACGCCGTTCCAATCCGCATCCGGCGGTTCGGCGCGGTAGGCCTCGATGCGCGCCTCATAGAGATCGCAAAGCTCCTCCAGCTTGAACTGCTCGCCTTTGACGCGGCACCCCCTGAGGAGCTCCTCGGCGAGGTCCCACTGCTGGCTGCGGTAAGCCTTCAGCATGGCGCTGTGGACCGGAAGGTATTCCTGGAACGCAGGCAACTGCGCGACCGTCTCGTCCCCCATCAAGGCGAAGACCTGAATGCCGACGCTCTTGCCCTTGACCTGCAGCAGATCGAGCTCGATCACCGCCATTTCCGGCACCCGCGCCGCCGTGTTGGGTCCGATGACGACGTCGACGCCGTAGGTCTTGGACTGACCTTCCAGGCGAGACGCCGTGTTCACGGTGTCGCCCAGGACCGAATAGTCCATGCGCTGGGACGTGCCCATGTTGCCGACCACCGCATCCCCCGTGTTAAGGCCGATGCCGACCTTGAGCGGTAGATGGATGCGCCCGGCCTCCTTCGCTTCGGCTTCCATGCGGTCGTTGAGCGGCCCCATGGCCTGCATCATCTGCAGCGCAGAAACACAGCCCTGCTTGGGATGATCGGGCACGTTGAGCGGCGCGTTCCAGAACGCCATGATGCAGTCGCCCATGTACTTATCGACGGTGCCCTGGTTGGTCAGGATCACGTTGGTGAGCGGCGTCAGCAGCTTGTTGATGACCACCGTCAGGCCTTCCGCGTCGAACTGCTCGGAGATGCCGGTGAAGCCGCGCACGTCGCAGAACAGGATGGTCATGTTGCGCTTGTCACCGCCCAGCGTCAGCAGGGTCGGATCCTCGACCACACGGGCCACGACGGCCGGCGACATATACTTCGCGAAGGCGCCGCGGGTCTCGCGCTGCTGCTTCTCTTCGCGCGCGTAGTTGGTGTAGGTCAGCAGCGCGTAGAGGGTGAAAATCAAGCCGACCGGGAAGACGGGATCGAACAGCACCCGGGACTCGGTGAAGAGATACCAGGACGTCCCAGCCGCCGCGCCGGCGATCGCCGTGAAGACGATCAAGGTCCAGCGGGCGCCGACCCAAGGCACCAAGATGATCATCAGCAGGCCGCCGGTCGCGGCCAGCATGAACTCCGCCGTGTCCATGTTGAGCGGCAGCGTCATTCCTTGGATGTTCACGCGCCGGTCGAGATAGGACTTGGTCAGGATCGATTCGATGAGCTGGGTGTGAACCTCGACTCCGGGAATCGAGCGTTCCGTCGGGATGGTCTTGATGTCGAGCAGGCCCGCCGCCGACGTGCCGATGATGGCAAGCTTGCCGCGCAGCTTCTCGTCCGGGGCCGTTCCGTTTAGCACGTCCTTGGCCGAGACGTACTTGGCTTTGTCGGATCTGCTGAAGTAAGGCCACATGAGGCCGCGCGCGTCGGTGCTGATATCGAGCTGCGGCGTGATACGCACCTGGGAAATCCCGAACGGGTCGGCCCGAGCCGCGATCGACGGTCGCTGGAAGGCGACCCGCAGCATCTCCACCGAAAGAGCCGGAAGCAGTCCCTCGCGAGGCTTGGCGTCGGGCCCCTCGCCGGGATAGCTGAAGCGCGTGAAGGCGGGGACCCGGCGCACAATGCCGTCGGGCTCCGGCTGCAGCGAAACCATGCCGATTCCGCCCCACTCATTGCGCGGTATCTTGGTCGAGACCGCCGCCCCCTCGAGAATGGGGTTGTTGCGGATCAGGGCCGGAACCGGCGAGAGCCATTCTCTGGGCTGCCGTACCCCTTGGCCGGACGTCAGCTCGGCCACAGTGGAAATGGGCGGATCGCGCTTGAGCGCCGCCGGATCCTGCTCAAACCCCACAGCCTGGCCAAGGACAACGCGCTTGTTGGCCCGAATCACTCCGGCCATCACCTCATCGTTGCTTTTCAGCCGAGATAGCTTCTCGCGGGTTTCCTCGTCGATTCCAGGCAGGGCGCGAGCCACCATCGGACCGGACATCCGGTCCATTTCGACGAAAAACACGTCGAACCCGACCACGGCGACACCCTTGGCGAAGAGCTTCTGAACCAAGTCGGCGACCTGGGTCCGGGGCCAGGGCCATTGGCCGATCTCGGTCAGGCTGGCTTCGTCCAGGTCGATGATGACGGCAGGTGAATTAGGATTTAGTGGGCGCGGCTCAATCTGTTGATAATAATCAAAAACCTTGAGCCGAAATATCTCCATCGGCAAGGGGTCCTCGACCCGTGCAAACATGGCCAGCGACAGGAGGGCAATAGCGAGCAGGCGGTCATTGCTGAACGCTCGACGCAAGCGGGAAACCCGCCCGGTACCCCGCGCTCTTTCCTTCTTCTGGAACAAGCGGCCGAAAAAGCCTCGTCCAGCACCCGCTATGTCAGCCATGAGTCCCCCGCCAGCCTAATCAACAGGCCGGCAAATCCCCTCTAACTCAAGTCTTAATCTACCGCGTTCATATTGGGCCTAGTCAAGCGGCA
>CANITX010000272.1 GCA_947470575.1 Rhodospirillales bacterium
ACAGCGTGAACCGTTGCGTGTCGCCGATGCCGGCGTGCCCGATACATCCGTGCGGGTGATCGAGCCGAGGCCCGGCAAGTCAGTTTCCGGCAATTATCTGGCGGCACGCCATGCCCAGGTACAGCGCGACCTGGGACAGGCCGCCGATTACCTGCTCGAGGTTCTTGCCGCCGACCCGAAGAACCCCGACCTGCTGCGTTCCGCCATGATGATCCTTTCGGTCGACGGACGCATGGACGATGCCCTGCGGTTGGCCGAACGGCTGTTGGCCGTCGAGAAAGACAACCCCATGGCCCACATCATGCTGGCCACGCGGGCGATGAAGGCCGGCCGGCCGGCCGAAGCGGAGACCCACGCCGCCGGGCTGCCCGCCAATGGCATATCCGCCGTGGTCGGTCCCCTGGCACGCGCCTGGGCGATCGCGGCGCAGAATAAAGTGGACGACGCGCTGGCGGCGCTGGCCCCGCTGTCAGCCAATCGCGGCGCAACGGCCATGCGCCAGTTGCATGTCGCCCTGATCAATCAGGTCGGTGGGCGCCTGGGACCGGCGGAAGCGGCTTTCCGCGAAACCATGACCGACCCCGAAACCCTTTCCTTGCGTCAGATACAGATGCTGGGTGCCTTGCTCGAAAGCTCCGGCCGCAATGCGGAAGCCGAAGCGCTTTATACCCAGTATCTGGATAAGAACCCGGAGTCGCAGCTGCTCGGTCCGGCCCTACAGCGGCTACGGTCGGGCGGTAAGATCGGTCCGGTCGTCTCCAATGCGAACGAGGGCATGGCCGAGGCGCTGTTCGGCGTCGCCAACAGCCTGCGCCAGCAAGCCGGGCGCGACACCGGCTTGGCATTGGCGAACCTGGCTCTTTACCTGCGCCCCGACTTCCCGCTGACACGCATCCTGCTGGGCGAAATGTTCGAGTCGGAGGAGCAGCTGGAAAAGGCCAATCAGGTCTATAAAGGCATTCCCGACAGTTCGCCCTTCTCCTGGACGGCGCGCATGCGCGCCGCCGCCAATCTGGACCGGCTCGACAAACTCGACGAGGCGATCAAGACCTTGGAAGGCATGGCCGCCGAATATCCGGATCGCGCCGATCCCTATATCAGCCTGGGCGACATTCTGCGCAGCCATGAGCGCTTCCCAGAGGCCATTGCTGCCTACGACAAGGCCATCAAGCGCATCGGCACGCTTAGCAAGCGTCATTGGTCGCTGCTGTACGCGCGCGGCATCGCCTACGAACGCTCGAAGCAATGGAGCAAGGCCGAACCCGATCTGCTCAAGGCGTTGGAGTTCGAGCCGGAACAACCCTATGTGCTCAACTACCTGGGTTACTCCTGGATCGACCAGGGATTGAACCTGGAACAGGCGCAAAAAATGATCGCCCGCGCGGTCGAGCTGCGTCCGCACGACGGCTATGTCGTCGACAGCCTGGGCTGGGCCCACTATCGGCTGGGCAACCTGCCCGCCGCCGTCAAGGAAATGGAACGGGCGGTGGAGTTGCGCCCCGAAGACCCGGTGATCAACGATCATCTGGGCGATGTCTATTGGAAGGTCGGACGGCGCGAGGAAGCGCGCTTCCAGTGGATGCGGGCGCTTAGCCTCAGCCCCGCCGAGGATCTGCGCACGGTGGTCGAAGAGAAGCTGAAGCGCGGGCTGGTCGAGGGACAGGCGGTAGCCCCCGGCGGCAACGGCGGCTGACCGTGACGTCGCGCCGGACCGGGAACGGGCCGGCGGCAGAAGCGGCGGTTTCCGCCTTCGCCCCGGCCAAGATCAATCTGTACCTGCACGTCGTCGGCCGGCGTGCCAACGGCTATCACAACCTCGACAGCCTGGTCGTTTTTGCCGGTGTGGGCGATTGCGTCAGCGCCGCGCCGGCCGCCGATCTGAGCCTGACCGTATCGGGAAAATTCGCCGAGGCCATACCGCTGGGGGCGGACAACCTGGTGCTGCGCGCCGCCCGGGCTTTGGCGGCAATAGCGGGCGTGCCGGCCACGGCGGCCCTCCACCTGGAAAAAAACCTGCCGGCGGCGGCGGGCATCGGTGGCGGTTCGGCGGACGCGGCGGCCACCATCCGAGCGTTATGCCGCCTGTGGCGCATCGAACTCGCAGCCGAGGCTTCGATGGCGCTCGCCCTGGGACTGGGGGCGGACGTGCCCATCTGCCTGGCGGGGCAGCCGGCTTACCTGGGCGGGATCGGCGATCTCCTCGACCCGGCGCCGCCCCTACCGCCCGCCTGGCTGGTACTGGCCAATCCCCGGCAGGCGGCTTCGACCCCGCAGGTGTTCGCCGTCCGCCAAGGTCCCTATTCCCAACCGGCCCGCTTCGGCGCCGCCCCCGCCGACGCCGATGACCTAGCCCGCCTGCTGGCGGAACGCCGCAACGATCTGACGGAGGCGGCCAAGGTCGTGGCACCGGCGGTCGGGACGGCCATCGCGATGCTGGAGGGATTGCCCGGCGCCTTGATCGCCCGCATGTCGGGCAGCGGCGCCACGGCCTTCGCCCTGTTTGCCGATGCCGAGGCGGCACGGCGCGGCGCCGCCCAATTGGCCGCCGCCCGACCCGATTGGTGGGTGACAGCCGCGCCGCTGTTGCGCGGCGGCGCGGAGCAAAGCCTTGTCGAGAACGGCGATGGAGACAGCCGATGGACATCTACCATATCTGGTGCGACCTGAAGGCCGGCGAGGACGATTGGGCCTTTGCCCAGCATGTGCGCGCCTTTCTCGATCACCTCAAGGCCGAGGGCCGCCTTAGCGGCTATCGCGTTACCCGCTGCAAATTGGGGCTGCGGCCCGACGGCATGGGCGAGTTCCACATCATGGTGGAAACCAGCGACCTGGCCCAGCTCGACGCCGCGTTTCGCCAGGTGGCGGGGCGCGACGGGAACACCGAAGTCCTGCACCATGCAGTCAATTCCAGGGCGACGGGTCTGCGCTTCGCCCTGTACCGGGATTTCCCCGACGCCGTCCGCCGTCACGGCGAGGAGCGGTTTTGAGCGCATTTTTGCGCATCGGCGCCATCAGAATGGTTCAACAGCCCGACAAAATGCTCTAGGTTGCGTCCGGGACGCTCGTCCCCGCGACCCTCGGGACAACAAGCAAAATTCCTGCATCCGGCGGCGAGACCCAGGTCGCCTATCAAGACGGAGAT
>CANITX010000273.1 GCA_947470575.1 Rhodospirillales bacterium
CAGCCCCACCCTGCCACGTACTATCCTGCGCGCGGCCGTCGAGGCAACGCGGGGCGCCGACAACGTCGTCCTCAGCCCGGCGATCGATGGCGGTTACACCTTGATCGGCGTGTCGCAACCGCATCCGCATCTCTATGAGGATATGCCGTGGAGCACGGACGTCGTGTATGCACGCACGCTCGACCGCGCCCGCGAGATCGGGCTGCCGGTCGTCAGCCTGCCTGCCTGGTACGACATCGACGACGCCGCATCCCTGCGCCTGCTCGAAGCCGAGCTGCGTGGCGCGCCGCCGCCATGCGCCGCGCCCGGCGTCGTCGGGGCCGATGCACCGGCGACACGGCGCTTCCTTGGCAGTCGACAGGCAGTGCTTCAATCCAATCAATAGGTTGCGTTGAGATCGCGTGGCGGCATTTTTCCGGAGGTCCTCAGCCGCGCGGCACTGGCTGAACGATGGCAGGTTCCCGCGTCAACCCAATCGGTCCGGACAAGACTCCTCGCCGATCCAAACTAACCATTGGCAAAAGCGACAGGACCGGTCAAAAGCCAGTCGGACGATAAGCACAGTTCCGGTCCCGCAAAGGTCCATCGAAGGACTCTATCCGGCGACCTTGGACCTATGGCATAGCGACACAACGAGGGAGAACGAGATGGCAACGCGCAATCGCCAGCACTTGATGGTGGTCCCCGGCGACGGTATCGGCCGCGAGGTCACGGCGCAGGCGGCGCGCGTGTTGGAATGGTTTACCAAGCATCGTGGCCTCGATTGCGAGATCAGCCATGACGACAGATTCGGAGCCGAGTACTGGCACAAGAGCGGCGAGTTCCTTCGCCCCGGATTGGTCGAGGACATGATCAAGGCCGACGCCGTGCTGTTCGGTGCGGTCGGTGGCGCCGGGGACAACCTGCACATGCCGCAGGACATCCGCCGGAAGTACGGCCTGCCGGCGGTACGCAAGCAAATGGGTGTGTTCGCCAACCTGCGGCCGATCAAGCCGATCCCGGCATTGGCATCAGACTCACCGTTGCGCCCCGAAATTACCAAGGGCGTCGACATCATGGTGGTGCGCGAACTTGTGGGCGGCATCTATTTCGGCCAACCGCGCGGCATCGAGACCCTGCCGGACGGTCAGCGCCGGGGCGTCAACACCCAGGTCTATACCACCTCGGAAATTCTGCGCATTGCCGAGGTGGCATTCGAGTTGGCGCGCAAACGTCGTCGCAAAGTCACCTCGGTCGACAAGGCCAACGTCATGGAATCGGGGCAGCTCTGGCGCGAGGAAGTACAGGCGTTCCGCGACAAGAACTATCCGGACATCGAACTCAACCACATGTATGTCGACAATTGCGCGATGCAGGTCGTGCGCGATCCGCGCCAGTTCGACGTTTTACTGTCCGACAATATCTTCGGCGACATCCTCTCCGACTGCGCCTCGGTGATCACCGGCAGCCTCGGCATGCTGCCTTCGGCGTCGATCGGCGTCCACGAAGCCAGCGGCAAGCGCACCGCGCTCTACGAGCCGGTACACGGTTCGGCACCGGACATCGCCGGCCAGAACAAGGCCAATCCGCTGGCCTCGATCCTCAGCCTCGGGCTGGCGCTGCGCCATAGCCTGGGGCGCGAAGCGGACGGCGACCTGCTCGATGCCGCGGTCGCCGACGTGCTGGCCCGCAAGGAACGCACAGCCGACATCGCAGCCCCGGGCGTCGCGCCGATCTCGACCTCCGGCATGGGCGATGCGGTGATCGCCGCGCTCGGCAGGCTGGCGGGCTAGATGTTTCGCATGGCGGTTTATGGGGCAGATCGAGTCTGAACGACACGGGCCCTTCCGTCATGTCAGGTCGCTTAATCCGATCCGATAGACCTGCATGGCCGTGCCGCTGAACAGCGCGGTCTTTTCCGATTCCGTGCCGGCCGCCGCCAAGCGCTTAAACGCGTTCCAAAGAATAGTGTAGCTACACACCCGCTTGTCGCCGGGAAAATTGCTTTCGAACAAGCAGCGGCTGGCACCGAACAGCTCAATGACGGTCTCGATATAAGGCCGCCACGCATCGGCCAGTTCGGCCGATGACGGCGGCCGATCGGCCTTGTGGAAGGTGAAGCCGGCACTCAGAGTGCCCAGGCCGCCCACCTTGACCACGACATTCGGCTCCCGTGCCAGGGCGGCCATGCCGGCCTTCCAATCACGCATCATGGTTTCGTGCTGGCCGGCATAGGGGCCGATGCCCAGCGGTCCACCGCAATGGTTGACGATGACGGTAGTGCCGGGGACGGCACGGGCCAGGGCGAGAATGTCGGGAAGCTGGGTGTGATAACCCCAGATGTCGAGGGAAAGCCCAAGTCGACCGAGACAGCGCGCGGCGTCCTGGAAGTTTGCCTGGCGCATGACACCGGGCGGTAGCGTGGAAGGCAGAGGTGCGATCCCTGTGGGCGGATGCCATTTGGTCGTTGGGCGGATGCCGCAAAATCGCCCGCCTCCCGCCCGTATCATGGCTTCGAGAACAGGCTCGACCCGGTCCCCCAGCGTGAAATCCGCATTGCCGACGATGGCGCTGCAAGCATAGTGCGGACCGTATTGGCCGCTTGCGGCCTGGGCGGCGATACCGTTGATGAACTCAATCTCACCCACCGGACGCATTTCGGAGGGCCCGGCGCGGCGGTACATGGACCGCCATTCGATGAACACTGTGGCCCTGACGTCGTGTCCGTCGGCGATGTCGGCAAGGAGTTCGGGTAGCATATAACGAAAAACCTGCCTGTCGCCCATATGGACGTGGGCGTCGACGATCATCCGCTCGGGTTCGAGGGCAGCTTCGCTGCGCCGGGCGAGCCAGTCCTCGCGTGGGATGTATTCCGCCGTCGCTTCGGTCTGCACCACCCTACTCGCCGATAGCGTCATGGTCTCTCCCCTCCGTCGCCGATTCCTGTGTCGCCTTTTTCCTTCACCAGAGCATTTTTAGATCGAGATTCTTGAATTTAATGTAGGGGAGTAGTGATCGGCCCCCATTAGGTGGTCCGGGTTGAATGTTAGTGCATTGCTTCCTCCCTGGCCATTGCCGGCTGTAGGTGGAGCGAAGCGGAACCGGAAGGCGGCAATGGCGGCGTCGCGGTTTCCGGGGCCGTTGGCCGGTAACCGAGGCTG
>CANITX010000274.1 GCA_947470575.1 Rhodospirillales bacterium
ATGGCGAAAACATAGGCACGGTTGAGGGCGTCTTCGTCGGCCTTCGGATCGTATTCGCGAATCCGTTCGACCAATTCGAATTGCCGGATCATACGACCCCGCCCGGCCGGGACCCTCGGCTCGGTGGCGCCCCTGGTCTCCTCGGGCAGGCGTGCAGATAGGGCCGGAGACGAAGTCTCGCCGCTCACCGGGCGGCGATCCGCGTCGTCTTTGGCTTTACCGGCCGCGGGAGTCCTCCGCATCTGCGTTGTCATTGCCATCGCCCCGGAACTCGCGGACGACATCGTCCGCCGAGCTCTCGTCTTCGTCGTCGCCCGACAAGGTATCGTCCTCGCTGCCGACCACCACGCCGATGCTGCCGATCTCGTTCTGCATGTCCTGCTGAATCGCCAGCAAATCCATCTCGTCTTCTTCCGGCTCGTCGAATTCCACGTGCTTTTGCAGCCCTTTGATCACGTTTTCTTCCAGACTGGCGATGTCGACGGTCTCCTCGGCGATCTCGCGCAAGGCAACCACCGGGTTGCGGTCGTTGTCGCGATCGACCGTCAATTCCGCCCCGGAGGAGATATCGCGCGCCCGCTGCGCCGCCATCATCACCAAGTCGAAACGATTGGGGATCTTAACGATGCAGTCTTCGACAGTAACCCGTGCCATTCGCCGAACTCCAAATGAAGGCGGCCGCCCCGTTGAACCGGCAACGAGCGGCATCGTCTTTGGAATATATAGAGCCCACCGGCGCTCTGGCAAGGGCAGCAACATTTTGGAATCGTGCGATTCCGGGGCCGCGCCACCCAGCCGGGCCCGGCTAGCCCATCGCTTCCGCGCTCTGACCTCCCGGCAAACCCCGAAGCATCGCGGCCACCGACCGACCCAAGCGGGGATGACGCCAGCCCGGCGCGACCTCGGACAGCGGGTGTAAGACGAAAGCGCGCAAATGCAAACGCGGATGCGGCAGGATGGGGCTGCCGTCGCCCCCTGCCGCTATGCGCTCGCCATAGGCCAGAAGGTCCAGATCCAATACCCGCGAGGCGTTCGGCGCCCCGCGCACGCGACCGAAACGGGCTTCGATGCGATGCAGCAGGGCCAAAAGCATGTCCGGGTCCGGCGCCCGTTCCAGGGCGACCACACCGTTGACATACCAGGGTTGATCGCTTGGCGGCACGGGCGCACTGCGATACCAGCGCGATTGGCGGGCAATCGGCAGACCTTCGGCACGCAGGGCTTCGATCGCCGCCTGACAGATGGCCATCGGCGACCCAAAGTCCGCGCTGGGAAGGTTCGAGCCAAGCCCGACAAGGATGATTTCCGCCGCCATCGGCCAACCCCGGTGTGATTCTCTTGCGACATTGCCGCCTCGCGATTACTTATACCCCACTGATGGCTCGGCCCGAGCTCCCTAATTCATTTCGCACTACGGGCAGCATTGCCCAAAACTTGATATTAAAGATGGGGAATATTCTCCATCCTATTGAAAAAAGAGGATAAAGCGTTATGCGATTTCATCCCGACGAACGCATCAGCCTTTTCATCGACGGCTCGAACCTCTATGCCGCCGCCCGCGCGCTAGGCTTCGACATCGATTACAAGCGGCTGCTCGACCTGTTCAGCAGCAAGGCCCGGCTGATCCGTGCCTTCTATTACACGGCGTTGATGGAAGATCAGGAGTATTCCCCGATCCGGCCGTTGGTCGATTGGCTCGATTATAACGGCTACACCATGGTTACCAAGCCGACCAAGGAGTTCACCGACGCCACGGGCCGGCGCAAGATCAAAGGCAACATGGACATCGAGCTTGCCATCGATGTCATGGAAATAGCCGAACATTTGGATCATGTCGTGCTGTTTTCCGGGGACGGCGACTTCCGCCGGCTGGTCGATGCGGTACAGCGCAAGGGGGTTCGTGTAACCGTCGTCAGCACCGTGCGTTCGCAGCCGCCCATGGTGGCCGACGAATTGCGCCGCCAAGCCGATACCTTCGTCGAACTGCAAGACATTCAGAAGTTGATCCAACGCCAGGCGCGACGGCCAGATCAATCGTCCCCCAACAGCGACGATGACGACGACTACCCTGACGATTCCGAAGCCGATTACGAAATGGCCTGACTGCGGCGATGGCGATTGCAGCCGGCCTGTCTTCGGGGCGCGCCAGACACTTTCCCGGACACGATTGTCCACGGTGTCCCCGGCTGGCCGCTTTTCGTAAGGAAAACCGCCGGTTATGGCCGGATTGGCATAATGCCCCGGTCGATTCCTTCGGCGACCTTCAGGCCCAGTTGCTCGTCGTGGGTCTCGCCCCCGGATTGCGCGGCGCCAATCGCACCGGCCGCCCGTTTACCGGCGACTATGCCGGGGACCTTTTATACGCAACCCTTGCCAGCCATGGCTTTGCCTCGGGAACCTACGACGCCCGACCGGACGACGGGCTGGTCCTGACCGGAGCCCGCATCACCAACGCCGTGCGCTGCCTGCCGCCGGAAAACCGCCCCGTCGGCGCCGAGGTCACCGCCTGCCGGCCCTTCCTCGCCGCCGAATTGGCCGCCCTGCCCCGCTTGCGCGCGGTTCTGGCCTTGGGAACGGTTGCCCATGGCGCGGTCCTTGCCGCTTTGGGACTGCGCAAGTCGGCCTACCCCTTCGCCCATGGGGCGCACCACGATCTACCGGACGGACGGCGGCTTTTCGACAGCTACCATTGCTCCCGCTACAACACCAATACGGGACGCCTGACCGAGGCCATGTTCCACGCCGTTGCCGCAGAAATCCGCCGCCACCTCGATTACCGCGGGTAACGACCTCCGTCTAACGGCCTCGCATCGCGCCTGCCAGCCTTTGGGATCGGCGCTCAGAACGCCAATGGCTTGGCTTGGACCACCTGCGGCATGGCCCGCACGGCATCCAAAACCTTGGGCGGGATCGGTTGATCCACCTCGATCAAGGCGATAGCGTCGCCGCCCGCCCGGGCGCGGCCCAGGTGGAAGGTGGCGATATTGATGCCGGCGTCGCCGAACAGGGTCCCGATGCCGCCGATCAGGCCGGGCCTGTCCTGGTTGGTGACGTAGAGCATGTGGCGTCCCAGGCTGGCGTCCATGGGAATACCCTTGATCTCGACGATGCGCGGCAATTCGCCGTC
>CANITX010000275.1 GCA_947470575.1 Rhodospirillales bacterium
CCCCGATCATTGCGAAACAGCACGCTGAACGATCGGCAGCTACGGCGGGGTGGCAGGGTCAGGTGCGAAGCGGATGGCCCTGAAAGCTTGAGCGTGTACTCCCGCTCGGGGCCTTCCTGTTGGTCCAACCCTGGCCTGCCAGCCACGGTGATCGAATGACAACCGCACATCACGGCAGGGTGGCCCGGCTTGCCTCAATCCGGGGGCCGAAGGTCCACGAAATCTCAAGCCGACATTTGACAAGGTTTAGCGAGCATCGGGGCTCGGCTTGAAGTTTCTTGTGCTTCGCACCGAGCTTGTAGCAAGCTGGGCCCACATCGCCAAGGCCAGGGTCAATCAACCCTGCGCCGGCGGCGGGGCGCCGTGCTTCCGGATATATGCATCTCGCAACTCGCGAGTATATTCTGCCATATTCTGGCCTGTCTCGGTCCAAAACAACTCTTCCTCTGGGATGTGCTCACCACAGCCACAACAGAACGAACCAGCACCGTAGAGGAACGGGTTGACCAGATAGCTTCGGATGATCTCCTCGGGCATGCGCGTGACCACACCGCATTTCGGGTGGCGGTAGCACTGTGGGACGCCGGCCAGCGTCCCCTCGTAACGACCGGTCGGATGGAGCGTGACGTACTCGTTCTGCTGCCCGTCAGGTCGCAGCGCCTGGTGGTTTTCCTTATGGCCAGAATAAAAGAAGCGGAAAACCCGTTGATGACAGTACGGACACCGAATGAAAAGCATTGACTGCCTTCGGGCATAAGGTCTCGTGCGTCTGGAGACCGATATTGGCATCCGCCTGCCGCCGAACGTTCAAGGCAACGGGAACAGTGCTCCGTTTCCCATTGACTGTCTCGTTCGGCCATTTTTGTACCGTAAGGGCAACCACGAATCAAACAAATTGAACGAACCCTGATCGTACACCACGAAATGTGTCGTGCCACGTTGTGCCAAGGGGAGGATGTTGAAAGATTTTCCTGATGACGCCATGATTCCGAAGCGACTGGTACATTGATTCCCCAAAGGAAAATCCGATGCGTGCAGAGGAAACGAGACTGGCAATTCGTCAGCGGGGTGGCAGGGTCGGGAGCGAAGCGGATGGCCCTGAAAGTTTGAGTGTCCCCTCTGTTTCGGGACCTTCCCGTTGATCCCGTTCTGGCCATCCTGCCACCATGATCGAATGACAACAGACCCCATCACGAATAACTAAACATCCACTTTGAACCACTGCGAAGGCCAAGTTTATGTCAAACCTCCGTTGGATTATGGTGACTCTATTTGTGATTTTCTCTGGCATCGCTCAGGCCGATGAGCCGGCTGAACCGAAGCTCGGTCGATACAACGTGCGGTCATACGGAGCATCGAACCGCCCACCAATTTTTCTGGGCCATTTCGTGCTCGAAGAGGGTGGAAAATACAAGGTACATCTGCCCGGTGGTCGACTCGTGGGAGAGGGGACTTACGAGTTTGACAAAGAGAAAAAAGAAGTGAAATGGCTCACAGGAAAATACAAGGATGAGGGCTGGACGGGTCGAGTGCTCGTCGCAAGTGACGATAAATCACTTGTCATCTGGCTGAGACCAACAACTCGGGCGACGCACGTTCCAGATGAAAAGAAGTGAATTGTGGGCGAGGCGCCCTGTTCGGCTGACGGGGCAGACTCAGCAACGATGCGTGTGGAAACGAGCGACCAAGATAGCGTAACGAGCCGGCATTACTCTGCAGAAGAAAGACCATGCGCGAACTTCACATCAACAAACGCGACATCCGCGACACGCGGTTCGTCGATGTCGAACTGGCGCCGTTGGCCGCAGGCGATGCGCGATTGAAGCTTGACCTCTTCGCGCTGACCTCCAACAACATCACCTACGCCGCGATGGGCGAGGGCGCGTTTGGCTACTGGGATTTCTTCCCGGGCCCCGAAGCCTGGGGCAAAGTGCCGGTCTGGGGTTTCGCCACTGTGATCGCCTCCAATGCGCCCGACATCGCCGTCGGCTCGCGCTATTATGGCTATTATCCGCTCGCTGAGACGCTCGACGTTAGCCCACGCAAAACGGCGACTGGCTTCATCGACACTGCGCCGCACCGCGCCGTCAAAGCCAAGCTCTACAATATCTATACTGAGAGCGGGGCCGACACCGCGTACGACGCAAACTACGAGCCGGAGCAGACACTCTTCCGCCCGCTCTACGGCACAGGCTGGTGGGCCGCCGATAGCGTGCGGCACGCACAAGCGCGCACCGTCGTCCTCTCCAGCGCGTCATCGAAGACAGCGCTCGCCACTGCGCATCAATTGCGCAATCTCAGCAGCATTGAAGTCGTCGGCCTGACGTCGCCCGCAAACTCCGACTACGTGCGCGAGAGCGGCGTCTATCATCGCACCGCGCTTTATGACGAGGCTGGTTCGCTCGCCGTGCAAACGCCGGTCACGTTCGTGGATTTCCTCGGCCGTCCCGAACTCACCGGCACCATTCACCGCACCCTCGGCAGCAAGCTCACACGCAGCATCATCATTGGCGTCACCGATTGGGCCGCCGCACGCGCCGCGCCGGGTGAACCATTGCCAGGCCCGAAGCCAGAATTTTTCTTCATGCCGACTTACGCCGCCGAACGCCTCAAAGCCGATCCGCAACTCGGCCCCGCCATGGTGCGCGACGTGCGTAATTTTTATCTGGCCTCGCACGCCTTCGTTGACGTCAAACGCGTCACCGGCAGCGACGCCATCCACGCCGCATGGACCCGCCTCGTCGCCGGCGAAGTGCCGCCGCGCAATGGGTTGGCGCTTTCGTTTTGACAGCAATTCAGGCTCGACGAGCGAGACGGCTTTACAGAAGGAAGCGAAATTCTACCGACGATCCATCGTTTCCCTCAGTTAGGACCTTTGAGTCCCCATAGATTCTTGAGCACGTCTGATGCCGCCCCCTCCAACGCCACGCGATGCAGTAGTCGCATTGGCACTGGCGATCCAGGGCGATCGCCAGTGCCACCAAAGAAGTCCATTTGGTTTGATAACCTTTTGTGGATTGTAGCACCGGAAGTCCCACTCAGTCGCGAGTTGTTGAAGGGCCCCAAAGCCTGGACGTGGTCCAGCGCCCACGGCAGGGTGGCCGGGTTTGGAGGCTTTGCG
>CANITX010000276.1 GCA_947470575.1 Rhodospirillales bacterium
ATCTCCTGTGCAGCGACAAGACCGGCACCCTTACCGCCGGCATCATGGCGTTGGACGGTGCCCTGGATACGGCCGGACAGCCTTCGGCCGTGGTATTGAACAAGGCCTACCTCAACGCACATTTCCAGACGGGCCTGGTCAATCCGCTGGATGACGCCATCATCGCCAGGGCCGAACGGGATACCCTCGACATCGCCAGCTATCGGAAAGTGGACGAGATTCCCTATGATTTCGTCCGCAAGCGGCTCGGCGTCGTGGTCCAGGGCGTTGGCGGCGACCGGGAGCTGATCGCCAAGGGAGCCTTGGCCAACGTTCTCGATATTTGCGACCGCATGCTTGAGGATACGGGCATCGTCGCATTGGACGATGCCCGGCGCGCGCGGATCGAGACGAGCTTTGCGGCCTGGGGTTCGCAGGGCTACCGGATACTCGGCGTCGCCACCAAGCCGGTTGCCATTCAGGAGCGATACACGCGCGATGACGAAGCCGCGATGGTCTTCGCCGGCTTCCTGCTGTTTCTCGACCCGCCGAAAGAAGGCGTCCGCGAGACGCTGGCCACGCTGCGCGACATGGGCATTCAGCTCAAGGTCATTACCGGCGATAACCGCTATGTCGCGGCGCATCTGGCCCGGATGGTGGGCCTGCAGGCCGAAAACATGCTGACCGGTTCCGAACTGACCGCCATGCGCGACGAAGCCTTGTGGCACGTGGCCGAGCGAACCGACCTTTTTGTCGAGGTCGATCCCAACCAGAAGGAGCGGATCATCCTGGCCCTGAAGAAAACAGGGCATGTCGTCGGCTATCTGGGCGACGGTATCAACGACGCCTCGGCGCTCCATGTCGCCGACGTCGGGATATCGGTCGATCAGGCCGTCGACGTCGCCAAGGAGGCGGCCGACCTGCTGCTGCTCGAACACGATCTGGATGTCCTACGCCAGGGGGTCGAGCAAGGCCGCAGGACCTTCGCCAACACCCTCAAGTACATTGCCATCACGACCAGCGCCAACTTCGGCAACATGATCAGCATGGCGGCGGCATCGTTTTTTCTGCCCTTCCTGCCGTTGCTGGCCAAGCAGATTCTTTTGAACAACCTGCTGTCCGATTTTCCGGCCATGAGTATCGCCGGCGATAACGTCGACCCCGAAATGGTCAGGAAACCCCGACGCTGGGACAATCGATCGATCCGCAACTTCATGATCGTCTTCGGCCTGGTGAGTTCGGCCTTCGATTTCATGACGTTTGGCGCCCTGCTGTACATTTTCGCAACGCCGGTGGAGGTATTTCGCACCGGCTGGTTCACCGAATCGCTTCTGACGGAACTTGCCATCGTGCTGGTGCTGCTTACGCAGCGGTCATTTTACCTCAGCAAGCCCGGACGCCTTCTGTGGATATCAGTCGTCGCCGTCGTCGGATTGACCCTCGCGTTGCCCTACCTGCCGGTAGCGGCGTACTTCGACCTCGTGCCCCTGCCGCCGGTCATCCTGGCGACGCTTATCGGCATCACCGCCCTGTATGCCGTGGTATCCGAGATCGCCAAGCAGATGCTTTATCGCCGGACCCGTTAGTGCGGTGATCCCTCGAGGCCGAGGACGACCAGTCGGCTAAGTCCCGGATGGTGAGCAAGGTCCTTTACGCCGTCCCTGCCGGTCTCGCCGCAGGCGGCCGAGAGGACCTTGCATTTGCGAGGGCTTCGGGGTAGAGCGTCCGGTGCACGCAAGCCTAGTGCCAAGAGCCGAAACCCGTCCGCAGAGGTTGCCGCCATGACCGAGGTCCGCATCTATCGCCCGGCCAAGACCGCCATGCAATCGGGCAACTGTAACGCCCGGCTGTGGGTAATGGAATTCGAGCCGGCGGAACCGAAGGAAATCGACCCGCTGATGGGCTGGACCGGCTCGCGCGATACTCAGGGGCAAGTACGGCTGCGCTTCGCAAACAAGGAAGAAGCCGTCGCCTACGCCGGGCGCCATGGCCATAGCTATCGCATCGTCGAACCTCACGTCCGGCGCATTCGCCCGAAAAGCTATGCCGAGAACTTTCGGTTCGACAGAGTGGAATGATCCGGACGGGCAGGGGTCCGTCCGCCAACCTTCTGGCGCCCGTAGCTCAGCTGGATAGAGCACGAGCCTTCTAAGCTTGGGGTCGCAGGTTCGAGTCCTGCCGGGCGCGCCAATTTTTTCAATAGTTTAGATTTATTTTCTTCTGAAAGATCAGAAGAGAGTTTAGCCTGGGTACCATGCTGGGTACCACATGGCGCGGTGATTTCATTGGCTAGGCGATCTCCGACTGAAACCACCGTGGCCCCGCCATGGATAGCTGTGCTGATTTCGCAGTTAGTTTTCGGTCAGGCTCATTGTCCTGCGATGCAGCAAGTGGTTACCAACATCGCTCCTTTGAAGGACAGCGATGGGTTGCGATGAGAGCAGCGTGACATTGAAGTACCATACATTCAGAAAATGTAATATAATGGCGGCGACCCGATACGGGAGTGAACTGCATGCTTACGCCAAAACAGCAAACGTTCTGCCTTGCCTATCTCGAGACCGGCAACGCGAGTGAAGCGTACCGGCAGGCATACGACTGCTCAGGGTCGAAGCCCGAGACGGTGAACAGGGCGGCGAAGCAGCTGCTGGACAACCCCAAGATCGCTACCCGGCTTGAGGAACTACAATCCGTGCATCGTCAGCGCCACGACATCACCGTCGATGACATCTGCCGCCAGCTGGACGAGGACCGCGCCTACGCCCGCGAGCGCGGCAATCCCAGCGCCGCAGTGGCTGCTACGATGGGCAAGGCGAAGCTGTTCGGTCTGCTCAGTGAGCGCACCGAGATCACCGGCAAGAGTGGCGGGCCGGTAGAGGTGGAAGAAGTCAGCGTCGCCGAGAAGGCGCGGGTCATCCTCGCTGCGCTGGCCAAAGCGGCACACATGGCGAACGCGTAAATCATTCTGATTGGGTTCGACTGAAGCGCCCTTTTATACATTCATAGTGTTTCATGGACCGCTGCTAATTTCTCAAAGAACACGTAGCGAAAAGGAGGCTATATGGCGGCTAATTTCGACCTACCTAAAATAGAGCTATGACATTCCATTGCATGCTGAAAAGATCAT
>CANITX010000277.1 GCA_947470575.1 Rhodospirillales bacterium
AGCGGTCGAGGGCCTTGCCATCGCCCTTCAGGGCCTGGGTGCGCTGGTTCATTAGGCAGGCCTCGATGGCGGGCATCCGGCGTATTTTGCCGTTCACCTTCACCTTGACCGGTTCGAACAATAGCTTCCGGAAGATGGTCTTCAGGTTCTGGCTGTCGGGCTTGCGGCCCTTGGGATTGCCCGATTGACCCTTCTGGAAGCGCGTGTGGCGGGGTGGTTTGCCGTACCCGACCTCGTAGTCGGCGGTGGGAGCATCCGGGGCATCCGGAAACTCTTCGTCGGGCCCGGCAGGTGGAGCCGGGGGCGGAGGTTCCGAAGATGCGGGCGGGCGGTGATCGGAGGAAGACGACATGATCATGCCCTCCGCTTGATGGTGTGGGAGGGAGCAGGGACAGGACGGGAGCGGTGGCGAACCGGCGGCATGCCGGCCGACGCCATTGGCGCCGTCGGCCCGTCGCCGGTTGCAACGGGTTGCACGGCACCTGTGTCGGCGGCCCGGGTCGCGGCCGTCGCGGTGAAGGTGAGCCCTGTCTCGCCGTGCACCGCATCCTTGCCCGTCAGGGTCTGCCAGCGGCGGACGGCGACGTCGACGTAACCGGGGTCGATCTCGATGGCGCGAGCCCGGCGCCCGGAACGCTCCGCTGCCAGGATGATCGTGCCGGAGCCAGCGAAGCCGTCCAGCACGACATCGCCACGCCGCGTGCAGTCGCGGATGGCGTCGGCAACGAGCGCCACAGGTTTGGCCGTCGGATGGGCTGTCAGCTCGTCCATGCGACCGCGCCGGAAGGTGTTGACCCCGGCGTAGTCCCAAATGTTGGTCCGGTAGCGGCCGAACCTGCCCAACTGGACGTTGTTGATGTGGGGCTCGCTGCCGTGCTTGAAGACACAAATGAGTTCATGCTTCGACCGGTATAACGATCCCATGCCGGCGTTGGTCTTGTTCCAGACGCACAGGTTGATAAGGTCGACGCGATTAACCCGGCCGGCGGCGAGGAGTTCATGGAGATGGCGCCAGTCCATGAACATGTAGAGCAACCCTCCCGCCACGGTCGCCTGGGCGAGAAGATAGATGGCCGTCGTCAGGAAGGTAGTGAACTGGTCTACCGTCATCTCGCCGGAAGCCATGGCGAACTCCCGGTGCTGGACCTGGCCCAGCCCGCAAACGTGGCCGGAGATCGGCACGTTGTAGGGACAGTCCGAGATGACCATGCGCGCCTGCTCACCCGCCATGACCGCTCTATAGCTCTCTTCCTGGAGGGCATCGCCGCACAGGAGGCGATGCTCATCAAGCAGCCACAGGTCGCCCGGCCGGGAAGTGGCCGGGCCGGCTTCGGGCTCTGCTACGGCGTCCGCCGGGTCCTCCCCGGCGACTTCCTTCTGCTCATCGATGAGGAGGTTGATCTCGGCTATCTCGAAGCCGGTGACCTCGACCTGGAAGTCGGTGTCGATGGTCGCCAGGTATTCGAGCTCGTCCGCCAGGACCCCGCGGTCCCAGCCGGCGAGTTCGGCCAGCCGGTTCTCGGCCAGGGCGTAGGCGCGAAGCTGATCGGCCGACAGATGGTCGAGGCGGATCGTCGGCACGGACGCCATGTCGAGGTGTTTTGCCGCTTCATTGCGGGCATGGCCGGCAATGATCCGGTCCTGCGCGTCGATCACGATCGGATTGAGGAACCCGAACGCCTGAATACTGGCGGCAATCTTGACGATCTGACGCTGATCGTGGGTCCGGGCGTTGTGCTCGTTCGCCACCAGATCGTCCGGTGACCTGGGAACGAGGACGAGGTAGTCGAGGGGGGAGAGGTCGTTGCGGCCCGTGCAACCTGTTGCACGGGGCCGGGCGTTGTGGGTCTTGCTGGACATTGGAAAACTCCTTCAGTGTCCGGGACAGGGACCCAACTGAAAGAGTTCAGTGAGAGAGGCAGCACGTGCACCAGCTCACCGACACCTCTCAGAAGGTCCGGTTATCTGCTGCTGCCCGCGGCGCCTGAAGGGCGAAATGCCCAAAGCTATGCGGAGTGCTGCTGGACGAAATATACTTAAGTTTTTATCCCAGTCAATACAGGTAATTTTCTCTCGTGTATTTATTTGAAACGGGTTTCATTTGACAAAGGATTGTACTGCTGCCTGAAAATAACAATTATTCTTAATGTCTTGAATATCTAACTGCACAATGCATGTCAACTATGCGCCATGAGCGGATGCTCGGAAATCCACACTTAAAAAAGCATACTACCTCTTGCCCCGACCAAAAGTCGGGGCATCGAGAAGGCCACGTGGATCGCCTCCAGGATAAGGTCGAGGTTCAGGATCTTCTCAGATCGCCGGAAAAATCCGGCTCTGAGATTTCTCCATACAAACGTTCGAAGGCGCTTAGGCTGCCTTCCGCCGCCGCTTTCGCGGCTTCGTGCCAAGCCCTATCTTCTTCGCGAGATCGCTGCGGTGCCGGGCGTAATTAGGGGCGACCATCGGATAATCGGACGGCAGGCCCCAGCGCGTGCGGTAATCCTCGGGGCTCATGCCGTAAGCGGTGCTCAGATGCCGCTTCAGCATCTTCAGCTTCTTGCCGTCTTCCAGACAGATGATGAAGTCGGGCATGACCGATTTCCTGACGGGCACGGCTGGCTCCGGACGTTCCTCGACGGGTTCGGCACCAACGGAACCCAGACTGCGATAGACGCTCTGGATGAGCTGCGGCAATTCGGTGAGAGAAACCTTATTGTTACTGGCATGCGCAGCGACGATTTCGGCAGTCAGCTGCAGCAATGCGCTGTTATTCTCATTCTCTGACATCTTTTAGCATCCTGAAATGAACAAAGTCGCGCCGTATATAATAATCCGTCTCGAAGGCGGCAAGAACTTCCTTATCGCGCATTCAGGAATAAAACAGCTGAATGTCTGCGATGTGTCGAAGCCGTTCATCGGGAAACTGAACACTTTGCTGCGCGCCGCGGCATGCGGCGCTTCTACCACCCAAGGCCCCGTGCCGGCGGACCGATGAGGGCGGCGGAGCCAGGCCTCATGGATCGCCCAACACGGCAATGCTTCCTTGCGGATCATGTCCAGCGCCTTCG